>CAVFJK010000001.1:0-3321 GCA_963622815.1 Ruminococcus bicirculans (ex Wegman et al. 2014)
ACTATGTTTCTCAGCGAAAAGCGTTAAGCAGTTATCACAGACAGCGTGCTGATCAGTGCGTGTTCTTGATAATAAGAAATAAAAAACAGTACCACGAATTAAGGAGGAAATAATTATGCCTAAGATTAAAACTTGTAGAGCAGCAGCAAAACGTTTCAAAAAGACCGGAACCGGAAAAATCATGAGAAATAAAGCTTATAAGAGCCATATCTTAACAAAGAAATCTCAGAAGAGAAAGAGAAATCTGAGAAAAGCTACTGTTGTTGATTCTACAAACCTTAAGAACATTAAGAAAGCACTGCCTTATTTATAATAAGCAGCAGACGATATCAGAAGACAAACAGGAGGAAATAAGAAATGGCAAGAATTAAAGGCGGATTAAACGCAAAGAAGAAACATAACCGTACATTAAAACTGGCAAAAGGCTACAGAGGAGCCCGTTCCAAACAGTATAGAGTAGCAAAACAGTCTGTTATGAGAGCACTTGCAAGCTCCTATGCAGGACGTAAACAGAAAAAACGTCAGTTCAGACAGCTCTGGATCGCCCGTATCAACGCAGCAGCAAGAATGAACGGACTCTCCTACAGCAAAATGATGCACGGACTTAAAGTTGCAAACGTTGACATCAACAGAAAAATGCTTGCAGAGCTTGCAGTAAATGATGCTGAAGGATTTGCAGCACTTGCTGAAATCGCTAAAAAGGCAGTTGCATAATAGCGGATTATGAGATAACAGACCGCAGTTCCGCGACCGGACTGCGGTCTTTATTTTGATTGTAATGTCCGCGTAAGAAAGACAAGGGTAGTCGGTAAAAAAACAAAATGTTAAAAGAATATAAAATTTTCCCTTGCAAACATGTATAGTGGATGCTATAATCAAACACATTAAAGCACTGACAAATTAAAGCAGTGCCAGAGGATAAAAAGGAGGAGCTTAATTATGAAAAACTGGAAAAAAGCACTTGGCTTAACAGCAGCAGTAGCTATGGCAGCGACAATGATGCCTGTATCTGCATTTGCAGCAGAGGACGAAACTTTCAAGATCGGCGTGATCGGACCTATGACAGGAGACTACGCACAGTACGGACTTGGAGTATATCATGCAGCACAGGTTGCAGCAGAGGAAATCAATGCAAACGGAGGATTCAACGGATATAACGTTGAAGTTCTGGATGCAGGTGACGATCAGGGTGATCCGGAGAAGGCAGTTAATGCATACAATGACCTTCTTGATAAGGGAATGCAGATGCTTTGCGGTACTGTTACTTCCGGTGCATGCATCGCAGTAGGTGCAGAAGCAGCAGAAAGTACATTCCTTTTCACACCATCCGGTACAGCAGTTGACTGTATCACATCCGGTGATAATGAATTCCGTATGTGCTTCACTGACCCGGCACAGGGAACAAAATCTGCTCAGTTTATCGGTGAGCATAATCTTGCTACAAAGGTTGCTGTTCTTTACGATTCAGCAGCAGATTATAACTCAGGTATCCATGATTCATTCGTAGCAGCAGCAGAAGAGAACGGACTTGAAGTTGTAGCTGACGAAGCATACACAACAGACAGCAACACAGACTATTCTGTACAGCTTAAGAAGATCAAAGACAGTGGTGCAGAGCTTCTGTTCCTGCCTAACTACTATTCCGATAACGCACTGATCCTTCAGCAGGCTCATGATGCAGGAATGGATGATATCAAGAAATTTGGTGTAGATGGTATGGATGGTATCCTCGGAGTAGAAAACTTCGATACATCTCTTGCAGAAGGCGTTATGCTTCTGACACCATTCTCTGCTACATCAGAAGACGAGAAATCTCAGGCATTCGTAAAAGCTTACGAAGCAGCAAATAAAGACGAAACTCCAAACCAGTTTGCAGCAGATGCTTATGATGTGCTTTACGCAATGCAGCTTGCAGCAAATGACGCAGAGATTACACCGGATATGTCTAACGAAGACATCAGTGCAGCAATGTCCGCTTCCATGCTGAACATTGAACTTGATGGAATCACAGGTAAAGCAAAATGGACAGAAGACGGCGAATGTGACAAAGAGCCAAAAGCATTTGAGATCAAAGACGGTGCTTATGTAGAAATGCAGTAAAATAACACTTTTGTTCAGAGGACGGGGGACGGTTGCCTGTTATCACAGCACCGTCCCCTTTTCTTAACATAATGAAAGAGGTGTATAATGAGTTTTATATCATACTTAAAAGATGGAATAAGCCTGGGCAGTATCTATGCGATCATTGCTCTCGGCTATACAATGGTATACGGTATTGCAAAGATGCTGAACTTTGCACATGGTGATGTCATCATGGTTGGAGCTTATGTTATTCTTACAGCAGTTACAAAGGGCGGTATGTCACCGGTTCTGGCAGTTGCACTTTCCGTTGTATTCTGTACAGTTCTTGGTATGGTTATCGAGAAGGTCGCGTACAGCCCTCTCCGTAAAGCATCATCCAACCTTGCTGTACTGATCACGGCAATCGGAGTCAGTTATCTGCTTCAGAATCTGGCTCTGCTCGTATTCGGGGCAGATGCGAAGAGCTTTGTAACGGTTATTGATGTTCCGTCCCTGTCTCTTTTTGACGGAGAGCTGACGATCAAAGGAATCACCATTGTAACGATCCTTGCCTGCATCGTGATCATGATCGGGCTGAACTTTTTTGTAAAGAAGACAAAACCGGGACGTGCCATGCAGGCAGTTTCCGAAGACCGTGATGCTGCACAGCTCATGGGAGTTAATGTCAATGCAACAATTTCACTGACATTTGCCATCGGTTCCGGACTGGCAGCGATCGCAGGACTTCTGCTCTGCCAGACATATCCGACACTGACACCATATACAGGAGCAATGCCTGGTATCAAAGCTTTCGTTGCAGCTGTATTTGGCGGTATCGGCTCAATCCCGGGTGCTATGGTAGGTGGAATCCTGCTGGGCGTGATCGAGATTTTCGGTAAAGCATATATTTCTTCTCAGGTTGCGGATGCGATCTGTTTTGCCGTTCTGATCGTGGTACTCCTTGTTAAACCAACCGGATTGTTCGGAAAGAACATTCAGGAGAAAGTATAAGGGGTGACGGATATGAAAAATATGAACAAAACAACTAAAAACAGTCTCATCAACTATGGCCTTGTGATCGTATTGTTTATCATAGTAGAGATTCTTTCTTCTACAGGACATCTGTCAAACCTTCTGATGGGGCTTATGGTTCCGCTTTGTGTATATACGATTGCTTCTATTTCACTGAACCTGGTCGTTGGTTTTTCGGGAGAGCTGAGTCTGGGACATGCCGGATTTATGTGTGTGGGCGCATATTCC
>CAVFJK010000001.1:3331-23510 GCA_963622815.1 Ruminococcus bicirculans (ex Wegman et al. 2014)
GTGCACTGTTTTCTCATGTGGCAAGTGATATCCCGCAGGTACCGCGATTTATCATCGCAATCCTTATCGGAGCGGCAGTAGCTGCTGTATTCGGTGTGATCATCGGCATTCCGGTACTCAGACTTCGCGGTGATTATCTGGCGATCGTAACACTGGCATTTGGTGAGATCATAAAGAACCTTATCAATATTCTTTATGTTGGTGTCGATGACACTGGAATCCATGTTGCCACGAGTTCTGCAAGTCTGAAGCTTGGAACCGGCGGAAAACAGATACTCAAAGGAGCACTCGGTATCTCGGGAACAGGTGCATTATATAAAGATGTGAAGCACTATTTCTTCCCGATAGGTATTATCCTTGTCCTGATCACATTATTTGTTGTACAGAACCTGGTTAATTCCAGAAGCGGACGTGCGATCATGGCAACCAGAGATAACCGTATCGCGGCAGAATCTGTCGGTATTGACGTTACGAAGTTCAAGCTTCTTGCATTTACGATCTCTGCTGCACTGGCTGGTGTTGCCGGAGTGCTTTATGCACATAACCTTTCTATGTTAAAGGTATCCGGATTTGACTATAACATGTCTATCCTGATCCTTGTATATGTCGTACTTGGCGGGATCGGAAACTTAAGAGGTTCTATAATCGCAACGATCATCCTGTATGCACTTCCGGAGCTGCTCAGGGGATTTGCCAACTATCGTATGCTGATCTATGCGATCGTGCTGATCATCATGATGCTCTTTAACTGGGCACCGGCTGCAAGAAACTGGAGAGCACGTGTAATGGAAAAGATCAAAGGTACTAAGAACAAAAAGGAGGCAGCTTAACTATGGCAATGTTGGAAGTAAATCATCTGGCAATCCAGTTCGGCGGTCTTCGTGCAGTTGACGGATTCAACGTATCTATTGAAAAAGGCCAGCTGTATGGTCTGATCGGGCCGAATGGTGCAGGTAAAACAACAATTTTTAACCTTCTGACAGGTGTGTATAAACCAACAGAAGGTATCATTAAACTGGACGGACAGGATATCACAGGAAAGAGTACGATCGAGATCAATAAGGCAGGTATCGCGAGAACATTCCAGAACATCCGACTGTTCAAAGACATGCCGGTTCTTGACAATGTCAAAGTAGGACTTCACAATCATCATACTTACTCTACACTGACCGGAATCTTAAGACTTCCGAAGTATCACAAAGTAGAGAAAGAAATGAATGAAAAGGCAATGGAGATCCTGAAGGTGTTTGACCTTGATAAAGAAGCAGATACCCTTGCAGGAAATCTTCCTTATGGTAAACAGCGTAAGCTCGAGATCGCCCGTGCCCTGGCTACTGATCCGAAGCTTCTTCTTCTGGATGAGCCGGCAGCAGGTATGAACCCGAATGAAACACAGGAACTGATGGATACTATCCGTTTCGTGCAGAAACATTTTGATATGACCACTCTTCTGATCGAGCATGATATGAAACTGGTCGGCGGTATCTGTGAAGAACTTACCGTACTGAATTTCGGACAGGTGCTTGCGCAGGGCGAGACACAGAAGGTCCTGAAGGATCCGGCAGTTGTCACTGCATATCTGGGAGAATAAGGAGGAAAGTCAAATGTCAATGTTGGAAGTAAAAGATCTCCAGGTTTATTATGGTGTCATCCAGGCATTGAAGGGAATTTCCTTTCATGTAGAACAGGGAGAAGTTATCGCGCTGATCGGTGCGAACGGCGCAGGTAAGACAACGACTCTGCAGACCCTGACCGGAATCATTCCGGCCAAGACAGGAAGCATCATGTTCGGTGGAAAAGACCTCACAAAGACACCGGCACATAAGATTGTAGAGATGGGTATGGCGCACGTACCGGAAGGAAGACGTGTATTCGCAGATATGTCTGTATACGAAAACCTTCTGATGGGAGCCTACACAAGAAAAGATAAAAACGAGATCGCACAGAGCCTTGAGATGGTATATAAGAGATTCCCGCGTCTGAAAGAACGTACAGGACAGCGTGCCGGTACACTTTCCGGTGGTGAGCAGCAGATGCTTGCGATGGGACGTGCTCTGATGAGTAAACCGAGTATCATCCTGATGGATGAGCCGTCCATGGGTCTGTCCCCGATCTTTGTAAATGAGATCTTTGATATTATCAAAGAAGTAAGTGAAAGCGGAACAACTGTTCTTCTCGTTGAGCAGAACGCAAAGAAAGCCCTTTCCATCGCTGACAGAGCGTATGTCCTTGAGACAGGAAGCATCACTCTGGAAGGAAAAGCAGATGATCTGCTTCATGATGAATCTGTCCAGAAAGCATATCTGGGAGAATAAGGAGGAATCGATATGGATCAGGTTGTAATCACAATTGCAAGACAGTATGGAAGCGGCGGACGTACCGTCGGTAAAATGCTGGCAGAGCGTCTGGGAATCTCTTTCTATGATAAACAGATTGTTCAGATGGCATCCGATGAGAGCGGAATTGACGTAAAGCTTTTCGGTAAAGTAGAGGAAGGCGATAAGGTCAGGAGTTCTCTTTTCGGTAATAAGGATACTGTTTATAAGGGTGATCTGCATCAGCCGGGCAGCAAGGATTTCATCTCTGATGAGAACCTGTTTAACTACCAGGCCAAGGTAGCTGCTGATCTTGCAGAAAAAGAATCCTGCGTGATCGTAGGACGCTGCATAAACTATGTATTCAAAGATCGTCCGAATACGTTACGTGTATTCATCCATGCACCGTGGGAGTTCCGTGTGGAGCAGGCTTCCGAGAAGATCTCCGGATCAAGAGAAGATGTCGAGAAATTCCTTCTCAAAGATGATAAGCGCAAACAGGACTACTATCATAAATTTGCAGGTGGTGTCTGGAACGATGCGACAAATTACGATCTTTGCCTGAACAGCGGAAAACTCGGATTTGAGAAATGTGTCGATGCGATCGAGGCACAGCTGAAGATCATGCTGGGAAAATAATGTATAAAGATGTTTCAGAGAGCACTGAGGGCTTTTTATAAGCCTTTGGTGCTTTTTTTCTGTCATATTTCATATACTAAACAGAATATTAGTTTGTCTGGAATCTGAATCGGAGATATGAATAAAAGAAATGCAGGAATCATGATCCTGGCAGGCTTTCTGGCCATTGCCGCGATATGGATAAGTCATACAGAGCCGGAAGTGCGCCGCGCTTCGGGAAGAGCACTGGCGGAACATGTTGCGGGACAGGGGATGCTGCGGCTGGTAGAACAGTCTGTACAGGAACGGGAATTGAAGACCGCTGCCATGGAAGAGCCGATTGAATCAGTCGGGGAATTGCAGCATCCACGGGCGGCACTGACCTTTGATGACGGACCGGATCTCAGGCATACGTCACTTCTTCTGGACGGTCTGAAAGAAAGAGAAGTCAAGGCATCGTTCTTTCTTCTGGGAGAAAAGATCGAACAGTATCCGGAGCTGGTGCGCCGCATGCAGGAGGAAGGACATCTGGTGGGAAATCATACGTACCACCATGTACAGCTGGATAAACTGAATGAGACGAAGGCAAGAGAAGAGATTCTGAAAACAAACAATCTGATCTATGAGACGACAGGGGTGTATCCGCAGTATATGCGCCCGCCGTTTGGGGCATGGAAGAAAAATCTGGAACTCTGTGTGGAGATGCTTCCGGTGTTCTGGACGATCGATACGCTGGACTGGAAAGTAAAAAATACAGAAAAGATCGTTCGAACAGTGCAGGAACAGATCGAGGATGGCGCGATCATTCTGATGCATGATGAATATGATACTTCTGTTGAGGCTGCCCTTAAAGTGGCTGATGCACTGAAAGAGCAGGGATATGAACTGGTGACGGTAGATCAGCTGATTCTGCCGTAAAAATCCGGACCAGGCTGTTGTATATAGCAACATAAGAAAACAACTGTTTGGGTTTTGATTGCTTTTTAGCGGGATTTTCGTTATACTGTAAGACAGAGGCTGATACATAAATCATTTACAGGTGTATCAGTACCGGAAAACAAAGGAGCTGTGCATATGGGACGTTTTTTCAATATGGACAATAAGTTTTTTACATTTATGAATAAGGTGGCAGATCTGTGCATCCTGAATATTATCTGCCTGATCTGCTGTATTCCGATCGTCACTGCCGGGGCATCGATCACTGCCATGTATTATGTGACTCTGAAGATGGTAAGAAATGAAGAAGCTTATATTGTCAGAAGCTTTTTTAAATCTTTTAAGCAGAACTTTAAACAGGCAACGATCATTAATCTGATCATGATCGCGGTCGGTGTGATCCTTTACCTGGATCTCAATGTGGCGAAGTCTATGCCGGGAAGTGCAGGACAGATCTTTCATGTGATCTTCATGGCATTTGCGATCATTTATTTTGTCCTGTTTCTGTATGTTTATCCGATTCTTGCCAGATTTTATAATTCAATTAAAAACACGATCAAAAATGCGCTCTTTATGGCAATCCGTCATCTTCCGTATACAGTTGTCATGGTGCTCATCGGGCTCTGTCCAATCCTGATCCTGTTTGTGCAGTCTTATATGGTTCAGTCTACGCTGATCGTGCTGTTCCTGCTGATGGGATTTGGGTTGATCGCATACTGTAATTCCTTCTTCCTGGTGAAGATCTTTGATAATTATATGCCGAAGGAGACAGAGGAAGAAGTTCAGAGCGAAGGCACCGGTGTATGAGAATGACGACAGCGATACAGAAGAACTGGAACGGGAAACCGTATCATTCACTGGATTATATGCTCAGGGAGACTTTTGGAGAAAAAGTCTATAAGGTAACTTTAAATGGAGGTATGTCCTGTCCGAACCGGGATGGGAAGCTGGGAAGCCGGGGATGTATTTTCTGCAGTGCCGGCGGAAGCGGAGATTTTGCAGCAGACGCGGCGCTGTCGGTGACAGAGCAGATTGACAGTCAGATCAAGATACTTTCCGCGAAACGTCCGATCCATAAGTATATCGCTTATTTTCAGGCATATACAAATACCTATGCACCGGTAGAATATCTTCGTAAGATATTTACAGAGGCAATCTCTCATCCGTCGGTGGTGGCACTGTCGATCGGGACCAGACCGGACTGCCTGGGCGAGGATGTACTGGAATTACTGGATGAGTTGAATAAGAGAAAACCGGTGTGGGTTGAACTTGGACTCCAGACGATGCATGAGCGTACGGCCGCTTATATCCGGCGAGGATATCCGCTTTCCTGTTTTGAGGAAGCAGTAAAGAATCTGCGGGAGCGAGGAATTCAGGTGATCGTGCATACGATCCTGGGACTTCCCGGAGAATCCGAAGCGGATATTCTGGAAACGATGAAGTACCTGAACGGGAAGGATATACAGGGAATCAAACTCCAGCTTCTGCATGTGCTGAAGGGAACTGATCTGGCAGATGATTATCTGGCCGGGAAGTTTCATGTTTTCGAAAGAGAAGAATACCTGAATTTACTGATAGAGTGTCTGGAACATCTGGATCCGTCGATCGTGATCCACAGGATGACCGGGGACGGACCGGAGAAACTGCTGATCGCGCCGTTGTGGGCCAGCCGAAAGAGAGAAGTTTTGAATCTTCTGCATCATGAGATGAAGATTCGAGAAAGCTGGCAGGGAAAGCAGCCGCAGTAAAGGCTGTGATACAGCCGGAGAATGCGAAAGAAGAAAGCCTGACTTGTATGAGAAAGAGGTGATTGTAATGGCAGAACCATTTACAACTTATAAACTGATTGTTTTATATATGGCGAAACATTCAAAAGAAACACTGACAAATTCTCAGATCTCAGAGTTTATACTGGACAGAGATTATACGGATTATTTTCAGCTTCAGAAAGTACTTTCTGAGCTGACAGAAACAGAACTTCTGCGAAAACGGACGATTTCCAACAGTTCTTATTATGAGATCACAGAAGAGGGAAGAAAGACGCTTTCTTATTTTGAAAAGGAACTGTCGGGAGAGATCAAGAACGAAGTAAAAGAGTATCTGCAGACACATGGCGGTCAGGTGCAGGAGCGTATCCTGACACCGGCAGATTACTATACGACACCTCAGGGAAAATACGCAGTGCGCTGTCAGATCATCGAGAAGGACACTACCGTACTGGATCTGACGCTGGCAGCACCGGGACTGGAAGCGGCACAGGCGATGTGCCACAGCTGGGCGAAGAAATCTCAGGATATCTATGGAATGCTGATGGGAGAACTGATTTAAAGAGACAGGAAATATAAAAGGCGGGGAATGCATCCTCGCCTTTTGTTGTATACTGAGATAAAAAGTTATCCTTTGATCTTGTGCAGATATTCTTTGATTGTTTTTTCGTATCCGAGATCACCCGGTTCATAGAAGCGGCTTCCTTCGATCTCAGAAGGAAGATACTGCTGCTCAACATAGTGATTCGGATAGTCATGAGCATATTTATAGCCGATGCCTTTACCGAGCTTTTCGTGGCCGCCATAATGAGCATCCTGCAGGTGGACCGGGACGGTCGTCTCTGTTTTCTTAACAGAATCCATGGCAGAAAAGATTGCATTGACGGCGGCATTGCTCTTCGGGGCGCATGCCATATAAGTAACTGCCTGAGAGAGAATGATCTGGGATTCCGGCATGCCGACACGCTCAACAGCCTGAGCAGCAGCAACAGCAACCTGCAGTGCCTGCGGATCTGCGTTTCCGATATCTTCTGAGGCAAGGATCATGATTCGGCGTGCAATGAACTTTACATCTTCACCGGCATAGAGCATCTTTGCAAGGTAGTAGACGGCGGCGTCCGGATCAGAACCACGCATACTCTTTATAAATGCGGAGATGATATCGTAATGATTATCTCCTTTTTTATCGTATTTGATGACTCGTTTCTGGATACATTCAGAGGCAACATCCAGTGTCAGGTGAATATAACCGTCCTCGCTCTTCGGGGTGGTGAGAATACCCAGTTCTACTGCATTCAGGGCACTGCGGGCATCGCCGCCTGCCATATCTGCGAGAAATTCCAGGGCATCATCATCAATCACGGCACCATAATTTCCCATACCCTTGTCACAGTCGTTTACCGCACGAAGAAGTAAGGTGCGGATATTTTCGTTGCTGAGTGGTTTCAATTCGAAGATGATGGAACGGGAAAGAAGAGCCCCGTTGACTTCGAAATAAGGATTTTCAGTAGTGGCACCGATCAGAATGATCGTACCGTCTTCCACAAACGGAAGCAGATAATCCTGCTGGCCTTTATTAAAGCGATGGATCTCGTCGATGAACAGGATCGTTTTCTTTCCGTACATACCGAGGCGGTCCTGCGCCTCTTTTACAACTTCTTCCATATCTTTCTTTCCGGCAACTGTCGCGTTGATCTGGGTAAAGCTTGCACTGGTCGTGTTTGCGATGACCTTTGCAAGGGTGGTCTTACCGGTTCCGGGCGGTCCGTAGAAGATGACGGAAGTCAGTTTATCGGCTTTGATCGCACGATACAATAATTTATCTTTTCCTACGATATGCTCCTGACCGACAACTTCGTCGAGGGTAGTCGGACGAAGGCGGGAGGCCAGCGGAGATTCGCGATCGAGAGTCTTTGATTTTGCGTATTCAAATAAATCCATAGTAATGCTCCATTTTATTAAAAAGTTAATACGTACATTTGTTCTAAGTATACTTGATATAGAAATAAAATTAAAGAAAAACGAAAGACGGTGTTCACGTGAGAGCAAATTCGAAGTATACTGGAGCTGGACTATTTTTTAGCCTGCCTTTATTAAAAAGCAGCAGGCACCGACATAAGAGAATTACCTGAAGAAAGGAACGAAAGAACATGAGATATCCAACAGTTATGGATCTGCATACACATACAATTGCCAGCGGCCACGCATACAATACGCTGAGAGAGATGGCAAAAGCTGCTTCAGAAAAGGGACTGGAAATTCTTGGAATTACGGAACATGCACCGATGATGCCGGGAACCTGTCATAATTTTTACTTTCATAATCTGAAAACTGTTCCGAGGGAGCTTTACGGGATACGTCTTCTTCTCGGAGTGGAACTAAATATCCTGAATCCGGACGGGGAAGTAGATTTGAAGGAGCGGGAGCTTAAAGATCTGGATATTGCGATCGCAAGTCTGCATCTGCCATGCATGAAGCCGGGAACAAAAGAGGAGAATACCTGTGCATATCTGAATGCCATGAAGAATCCATATGTGAATATCATCGGACATCCGGATGACGGAAGATATGAAGTGGATTATCTGGCACTGGTGCAGGGAGCAAAAGAGTTCGGAAAGGTATTGGAGCTGAATAATCATTCTCTGGAACCGTCCTGCTTCCGCCAGAATGCGAGAGAAAATGATCGGGAGATGCTGCAGTTATGCATGAAATATCAGGTTCCGGTCGTTATGGACAGCGACGCACATTTTGATATACATATCGCAGGATTTGATTCGGCGAGAGGACTTCTGGAAGAACTGGATTTCCCGGAAGAGCTTGTACTGAACCGCTCCGTGGATGCATTGCGGGGATATGTTAATGCGTTAAAATAGAGCTTGCGTTTCACATATTAAAGTGTTAAAATATCATGTATATGAAACAGAACATATAATGAATGTAACTAAAGGAGCAGGGTTATGGGTAAAAAAATCAGAACAGAAGAGGTTGACCATTTATTTGAAGCAATCCTTTGTCTGAAGAATAAGGAAGAGTGCTATACTTTCTTTGAGGATGTATGTACGATCAATGAACTTCTTTCTCTGTCACAGCGTTTTGAAGTTGCGAAGATGTTGACAGACAAACGCACATATCTGGATATTTCCGAGAAAACAGGTGCGTCTACAGCTACGATCAGCCGTGTAAATCGTTCTCTTAACTATGGTAACGACGGATACGAAATGGTCTTTTCCAGAATGAAGGAAAAAGAAGCAGCAGAAAAAACAGAAGAATAAAGAATACAAAAGAAATACAAAGAAAAGGAACAGGCGATGGAGTTGATTCAAAAGCCTGTTCCTTTTTACGTTCCTCAAATATTACAGGGTAATACCGGAACTATGTATTATTTTTGCTTTGTTGTCATGTAGGTGTAGACATCCGCGGAGATCTTTTTGATCGTATCCTGTGCACTGGTATTGTTTTGAATATTATTGGAGAGAACGCAGAGTACGTATGGGTGATTCTCATCGAAAACAATGGCGATATCATTTTCTACGACACCAAGTTTATCAGAATCAGCAAGTTCTCCGGTCTTGTTGGCAGTTGCCACGCCGGATGGAACGCCCGCCGGAATCTTTTCTGTCTTTGTCTGGGCCTGAAGCAGTGAGCGCATTTCGGCAGATGCGTCTGCATTTACAAGAGAACTGTTATAAATTTCAGAGAGCAGACGGCAGCAGTCGGAAGCGTTGGTGTAATTATCATCGGTCGGATCCGTGGCAAGGAATTCTCGGCCAAGATGTGTGGCTGTGTAATTCCGTTCCTGGCAGAATTCATTGACGATGGCTGCACCTGCCTGGAAATCTCCTCCGCCAAGCTTACGTACCAGTTCGTTTGCAGAGTCATTATCGCTGACAGTGATCATGCTGGTGAGAAGCGGTTTCAGAGTGCTTTCATAATCTGATGAGACTGTAGTTCCTTCGTTCGGGTATACCAGCTTATCGTAAACGGCAGCCATGATGAAGGCTTTGATGACGCTGGCTGATTGCATGGACTGTTCGGCGTTGACGGTACTGTAGGCCTGTGTTTTCAGATCCATGGCTGCGATCGCCCAGAGCTCGCCTTTTTGTTCAAGTGGATCGGTGTAGTTCTTTTCCAGAGAATCGGTCAGATCGGCGAGATGTTCTCCGACAGCGGTGACATCCGGTTCGACTGTGTTAAAGTAGGCATCGATTCCATCAGCGATTCCCTTTGCCATGGTCTCGTGGTTGGCGGAGTTGGTGATATAGAGATCATCACTCTGATTGCTCATAAATCCCATTTCGAGGATAGCGACCGGAATCGTGCTCCAGTTTGTACCGGTCATATTGTCGGCAGAGATGACTCCTTTATTGGCAAGACCGGTGGCATTGCAGTAGCTGTCGATGATACAGGAAGCAAGCGTATTACTTTTCTCGATGATATCTTTATCAAGATACTGGTTTGAACTGGTCGGTGCCATCGTAAGCGCGCCGGCAGCAGAAGCACTGTTGTCACTGTTTGCATGGATGCGGACCGTAATATCGGCACCGGCTTCCGTTGCAAACTCGGCACGTTCTTTATTGCTGATGGCTTTGTCGTTATCTTCACGGGTCATCACGACTTTATATCCGCGGGAAGTCAGTTCTTTCTGAAGAACAAGGGAAACTTCGAGATTGACTTCGTATTCCGGAACTTTAGAGTAGTTACCGGAAGTACCGGTCGTTGCTTTGTTTTTTGTCTGAGAGGAACCCGGTGCCATAGGCTCCTGGGCACTCATGTCTACCCAGCTGCCCTGATGTCCAGGATCGATGCAGACGGTAAACTGTCTGGAAGAGGTGGACGGGGTGGATGCTGTATTGGCGGCTGACCAGTCCATACCGGAAGAAGAACCGGAAGAACTTAAAGTGCCGTCGTCATTATCTTCACTGTCAGAAAAATCTGCGTCATCAGAATCGGTGGAAGCATCCGTAGAAGAAGCTGACGGAGCTTTGATCATGGCCTGTCCCTGTTCGCTTTCGTAAGTGGTTTCCTGGGAAGCCCAGACTGTACCCGGAAGCAGTAAAAGCAGGCATCCGGTGAGTAAAACAGATAAAAATTTTTTCATAAAAATATATTCCTCCTGAGAAATTGAATCTTACAGAAAGTTGCTTTCTATATGATAAACTATAATAAAAAATTTGACAAGAACGGTTCGGTGTCGTATTTACTCGAAGGCTTGTCACAGGGGGCAAAAACTAAATACAAAGGAGGGCAACATTATGAAGAAGAGATTTTCCACAATGCAGAGGGCAGGGCTTTTGAAACGTATTTTTGCATTTGTGATCGCGCTTATGCTCGCGACGCCGATGACGGCGCAGACAGGATGGGCGGCTGCCACTACCACCTACACGGTCACAGTCGCGGACGGCTATCTTGCACTCCGAAATGCGAAGGCGTACGATGATAAGAATGAGATCGGTAAGCTTTATACGGGTGATACCGTCGATGTGACTGATTCCAGCGGCAGTACCTACTGGTATGTATATGCATCCCGCCTTAAGAAATCCGGATATGTAAACCGCAGATATCTGGCGAACTCTTCAAGCGAACGTTATGTAAGTGTTAAGAGCGGCTATCTTGCACTTCGAAATGATAAGGCGTTTAAATCTTCGAACGAAGTTGCAGAGCTTTATTCAGGGGATAAGGTTCAGATCGCAGATGCGAGTGACAGTTCTTACTGGCTGGTGTATGTGCCGGGACTTGGAAAAGGCGGATATGTAAATAAAGATTATCTGGTAAAAGACAGTGCGGCAGCTGCAACGGTTACAAAGACCGTTAAGGTTAAGAGCGGCTATCTGGCGCTTCGTAGTGCAAAAGCGTATGATGACTCAAACGAGATCGGACAGTTGAATAACGGAGATACCGTTCAGGTTCAGGATTCCAGTGGAAGTACTTACTGGTATGTATATTCAAAGAGACTTGGAAAGAGCGGCTATGTAAATAAAAATTACCTGCAGTGATGCAGGTAATTTTACTGTCTGGCGAACCGGTTTTTATTTCTTTTTGTGTTTTGGATCTTTTGGAACTGTATCGGTGGAAGCACGGAGTTCATCGATCATCTGCTCGATCAGCATTTTCTTTACGTAGACATCAA
This sequence comes from Ruminococcus bicirculans (ex Wegman et al. 2014), assembly GCA_963622815.1. GTDB lineage: Bacteria > Bacillota > Clostridia > Lachnospirales > Lachnospiraceae > Blautia_A. The sequence goes on from CAVFJK010000001.1 coordinate 15,094, forward strand.
AGCTGAGAAGACAGATGAAGGAGAATAATTTCAGAAAATCTTTATCCTCCTCTGGAGCATCTTTAAAAGTTCCCTGTGCGATCTCATAACGTTCGAGAAGTTCTTTCTGCAGAGATTCGATCTGGCCTTTCTCCATACTGAATACTTCGTTATAGATTGCAGTAAGATTCATGGCCTCCTCGGACTTGAAATATTTATCGGTCAGTGGTCCGAGCAGAGTCTGGATATCGCTGATCGATAAAATATTTTTGAAGTAGTAGATAAAGATCAGGACCAGCAGGTGCTCTTTCGAATAGCGCTTCTTTTCAGGGGAAGGAAGCAGGTTATTCTTCGCATAATTGTTGATCATGGTCTTGGTGAGGATCTTGTCATCCTCATAGCGTTTGGAATGAGCAAGCTGTGCCTCCATGAAAGTAGTGACCTGATCCATATAAAGATCTATATTGGGAATATCCTCCGGTTTTATATAACCGATCCGGGAAACACGTTCCAGAATATTGCGGATCATAGATTCTGTATTTAATGACATAAATTCATCTCCTTTGCCTGTGTATACAGGCAGAATGGTATTTGATATACCTGCACGCTCTATTATATAGTTTTAAATACTACTTGTAAATGGTTTTTGTAAATTAATTTAAGAACTCTTTTCCTTTACCCCGTACCGGGTTTCATGTATAATAGACAGATAACATGAAAACATCAGTTCGACATCCATATTCCGGAAAAAGAAGGAACAGGAAATAACACGAAAAAGTAAAATATAACAGGAGTAAATTAATGAGTACAATCTATGATATATTGAATGACCGACAGAAAGAAGCTGTTTTACATACAGAGGGTCCGCTTCTGATCCTTGCGGGAGCCGGATCCGGAAAGACAAGAGTCCTGACACACAGGATCGCCTATCTGATCGCGGAGAAAGATGTAAATCCGTGGAATATCCTGGCGATCACATTTACGAATAAGGCAGCCCACGAAATGAGAGAACGTGTGGATAAGATCGCAGGAAGTGACGGTGGAAGCGTATGGGTATCGACATTCCATTCTACATGTGTAAGGATTCTCCGGCGTCATATTGACCGCCTTGGTTATGATACGAATTTTACAATCTATGATGCGGATGACCAGAAGACCCTGATAAAGGAAATCTGTCGTAAAATGAATATCGATACAAAGAAGGTGAAGGAGAGAGCACTTCTGACACAGATTTCCCACGCAAAGGATGAACTTCTGAATCCGGATGAGATGGAGATGAATGCGGGTGCCGACTTTAATCAGAAACGTGCGGCACAGGTCTACCGCGAATATCAGGCAGCGCTTCGCAGAAACAATGCCCTGGATTTTGATGATCTGATCTGTAAGACGGTGGAATTGTTCCAGAACTGCGGCGATGTTCTGCAGTATTATCAGGAGCGTTTTCGCTATATCATGGTAGACGAGTATCAGGATACGAATACGGCGCAGTTTAAGTTTGTGAGTCTTCTTGCATCCAGATATGAAAATCTTTGCGTGGTCGGTGATGATGACCAGTCCATTTATAAATTCCGTGGAGCGAATATCGGAAATATCCTTGGGTTTGAGAGAGTGTTCCCGAATGCGAAAGTCATCCGCCTCGAGCAGAACTACCGTTCCACCCAGAATATCCTGAATGCGGCGAACGGTGTGATAGCGAATAATACCGAACGTAAGGAAAAGACGCTCTGGACAGAGAATCCGGAAGGAGAGAAGATTCATTTCCGCCAGTTTATGAACGGATATGAAGAAGCGGAATTTGTAGTCGGGGATATTGCAAAACGGCATAGAGAAGGAACTGCGGAGTATCATAACTGTGCAGTTCTTTACCGTACAAACGCTCAGTCCCGTCTTTTTGAAGAAAAGTGCCTGCTTGCGAATATCCCGTATAAGATCGTGGGCGGCGTGAATTTCTATGCACGTAAAGAAATCAAAGACCTTCTCTGCTATCTGAAAACCGTAGATAATGCAGCGGATGATCTTGCGGTGAGACGAATCCTGAATGTTCCGAAGAGAGGAATCGGAGCCACGACGGTCGGCAGAATCCAGGATTATGCGGACATGATGAATATCAGTTTTTATGATGCCCTTCGTGTGGCAGAGGAAGTACCGTCTATCGGCAGAAGTTTATCTAAGGTCGATGGCTTTGTTACCTTTATTCAGTCACTGAAGAGTAAGGCTCAGGCGTATTCGGTTTCCGAACTTCTGGAAGAGATCATTGATCTGACCGGTTATGTGGACGAACTGAAAGCAGAAGATACCGAGGAATCCAGAGCCAGAGTGGAGAATATCGATGAGTTGATCTCAAAGACTGTTTCTTATGAGGAGACGATGAAGGAACAGAAACAGGAAGCTACTTTATCCGGTTTTCTCGAGGAGATCGCCCTGATCGCTGACATTGATTCTGTAGATGAGAATCAGGACTATGTTGTACTGATGACACTGCACAGTGCAAAGGGCCTTGAGTTTCCTTATGTTTATCTTGCAGGAATGGAAGACGGCATGTTCCCGAGCAGTATGTGTATCTTTTCCGGGAACCAGTCCGACATGGAAGAAGAGAGACGTCTCTGTTATGTGGGAATCACAAGAGCGATGAAGGAGCTGACGCTGACCAGTGCGCAGCAGCGTATGGTGCGCGGAGAGACGCAGCATAACCGCGTGTCACGATTTGTACGTGAGATTCCACGTGAGCTGGTGGAACTTGGACATACGGTGCAGGAACATAAGCCGAAAGTTCCGGAGACAAAATCTCCGCTGAACAGTTATCTGCAGATGAAGAAAAACTTCCACACAAAGGCATTTCAGCCGCAGAATTTTAAAGTGACAAAGGCAGACACTCTGGATTATGGAGTAGGAGATACTGTCCGTCATATTAAATTTGGTGTGGGAATTGTAAAAGACATCGTAGAAGGCGGCAGAGATTACGAGGTAACGGTGGACTTTGATAAGGTCGGAGTCAAGAAAATGTTTGCGGCTTTTGCAAAACTGAAAAAAATATAAGCTTTTCAACCCTTGAAACATTATATTTTTCTTAAGAAATCTTAAAGTTTCTGTACTTCGGTTGCTTCACCTTCTGAGGGATGATATACTGAATATATGAGAAAACCGAAGGGAGTACAGAATGAAAAAGATCTTAAAAAGCCTTAGAAGGATACTCCCTGCTTATGGGATTTTTCCCCTTATTTTTTCTTTTGTATTTAATTGTCTCGTTTATTCCGGTTCCAGAATGATCGCAGGCGGATGGTATCATCATAATATAGAAACTGCTGTGGATAAGAGCCTTCCTTTTGTCCCGCAGTTTCTGATCATCTATTTTGGCTGTTATCTTTTCTGGGCCGTCAATTACATTCTGATTGCCAGGCAGGACCGACAAAGTGTGTATCAGTTTTTTTCAGGAGATTTTATATCAAGATGTATCTGCCTTGGTTTCTTTCTTTTGTATCCCACAACGAATACAAGACCGGTGATCACCGATGGTGGATTGTGGAATCAGCTTGCTTTATGGCTGTACTCTGTTGATGCGGCAGATAATCTGTTTCCGTCCATTCATTGTCTTGTCAGCTGGTTCTGCTATCTTGGAATCCGTGGAAGAAAAGAAATCCCGGTATGGTACCAGAGAGTGTCAATGATTCTTGCGATTCTTGTGTTTGCATCTACACTGCTGACAAAACAGCACGTGATCGTGGATGTTGCAGGAGGAATCCTTCTCGCGGAATTGTGTTTCTGCATTGGCAGAAAAACAAATCTGTACAAAGTATACGAAAGAATCGGAGGAAGAATCGAGAAGGCAATCTTAAGGAAAACAGAAGGGTGAGCTGTTTATGAAAAATAATAGAAAAGTGATCTTTAATGGAATATTTCTGATCGTTGTATTTGCACTTACGATCTATGGAGTATTTCATGGAGAAGATCTTGGCACTATGATGGATGCTATCCGAAGCGCAGATAAACGATGGCTTGTGCCGGGAGTTGCACTGGTGGCATTCTTTATCTGGGGCGAGTCGATCATTATATGGTATATGATGCGCTCTTACGGAATCAAGCTTAAAGAGAAAACCTGTTTCCTTTTTTCGTCCGTTGGCTTCTTTTTCAGCTGCATTACACCGTCTGCGAGCGGCGGTCAGCCAATGCAGGTATATTATATGAAGAAAAAGAACATTTCGATTCCGGTAGCTGCCGTGATACTCATGATCATTACGATCACCTATAAACTGGTTCTGGTAGTGATCGGCATCGGTGTTGCGGTATTTGGAAGAGGATTTCTGCATCAGTATCTGGAGGGAATCCTTCCAATCTTTTATCTGGGACTCGGGCTGAATATTTTCTGCGTGACATTTATGACGGTCCTGGTATTTCATCCGATGCTTGCCAGAACATTTCTGGTGTGGGGACTTGGACTTCTGGAGAAACTTCATATTCTGCGTCATAAAGAAGGCAGACTGAAGAAACTGGAAGATTCCATGGATACTTACCGGGATACAGCCGCATATCTGAAGACGCATCCGAGAGTGATCGTAAATGTTATTGCGATCACATTTGTACAGCGAATGGCAATGTTTGCAGTTACATGGTTTGTATATAAATCATTTTCATTATCAGGAACCGGGTTCTGGACGGTGCTGTTTCTTCAGGCAGTGATCTCTGTTTCTGTAGATATGCTTCCGCTTCCGGGCGGTATGGGAATCAGTGAGACGCTGTTTCTGACAATTTTTACTCCGGTATTTGGAACACTGCTTCTGCCGGGAATGGTTCTCAGCAGAGGACTTGGTTACTATGGGGAGCTTTTTATCAGTGCACTTTTTACGGTCGTGGCACAGCTTACGATCGGTCAGGCGCATGGAAAACAAAGTAAGGAGAGTTACGAATGATAGGTTTTTATGATTATACGGTAGTTGTTACATATATCAGTCTGGTATCTTCGATTCTGGGAATGTTCTGTGCGATTGACGGGAAGCTGAAAATATCAGTCTTCTGTCTGGCTTTTTCGGGACTGTGTGATATGTTTGACGGAAAGATAGCCAGAACCAAGAAAAACAGAACGGATGATGAGAAATCCTTTGGTATTCAGATCGATTCTCTCTGCGATATTGTATGTTTCGGAATCTTTCCGATCATTCTGGGATATAAACTTGGCATGTGCAAGATCTACAGCATTGTGATTCTGGCTTTTTACGGACTGGCAGGTGTGATCCGTCTGGCATACTTTAATGTCATGGAGACAAGAAGACAGAGTGAGACTTCTGAGAACCGTAAATACTATCAGGGACTCCCGATCACCTCCATGGCTGTGATCATGCCGCTTTTGTTTGTGGCATCTGCATTCTTCCCCGGATTTCGATATTTTCTGGCATTACTTCATGTAGCGATGCTGGTTGTTGGATTTTTGTTTATCTTTAATTTCCGTTTCCGTAAACCAACAAATAAGGAACTGGTAGTACTGGTTGCTGTTGTGGCAGTGGCGGTACTGTTTATTCTTTTTTATGAAAAAGGATGGTGGACACATTACAGTGCAATCAGAAAAATGAAAGGAGTTGCTTCATGAGTAGTTATACGGCAGACCGAAAGGGTTACGTAACTGAAAATGATTCCGCTCAGGACAGACTTCTGGAAAAAATGTATGGCTCTGCTGTTGGCAGGGCTTTACTTAAACCTCTTGTAAATCCTGCATTGTCTGAGATTGGCGGCAGGATTCTGGATTCCAGAGTGTCTGCACTGGCGGTTCCGGCATTTATCCGACATGCGGGAATCGATATGAAGGAGTATGAACCGAGGAAGTACTGGTCATATAATGACTTTTTTACCAGACAGATCCGGGAAGGGGCCAGAGAGATTGACCTGGTGCCGGAACATTTTGTCAGTCCGTGTGACAGCCGGGTGAGCGTTTATCCGATCGATGAGAAATGTCATGTAAATATTAAACATACAAGGTATACCGTTCCGGAACTTCTGAAGAATCCGGTTCTGGCGAAACGGTATGAGGGGGGACTGCTCTGGGTGTTCCGGTTATGTGTGGATGATTATCATCATTATATTTATATTGATGACGGATTTGAATCCAGGAGAGTGCATATCCCGGGAGTGCTGCATACGGTCAATCCGGTTGCAAATGATGTGTACCCGATCTATAAAGAAAATACAAGAGAATATGCACTGCTGAAAACCATGAATTTCGGCACGGTCCTGATGATGGAAGTCGGGGCACTGATGGTCGGAAGAATCGAGAATGTCCCGCTTCGTGGTCGTGTAAAACGAGGTAAAGAAAAAGGAAACTTTGCATTCGGCGGTTCCACGGTCGTACTGATGACTCAGAAAGGACGGGTGCTGCCTGATCCGGATATCTTTATAAATTCCGAGAAGGGAATCGAGACAAGAGTAAGGCTTGGAGAAAAAATTGGCGTTTCAGAAGTGACAGAGTGAGAGAACATTGTTGGTGGGAATAGCAATAAAAGATTATATCATCGAAAATTTGCGAGAAAATATGGTAAATAAAATCAATTAGTGGTATACTATCACTTATAAACAAGAGTTTGAGCGAGAGGAAGGTGTCCATCATGAATCTGAATAACCTGAACAACTTAAATCTGAACGAAAAGATTGAAGATTTACTTGCTACATTAAAGAAAAAAGAAGACGAAAAAGAAAAGAATACAGTCCTCTGGGTACTGGCGATCATCGGTGCTGTTGCAGCAGTTGCAGGAATCGCATTTGCAGTATATCGCTTCTTTGCTCCGGATTATCTGGAAGATTTTGAAGAAGATTTCGATGATGATTTTGATGATTACTTCGAGGATGAAGAAGAGTAAGCAGAGTAAGCAGCTCCGGCAAATAACCGGGGCTGTTTTACTGCTCTGTTAAAAATAGAGTAGTCCGCTTTGATTAAATATATAGAAGGATAGGTAGAATGAAAAAAGGTGAAATTTACGAAGGTGTAATAGAGAAGGTTGACTTTCCGAATAAGGGGTATGTTTATGTGGAGGACCAGAAGGTCCTGATCAAAAACGGAATCCCGGGACAGAAAGTCCGCTTTATGATTCAGAAAAAGCGTTCCGGCAGAGCACAGGGACGTATCATGGAAGTTCTGGAGAAATCTCCGTTGGAGACAAGAGAGCCGGTATGCAGTAATTTTCCGGCATGTGGCGGCTGTATGTATCAGACGATGTCATACGAAAATCAGCTTCATATGAAAGAAACGCAGATCCGGGAACTTCTGGAGGACGCACTGATCCAGGGCGACCAGGTTGATGAGAACGGGAAGGCAGATTTTGAGTGGGAAGGCATCCACGGAAGTCCGATCGAGTTTGGATACCGTAATAAGATGGAGTTTTCTTTTGGAGATGAGTATAAGGACGGACCACTCTCTCTTGGACTGCATAAAAAGGGAAGTACTTATGATATCCTGAATACGGACGACTGTAAGCTGGTGCATAAGGATATGACCGATATTCTGACTTGTGTAAGGGAATTTTTCAGAGAAAAAGGCGCTACTTATTACAGAAAACTGCAGCATACCGGTTATCTGCGTCATCTGATGCTGAGACGAGGCGTGACTTCCGGTGAAATTCTGGTTCATCTGGTAACGACCACGCAGGAAGAATATGATCTGGAGCCGCTGAAAGAACAGCTTCTGGCGCTGCCGCTGGAAGGTAAGATCGTCGGAATCATGCATATCCTGAATGATTCTCTTTCAGATGTAGTTCAGAGTGATGAGACAAGGATTCTCTACGGCCAGGACTATTTCTATGAGACACTGCTTGGACTGAAATTCCGCATCAGTACATTTTCTTTCTTCCAGCCGAATTCACTGGCAGCGGAGGTACTGTACAATATTGTGCGCGACTATATACAGAACACCAGTGGAATGGAAGTGTTTGACCTTTACAGCGGAACAGGAACAATCGCGCAGCTGCTTGCTCCGGTAGCGAAAGAAGTGATCGGCGTCGAGATCGTGGAGGATGCAGTTGCAGCAGCAAGGGAGAATGCGAAGCTGAATGGGCTGGATAACTGTAAATTTATCGCAGGTGATGTACTTAAGGTTCTGGATGACCTGACCGAAAAGCCGGATGTGATCGTTCTCGATCCACCGCGTGACGGAATCCATCCGAAGGCACTGCCGAAGATTCTTTCTTATGGCGTGAATCGGATTGTTTATGTATCCTGTAAGGCAACCAGTCTTGCCCGTGACCTGGAGGCATTTTTAAATGCAGGATATCGCCTTGAAAAAGCCTGTTGTGTGGATCAGTTCTGCGAGACCGTGTGGACGGAAGCGGTAGCGCTGCTGGTGAAAGAATAACTTTTAGAATCTCTTCAGTATTTTCAACAATGCTGAGGAGATTTTTTGTGCATAAATTACTTGAGAATTTTTTTAAAACGTATTGACATATACGGGCGGAATGATATAATAC
>CAVFJK010000001.1:23520-36760 GCA_963622815.1 Ruminococcus bicirculans (ex Wegman et al. 2014)
ATAGGGGAAGTATTATAATGCAAGCATAGACATATGAATGATTGTTCATATGAAAACGTGAATAAAACATATATGAGAAGGAGATCACTACTATGAAGAAATCTTACAAAATCGAAGTCGACTGCGCAAACTGTGCAAATAAAATGGAAGAAGCAGCAAAGAACACAGCTGGTGTTAAAGATGCAAGTGTAAACTTCATGATGCTTAAAATGAAAGTAGAATTTGAAGAAGGTCAGGATCCGGACAGCGTAATGAAAGAAGTCCTGAAGAACTGTAAGAAAGTAGAAGACGATTGCGAAATTTATTTATAAGATGAAATGAGAATGCTCTGCTGCGGATGTGGCAGGGCATTTAAACAAATAGACGGAATGCTGCAGCTGATCTGTGAAGATGCAGCAGAACGGAGCAAGTTGCTCTACTTGCGATGGGAGGAAAGAGGTTATGAATAAAAAGCAGAAAAAAATGCTGATACGTATCATCATAGCAGCCGTGTTACTGATCGTTCTGCATTTCATTCCGATTACGGGAATTCCGAGATTCATCTGCTATCTGGCAGTTTATCTGATCATCGGATATGACATTGTAAAGAAAGCGTTTAAAGGAATTAAAAACGGCCAGGTTTTCGATGAAAACTTTTTGATGGCTATTGCGACGATCGGTGCGTTTGCACTGGCTGTCTATGAAAGAAGTGGCGATTATAATGAAGCGATTGCCGTTATGCTGTTCTATCAGATTGGTGAACTTTTCCAGAGTTATGCAGTCGGAAAGAGCCGCCGCAACATCACCGAACTGATGGATATCCGCCCGGATTATGCAAACATCGAAAACGATGGTAAGCTGGAAAAAGTAGACCCGGATGAAGTTGAGGTTGGTTCTATCATCATCGTACAGCCGGGTGAAAAAGTCCCGCTCGACGGTGTGATCGTAGAAGGAACTACTACTCTTAACACCAGTGCACTGACCGGTGAGAGCCTTCCACGCAGTGCAAAACCGGGAGATGAGATCATCAGTGGATGCATTAATATGACTGGTGTACTGAAGATTAAGACAACAAAAGAATTTGACGAGTCAACCGTATCGAAGCTTCTGGAACTGATCGAAGAGTCCAGTTCCCGTAAATCCAGATCTGAGAACTTTATTTCAAAATTTGCTCATTATTATACCCCGGCAGTCTGCTACGGAGCGCTTGCCCTGGCAATCCTGCCACCGCTTGTAAACCTTGGGGTTCTTCATAACCCTGCTCAGTGGGGACAGTGGATCTACAGAGCCCTGACATTCCTTGTAATCAGCTGCCCGTGTGCACTTGTTATCAGTATTCCGCTGAGTTTCTTTGCCGGAATCGGAGGAGCCAGCAATGCCGGTGTTCTGGTTAAGGGTTCCAACTATCTGGAGACTCTGGCTCAGACAAAATATGTTGTATTTGATAAGACCGGTACTCTGACAAAAGGTGTATTCGAAGTAGCAGGTGTTCACCATAACACCATGGAAAAGGAAAAAATCCTTGAGTACGCAGCACTTGCAGAGAGCTTTTCCTCACATCCGATCAGCCGCAGCCTGAAAACTGCTTATGGTAAAGAAATCGATCAGAAGCGTGTCACAGATGTAGAAGAGATCAGCGGAAACGGTGTTGCGGCAAAAGTAGACGGAACTCCGGTTGCTGTCGGTAATGTGAAGCTGATGAAACGTATTGGCGTAGAAGCAATAGAGTGCCATGAGGTAGGAACGGTCATCCACGTGGCAATTGACGGAGCTTATGCTGGTCATATCCTGATCTCTGATGTTCCGAAACCAACTTCCAAAGATGCAATCATAAATCTTAAGAAGAATGGCATTAAAGAGACTGTTATGCTGACCGGTGATATCGACAGAGTTGCCCAGGAAGTTGCAGGGGAACTTGGCGTGGATCGTGTGTACAGTGAACTTCTCCCGGCTGATAAGGTAAGTAAGGTAGAAGAACTTCTCAAAAAGAAAACAGAGAAAGAAAAATTTGCTTTCGTTGGTGACGGTATCAACGATGCACCGGTACTTTCCAGAGCTGATATCGGTATCGCGATGGGAGCCATGGGTTCCGATGCGGCAATCGAGGCTGCCGATGTAGTGCTGATGGACGATGATCCGATGAAGATTGTTAAGGCAATCCGCATTGCAAGAAAATGTATGCGTATCGTTTATGAAAATATCTATTTTGCAATCGGAATCAAGGTGATCTGCCTGATCCTCGGAGCAATCGGTATTGCAAACATGTGGGTTGCGATCTTCGCTGATGTCGGAGTTATGGTGCTTGCAGTCCTGAATGCAATTCGTACATTGTTTGTTAAGAAATTGTAATTACAGGCTGCAAAGGTCAAGAGTTCGTTCGTGCTTGCACGAAAAGAACCTTGAACTTGGGAGCCGCCCAAACATGAGGAAGTAACGATTTACAAAGTAAATCTGTGGATTCCGAATGTTTGCAGGATTGTGAGAGTGCGTAGCACAGAACAATCCGTAATTACAACAAGAAATTAAAAGAAAGAGAGACAGTTATGGCAGAAGAAAGAGAAGAAATCAGCTGTGATTGCCAGGAAATCCATGAGGATCTTTTAAAGATCGTGAATGAGACCATGCCGGATGAGGAAGAACTGTATGATCTGGCGGATCTGTTTAAGGTATTTGCAGATTCCACCCGAATCCGAATCCTGTTTGTGCTGTTTGAATCCGAAGTGTGTGTCTGCGATCTGGCAAAAGTCCTGAACATGACCCAGTCCGCAGTGTCTCATCAGCTTCGTATCCTCAAGCAGAATAAACTGGTGAAGGCCCGCAGAGATGGAAAATCCATATTTTATTCACTGGCAGACGATCACGTAAGAACGATCATTTCCATGGGAAGAGAGCATATTTTAGAGTAATGATAAAGGCAGTTATTTTTGATCTGGATAATACTTTGTATGATTATAGTCAAAGTCATGTTTATGCAATGAAGGCGCTGACAGAGTACTGTCAGGATACTTTTGGGATTGCACCGGAGGAAACGGAGCGATGCTATAAAAAAGCCAACAATATTATGATGGACCGGATCGGGACGGATACTGCAGCGATTCATAACCGACTGCTCCGGGCGCAGTGCATGCTGGAACTCTGGGAGAAACCGTTGTTTCCGTATGCCAGACAGATGTATCATGCATACTGGGATACTTCCATTGAGAATTCGGAGCTGTCACCGGGAATCCTTGAATTTCTGCAGGAACTGAAGAAGCGGAATATCCGTATCGGTGTGGGAACAGACATGACAGCGTATATTCAGTATAAGCGTATAGAATCGATCGGTGTGGCTCCGTATATTGATTTTATCGTGACCAGCGAGGAAGCTGGCGCAGAGAAACCACATTATCATCTTTTTGAACTTTGTGTGGAAAAAGCCGGTGTTCGGCCGGAGGAATGTGCATTCATCGGCGATAATATAAGAAAAGACATCGAAGGTGCATGGGAGAGCGGCCTGAAAGGAATCTGGTATACCCAGGAAAAGGACCCGCCAGAACACAGATATTTCCCGACGTTGCGGTCATTCAGAGGAATAGATGTCGATGAATTCCTGAAATGAATGATTTCAGAATAAAATAGTAATAATAAGAAGGCAGATGAGTGTGAGCTTATCTGTCTTTTTATTATTGTCAGAGAGGCGGATGTTTACAGGAAGAAGTTTCATCTTTAAAGAACTCCTTAGTTATCCCCAAAATGAGTAAACTTTCATTGACACTAACATAATTATCCCAAAGATGACTAAAAATGCGACAAAATTTATGGCTGGCCGATTATGATGGTAGGACTTCGATACCTGGTGGTTACAACTGGTTGTGCAATCATTCTTATTGGCCTCTCTGGAAGTATAAAACATTTTACGATATGGATTTCAATTGCTGTGTATGTAGTTCTTTATGGAGCAGCAGCAATCGGGCTTATCGCATCAGAGAGTACCAGAAATTTTGTACAGGCACAGGATATAAAACTGGAGGACCGTACTGTATTTATGCGAAAGTTATATGCGGAAGCAACTGCATTGAAAGGAAGTGTTTCAGACAGAGAAATTGTCGGGATACTTACAAAGGTTGCTGAAAAAATTCGTTTCAGTGATCCGACCAGCAGTGAAGAGTTGTTTGAACAGGAAAATGAACTGTACGAGATATTTGGTGATTTAAAAGAAGCGGTAAAAGCAAAAGATTTAGAGAGAACTAAAGGATTAAGTGAGAAATTTACGCAGCAGTTAGAAGTAAGAAATGCTATGTGCAGACGTACAAAAAAGAATTGACTATAAGGAGAAAATGAATAAGAACACACGGAGTATATTAACGTTTTGGGGATAGTCAAATATAGAGGAATAATGTAAAATAAGTAAGCAATACAATTTCCACAGAAAGAAAAGATGTGAACTATGGACTATTTATCAAACAACGTAGCTGTAAATTTAAAGAGGATCCGCAAATCAAAATGCATGAGTCTTGACCAGGTTGCAGAACAGACCGGGGTCAGTAAGAGTATGCTTGCACAGATCGAGCGAGGAACAGCAAATCCTTCTCTCGGTGTGCTGGGCAAGATCACAAGCGGACTCCGTATTGAATTTCAGGAGCTGATCCAGCCGCCGCGTGTGGACTGCTGTCTTGTTACACCTGAAGATCTGCTTCCGACGAAAGAACTGGAAGGGCAGTATCGGGTATGGACCTGCCTGCCGTATGAAGATACACGGCTTGTAGAAGTGTACCGGATCGAGATTGAGCCGGGCGGGGTATATATCAGTGGAAGCCATGGAGAGAAGACCCGCGAATATCTGATCGTCACGGAAGGTGAACTGACAGTAGAATGTCACGGACAGAGCTATCATATCTGTAAAGACCAGGTGTTTAAATTTGAGACAGATGAGGCTCATACATACCGGAACACAGGAACAGAAAAAGCCTGCTGTACATGTTTCTTTCTGGATTACAACGGAAAGTAAAAAAAGAATATGTAATGACTGAGAAAACAAAATGGAATAATATACAAGGACAATATGTGCAATATAATGTACAAAGAAATAGATTAAAATAACCGTGGAACCATAAAAGTATTATCAGTTGGTACGAATTTAAGGTGCGGTAACGGGAAAAACCATAAAAAACATTTTTTGGAAAATACTATTGACAAATAATACAGTCAGTGATATTGTATGTATGTACAAAATATTACACAAAAAACTAAGCAAAGGCGCTTACCAACAGTGGTAGTCTGTCTTTGCTTTTTTTATTATCTTAAAGATATGGGAGGACAAAACCATGAAATTAAAAGACACAGGATTAACTTTTCAGGACATCAAAGACAAAGTAAGCAAGTACATGATCGAGACTTATGAGAGATTTGATTTTCTTGCTGAGACAGCAGAGGGAATGTATTTATATGATGAGAATGGAACACCATATCTTGACTTCTATGCAGGTATCGCAGTAAACAGCGCAGGAAACTGTAACCCGAAGGTTGTAGAAGCTGTTAAAGATCAGGTTGGTGATATCATGCATACCTTCAACTATCCATATACAATTCCGCAGGCACTGCTTGCTGAAAAAGTCTGCGAGACAATTGGAATGGACAAAATCTTCTATCAGAACTCCGGTACAGAAGCAAATGAAGCAATGATCAAAATGGCACGTAAATATGGTATTGAGAAATACGGACCGAACCGTTATCATATCGTAACAGCTAAGATGGGATTCCATGGAAGAACATTCGGAGCAATGTCAGCAACAGGTCAGCCGGGCAACGGATGCCAGATTGGATTCGGACCTATGACTTATGGATTCTCCTATGCACCATACAATGATCTGGAAGCATTCAAGGATGCATGTACCGAGAACACGATCGCTATTATGATCGAGCCTGTACAGGGCGAGGGCGGTGTACATCCGGCAACAATGGAATTCATGCAGGGACTTCGTAAATTCTGTGATGAAAACGATATGCTTCTTCTGATCGATGAGGTTCAGACAGGATGGTGCAGAACCGGTGCTGTAATGTCTTATATGAACTATGGCATTAAACCAGATATCGTTTCCATGGCCAAAGCTCTTGGTGGCGGAATGCCGATCGGTGCGATCTGTGCAACAGAAGAAGTAGCCAAAGCATTTACAGCCGGTTCCCACGGAACCACATTCGGCGGACATCCGGTAAGCTGTGCGGCAGCACTTGCTGAAGTAAATGAACTCCTCGACAAAGATCTTGCAGGAAATGCAAAGAAAGTCGGTGATTACTTCGCATCCAAACTGGAAAAACTTCCGCATGTAAAAGAAGTAAGACATCAGGGACTTCTGGTTGGTGTAGAATTTGATGATACAATTGGCGGTGTAGATGTTAAACATGGCTGCCTTGACAGACATCTTCTTATCACAGCGATCGGAGCACATACAATCCGTATGATTCCGCCGCTTATCGTAACAGAAGAAGAATGTGACAAAGCAGTTGCGATCATTGAAGAGGCAGTAAAGGCACTGGAAAAATAAAAAATTAGTATTCTCTGAGCAAAACGGATTTACAATAGAATATTGAAAATAAGCGGACAAGGGCGTCACGAATAACATTCGTACGTCCTTTTGTCGTATTTGTTTATGAGGAAATATAAATGTGAGAGGAAAGCAAATGAGACATCTGGTTATTACGATTGGCTGTGAATATGGAGCCAAGGGAAATGCAATCGGCAAAAAGATCGCACAGGATCTCGGCATCAAATTTTATGACCGTGATCTGGTTGACAGGATCATTGAAGAGGTTGGTATTCCCACAGACATTATGGATAAAGTAGAAGAAGGCGGAACGATCGCAGGTAAAGGAGCAGAGGGAGACGTAAGAGGATCCTTTTCCAAATATGCTGACCTGACAGACCGTGCCATCCACGTGCAGAAACAGATCATCCGGAAACTGGCACAGAAAGAATCCTGTGTGATCATCGGACGATCAGCAGACTATATATTGAAAGATTCCAAAGACATCAGACTTATGAGAGTATTTATCTATGCTCCTGATGAAGTACGTGTCAGAAACATCATGAAAAGTCATAATCTTTCAGAAAAAGATGCAAAACTTCTGATCATTGAAAAAGACAGACGATATCATAAGAGACATCTTGCACTGACAGGAAGCAATCGTGGAGACAGGCATAACCGTGATATTCTGGTTAACAGTGATTACCTCGGCATAGAGGGAACAGCAGAATATCTGGAGGATCTGGCAGGCAGAAAATTCGGGGAAAAGGAGGCCTAAATTATGGAACAGAAAAAATCAGAATTTGACAAAGTACTTGGCGCATGGGATATACTTGTAATTGCGTTCGGTGCCATGATCGGATGGGGCTGGGTTGTATCGTCCGGTGGCTGGATCGAATCAGGAGGTGCTGTAGGAGCAGCACTGGCATTTGCAATTGGCGGCGTCATGATTTTTTTTGTAGGACTTACATATGCCGAGCTTACGGCAGCCATGCCTCAGTGCGGTGGTGAACACGTATTCAGTTACAAAGCAATGGGTTCCACCGGTTCTTTTATCTGCACATGGGCGATCATACTTGGATATGTAGGTGTTACATGTTTTGAAGCCTGTGCTTTTCCGACGATCATTACTTATCTGTGGCCGGGCTTCCTTAAAGGGTACCTTTATACAGTAGCCGGTTTTGATGTCTATGCTTCCTGGCTGATCGTAGCAATCATTGTTGCTTTCCTGATCATGATGATCAACATCATCGGAGCAAAAACAGCCGCGATCCTTCAGACTGTTCTTACCTGTATCATCGGCGGTGCCGGAATCATCCTGATCGTTGCATCTGTTATTACAGGAGATATGGTCAATCTGCAGGATCAGATGTTTATCGGAAGCAGTTCCGGTGAAATGTTCAGAAACGTGATAAAAGTAGCAGTTATCACACCGTTTTTCTTTATTGGTTTTGACGTTATCCCGCAGGCAGCAGAAGAAATCAATGTACCGCTGAAAAAAATCGGTAAAATGATGATCCTGTCTGTTGTTCTTGCAGTCGTATTTTATGCCTGTGTTATCCTGGCAGTGGGTTATATCCTGAATCCGGATGAGATCACTCTTTCCCAGAACGCAACCGGTCTGGTGACAGCGGATGCCATGGCCAAGGCATTTGGAACGGATGTGATGGCAAAGGTTATTATCGTAGGTGGTATGTGCGGTATCGTTACATCCTGGAACTCCTTTATGTTGGGTGGTTCCCGTGCTCTGTATTCTATGGCTGAATCCTATATGATCCCGCCTGTATTTGCGAAGCTGCATCCGAAACACAAAACACCGGTGAATGCTCTGTATCTGATCGGTGCACTTACAATGATCGCACCTTTCGCCGGACGTGTCATGATGGTATGGATCTGTGATGCCGGTAACTTTGGCTGCTGCCTTGCTTACTGTATGGTTTCCGTCTCCTTTGTGATCCTTCGTAAAAAAGAGCCGGATATGCCAAGACCTTATCGTGTGCCGGCGTATAAATTTGTAGGCTTCATGGCGATCGCAATGTCAGGTCTTATGGTCCTTGTGTACTGCATTCCGGGTTCCGGCGGTTCTCTTGCATGGCAGGAATGGATGATGGTAGGCGGATGGAGCCTTCTGGGTGTTGTATTCTTTGCAATCTGTAAACGTAAATATAAAGAAGATTTCGGTAAACTGGTAGAACTTATTTCAGATGAAGATGCAGCAAGTCTGATGCCTGAGGCAGATGACAGAGAACTTGATCTGGTAATCGATGCGGCTATCGACCGTGTACTTTCTACTATGGCAAATTAAATTGAGAAAAGAGGCATATACAAATGAATCCATTTGAATTTTTTATCCCGCAGAATATTATCGTAGGCTCCGGCACTCTGGCAAGACTTCCGGAATGTGCAGAGAAACTGGGCGGCTCTCATGCCATGGTGATCTCCGGACCGACACTGCGCAAAATGGGAGTTGTGGATAAGGCAGCGGATTATCTGAAAGAAGCAGGTGTGAAGGTGGATATCTTCACTGATGTTGAGGCGAATCCTTCCGTAACAACAGTAGAAAAAGCAACAGACGCTTTTAAAGAAGCAGGAGCAGACTTTATCGTGGCTCTTGGAGGCGGTTCTCCGATGGACGTTGCAAAGGCAGTTGGTGTAACTGCAAAATTTGGCGGAAGCATTACAGAATATGAAGGTGCACATAAAGTACCTGGCAAGATCGTTCCGCTGATCGCGATTCCGACAACAGCAGGTACAGGTTCAGAAGTAACAGCTTTTTCTGTAATTACAGACCACAGCAGAGATTATAAGCTGACAGTATTCAGCTATGAACTGTTTCCTGCATATGCGATCCTGGATCCTGAGCTTCTGACCTCAGCACCGGCATCTGTGGCAGCGGCATGTGGAATCGATGCTTTTATCCATGCGGAGGAAGCATATGTTTCTACAGCGGCATCACCGTTTTCTGATGCGATGGCTGAGAAAGCCATGGAACTGATCGGCAAAAATATCCGCAGATTTGTTGCAAGAAGAACGGATCTTGAGGCAGCAGAGGCAATGCTGACCGGTTCACTTTTTGCTGGGATCGCCTTTTCTTTCGCAAGACTTGGAAATGTACATGCGATGAGCCATCCGGTAAGTGCATTCTTTGATGTGCCGCACGGAGTCGCAAATGCAGTTCTTCTTCCGGTGATCGCCGAATACAATGCACTGGCTGATCATGGCAGATACCTGACAGTTTATAATTACATCAGCCCGATACCGGCATTTGAGGATGAATTTGAACCGCTGATGCTGGTTGATGCGATCCGTGAGCTGAATGAAGACATCGGAATACCGGAAAATCTGACTGAAGCAATACGTCAGACAGCAAAACGCAAAGATCCTTCCACAGAAGTTTCAGATGAAGAGATCGAAAGCAAGATCGATGCAATGGCAGATGATGCCATGAAGAGCGGTAATATTGCAGTTAATCCGAGATCTTCACGTAAACAGGATATTGTAGATCTGTATTATAAAGCATTATAAAGGATAAAAACCGAAAAAGATTTATGAAAGCAGGACATACTGATGAAGCCCACAGATGGGACGTCGGTATGTCTTCTTTTTATTTACAGGGAATTGCTATACAACTTCTGGATGACATGCTATACTTTTGGATAGATGAGAGTAACAGAAGATGCACAGGAGGGGCAGCATGGATCTTTTTGAGGTATATAATATTCTGAAAGATGAGCAGCAGGGAAAAAATAATTTTCTGGTGACGGTTGTGCAGGGAAAAGAAACCGGCAGCAGGTATTTTCTGACAGACGGAGAGCTGAAAGCACAGTGCGGAAGCGGGAAAATAAAAAAGGAGCAGCTCCGTGAACTGATACAGACAGGAGAGAGCGGCATTGCAGAAGCAGATGGGAGAACTTTTTTTATTGAATCGCTGAAACAGCCGGCTCATCTGGTGATCTGCGGAGCCGGTCATGTTGCACAGCAGGTGATTCTTCTGGCGGGGAAGGTCGGATTTACAGTGACTGTACTGGAAGACCGTGTGAGCTTTGCGGGAGAGGCAAGGCGTGCCGGAGCGGATCAGGTGATCTGCGATAATTTTGAAGATGCGCTGAAACAGATTCCGGGAAGTGAAGATACTTATTTTCTTGTGGTGACCAGAGGGCATCGTTATGATCGTGAGTGCCTGAATGCGATTTTAAAGAAGCCGAATTGCTATGTCGGAATGATGGCAAGCCGGGGAAGATCGGCACTTCTGAAAAAACAGATGGAAGAAGAGGGCGTGAGCCGGAAGCTTTTGGATGAGATCCATACACCGGTAGGTCTTCCGATCAACGCGGAGACACCGGAAGAAATCGCAGTTTCCATAGTTTCAGAACTGATCAGGGAAAAGAACAGTGTACGAAAGACAAGCGGCTATGATACAGAACTTCTGAGCTATCTGACAGGAGAGAAGGAACCGGATACAAAGAAGGCTCTTGCCACGATAATTGCAAGAAGAGGTTCTGCACCGAGAGGAATCGGAACTAAGATGCTGGTCCTTGCGGATGGCAGGATCATCGGGACGATCGGAGGCGGATGCATGGAGAGTGAAGTGCAGCATCTCTGTCTGCGCATGCTTCATGAAGAAGAGGCGAAAGGTCAGATCGTTACGGTGGATATGACGGCTTCGCAGGCAGAAGAAGAGGGACTTGTATGCGGCGGAACGATTAAAGTGTTTTTGGAGGTGGTCTGATATCGGTCCCAAATTCTTTCATCCATATATGAGCAAGCTACTGTGAACGGAGTGAACAGTAACTTTTGTACCCTGGTATCAGAATAAAATAAAAAATACAATTTAAGACAGATCTGTGCTATAATGCATATATCGAAAAAAGAAGACGGTCTGCCGGCGGAAAATCTATCCGATTCCGGGCAGAATGGATAATGAAAGACGAATAATGGAGGATGAAAATATGAAGAAAAGAAGTGTTATTGTTGCAATGCTCTGCAGTATGTGTCTGGCAGTCAGCACCCCGCTCCCGGCAATGGCTGATGCATCCAAGGTAGTTACACTTGGAGCAGACCTTACCGATGAGCAGAAAAATACAATGATGAATTACTTTAAGGCAGATTCCAGCCAGGTACAGGTTATCAGCGTTACCAATCAGGATGAACATGACCTGCTTGGAAAATATATCCCGAGCGAGCAGATCGGTACAAGAACCCTGAGCTGTGCTTATGTAAAACCTACCCAGTCCGGCGGGATCAAGGTACGTACAGCGAATCTGAACTATGTAACCTGTAATATGATCGCGACTGCACTTTCCACAGCCGGCGTTACAAACTGTGAAGTTGTTGCTGCATGCCCGTACGAAGTTTCCGGTACCGGTGCACTTACCGGCGTTATGAAAGCATATGAATCTGCAAGCGGACAGGAACTCGATTCCACAAAGAAAGATCTTGCAGCCAAAGAAGTTGTTGTGACCGGAGATGTAGCACAGCAGGTAGGCCAGGATAATGCAACAAACATCATTAACCAGGCTAAGATGCAGATCATCGGCGATAATATCCAGAATGCAGATGAGATTTACAATATTGTTTATAATATCGCAGAGCAGAATGGTGTAAGCCTGAGCCAGGACGAGATTGATACGATCGTATCTCTGCTTCAGCAGATCGCAGAGCAGAACTACGATATCCAGGAAATGAAACAGACACTTGCGAATATCCAGCAGAATCTGGAACAGAGTAAGGCAGAAGCAGCCGGACAGCCGACTCCTACTCCAATCGAGAGCGATGTGGCTGATGAGGGTACCGGTGAAGACATCACAACAAATGTTGACAGCAGTGCACTTGGCGGAGATGTCAAAGAAACTTCGACAGAGGATGCGAGTCTTGCAGAAAAGACCGGTGCGGATACCAACAATGCAACAGAAGCAACAGAGGATCCGGCTGATTCCAGCGGAATTCCGGATGCAACAGAGGATGGAACTGTAGACGGAAGTACAGATGAAAGTACAGACGGATCTACAGAAGAGACACCATCTGAGAATACAGATGAAAGCTATGACGGAAGCACTGATGAGATTCCTGCAGCAACAGAAGACGGCAGCAGTGAAAATACAGATGGTTCTTCCGAAGGAACAGATGAAAGCACCGGCGAAGATACCGCAGATGCTTCCTCAGAAGATACTTTGAATACAGAGACACTGACTGAAGAAGGAAAAGCAAAATTCGAGCAGGCACAGCAGTTCTGCAAGGGTGAATATGAAGGTGATCTTGCAGTCCTTCAGAGCGTTGTTCCGGATGTAACAGAACTTCCTGTAACACTGGATTCCGATGTAGCATCAAAACTCAGCAAGAAGGTTCTGGAAACTTACATCAAAGTATTAAATGATGCAGGTGTATCTTATGTACCGGCTGATACAGATAAATATTTCTCGACAGAACTGAACGTGCTGGATAAAGAACTGAAGACTGTTTTCAGCATTGATACAGAGATCGCAGAAGATGACCTGCTTGTAAATACAGACTCTGATGTAAGACAGAAACTGTATGATGATACAATGAAATTCTTCGCAAGCCTCTATGGCGAAACTACATCAGAAGAGACAACAGATGAGTCAGCATCTGATGCAGGAACAGAAGAAAATACAGAGACATATTCTGAGGACGAAGGAACCGAAGAAACTTACTAAAATAAGACATAACGGAAAAGCGGGATGTCTCCCTTACGGGGAGGCATCCTTTTCCTGTTTTATAAGAAATTACTCATTGTATAAGTA
>CAVFJK010000002.1:0-5433 GCA_963622815.1 Ruminococcus bicirculans (ex Wegman et al. 2014)
GTGCATACATATAACATGGACGCACCGGAAGTCCTGCCCGTTCTTCTGCTTTACGGCAGATCCGCTCCATATCCGTTCCAAGAAGTGCATCCACACAGGTAATGCAGATCATCACTACGGTTGGTTTCTTATCCAGGCTGTTGCAGATTTCTTCCACTGCTTTTGGAATTTTTTTCAGATGACGGCCTGTCACAATATCTGTCTCGTCCATCATCAGATAAAAAAAGCGGTTGTCATATTCACGCATAGAACTGATCAGAGATGTATTTCGTCCGCAGCATCCCGGTGCCACGATCAGCATGATTGAATCCGGGACAGCAAGTCCGGCCCGCTTCACACCAAATCCTTCCGCTCCCGGAGAATTAAAAGCAAGAGTCGCCGGGGAACTGTAGATCAGATGCATATTTGATTTAAACTGATCCGGAATATTGTCTCTTCCACGCTCATTCAGTTCTTCTACTGTACAATAATAGGCTCTGCTCATTCTTCTTCCTCTGCTTTCAAAAGCATTTCTGCCAGGTCAAAAAAGCGTCTGCTGATCTCGGAATTTTTATCCCCTTCGATCACGGTCTTGCCCTGGTCTTCCCAGCGGATGATCTCATCACTTCTCGGTATCTCACCCACGATAGGGATGTTGCTTTTCTGTGAAAACGCCTGCACTTTTTCCATTTCATTTTCAACGTTTCGATGGTTCAGAACAATGCCAAAAACCCGGGCATAACTTCTGTCCTCGAAGTTCCGTACAGCACTGGAAATATTATTTGCCGCATACAATGCCATCTTCTCTCCGGAAGTTACAATCAGGACTTTTTCTGCATAACCCTCACGGATCGGTGCTGCAAAACCACCGCAGACTACATCGCCAAGTACATCATAAAGTACGACATCTGGCTTATACGTTTCAAATAGTCTCAGGTCTTCCAGCAGCTGAAAAGTTGCTATGATTCCTCTTCCCGCACAGCCAAGTCCCGGGGTCGGACCGCCGGTTTCAATGCAAAGGACACCTCCAAATCCCTCTTTTGAAATATCCTCAAGTTTCTCCGGTTCTTCATCTTCCTCTCGCATGTAATTCATTACCGGCCGAAGCGGTTCACCACCGAGCAGATTGATTGTGGAATCTGCTTTCGGGTCGCAGCCAATCTGAATGACCTTCTTTCCCATAGACGCAAAAGCCGCCGCCAAGTTGGATGTTACGGTAGATTTTCCGATACCGCCTTTTCCATAAATCGCCACCTTCAGCATTTGTAATTCCCTCCCCATATAATTATAAAACAAAGCGGACAAGTCCACTTCTAACTCCCTGAATTTCCCAATCCTTGAGGGACTTGCTACGCTTTGCGTGCTAGATGCATCCTCGCGGAGCGTTTTGATTTACGGAATATTACTCTGTAATATTCCGTAAATCAAAAAGACTCCTCCACCGTCAGGGTAGAGAAGTCCTGTAAATTTCACATCAACAACTATTCCCGCTCGGATGAAATTCCTTGCCGTCAGAGTCTGTTCTGTTTTTATTTCTTCATATTTTTCGTTTCACATGTTTTATTTTACTTTATATATACCCGGTGAGTCAATGCTAACAGGTATATCTATCATGCAATTTATCCAGAATTTTATCCAGAATTCTGCCACACAGCCATCGACAGTATTTATTTTGAAGCTGCAGATTTTTTTATCTCGGGCTGGAATTCCCTGATATCCTTTGCAATCTCTCCGCTCAGAAGAAGCATACAGATAAGGTTCGGAATTGCCATAAGTGCATTTGCAATATCCGAGAAGTTCCATACAAGACTCAGCGTCTGTGTACATCCAAAATAAACGACGAGTGAAAACACAACACGATAGATCATATTGTATTTGTGCGTACCAAGAAGATATTCAAAAGCTTTTTCTCCATGATATTCCCATCCAAGGATCGTGGAAAACGCAAACAATGTGATACCAATTGTCACAAGCCATCCACCTGCTGAACCAAGGACTGTTTCAAATGCTGCGATCGTAATATCGGAACCGGTCAGCATTTCTCCTGCCGCATCTGTCATTCCCAGCACGCCTGAAGAAGCGATCGCAAGGCCGGTAATGGTACATACAACGATCGTATCCCAGAAAGTACCGGTCATATTTATATATCCCTGACGAACAGGATTATCTGTGGTAGCTGCAGCAGCCGTGATTGCTGCTGATCCCATACCTGCCTCATTGGAAAATACTCCACGGGCAACGCCATATCTCATTGCACTCATCATAGAAGCTACAATTGAACCACATAAACCACCGCCAACTGCTTTTACAGAAAATGCCATTTTAAAAATCATAGCCAGACCTGCCGGTAAATTTGAAATATTTCCAATAATGACGATGGCACCACAGATCACATAGAAAATTGCCATAGCAGGTACAACAACGGAAGATACTTTTGATATTGATTTGATTCCACCTACAATGATAAGCAGAGAAATTACCGTGATCACAACACCTGTCACCCATGTCGGTACATGAAAGGTTGTATGAAGTGCCCCTGCGATTGAATTTCCCTGTGTCATGTTTCCGATTCCAAAAGAAGCAACTACTGCAAAGAATGCAAAAAGCCATGCCAGGACAGAGCCAAATGCTTTATTTTTCAGACCTTTTTTCATAGTATACATAGGACCGCCGCTCATCTCGCCTTTGGCATTGACTTCACGATATTTGATCGCAAGCATACATTCACTGAACTTGGATGTGATACCAAATGCTGCTGAAATCCACATCCATACCAGAGCTCCCGGACCTCCGGATACCATGGCAGTCGCAACACCAACAATATTTCCGGTTCCGATCGTTGCAGCCAGTGCCGTTGTAAGTGCCGAAAACGGAGATACGTCTCCTTCTCCACGGCTTTTGGTACGTGCTTCCTTGCTGAGTGTACTCTTAAGTGCATATCCCAGATTTCGCCATGTCAGAAACCTGGTTCGAAAGGTAAGAAAAATTCCAGTTCCTACCAGAAGAACCAGCATGACTGGTCCCCAGACAAAATCATCGATT
Source organism: Ruminococcus bicirculans (ex Wegman et al. 2014) (assembly GCA_963622815.1). GTDB lineage: Bacteria > Bacillota > Clostridia > Lachnospirales > Lachnospiraceae > Blautia_A. Next base: position 3,022 of record CAVFJK010000002.1, read on the forward strand.
TTTGTAATAACTGCATTTAACTGTTCCATATTGATTTCCCTCCTCAAAAATGCAGAAAGGAGCGATGTTATAGCAACATCGCTCCTTCTCTTAATGCATGTATGAATTTTCTGCATTATACTATTTTACTGACACTTTTGTCAAGACAATTTTTCCTGCAAAAAAGGTCTATCCACAGAATGAATTCCTGTAGATAAACCTTTTGCTGCAGAACAGGCGGTTGGACAAAAGTATAACGAATGAGGGGGTTATTTCTTTATTACCTGTATCTCTGCTATTTATAGCAAAGTCATCTTCGACTCAACTATCTGATATTATTCTTCATCTGGTGTCTGAAGTTTATGATATCCTGTTTCACGTCTGGCATCTTTTAATTTCATACCAGCTTTAACCTTGCTGACGATCATCTGCTCTACGCGTTCAATTTCTTTTGCAACCTTGAGCACTTCTTCTGCCTTATTGAAAGGTACTGCAATGACACCTGTATTATCACCGATAATCAGATCACCTGCATTTACCTGAACACCTGCGATACTTACTGTTTCATTGATGCGGTCAACATATACTCTGTCTTTACCGGTAACCATATAGGTTCCTTTTGTAAAGATCGGATATTTCAGTTCTCTGATCACGTTGATATCTCTGCATACACCATCAATTACAGTTCCTGCAATTCCTTTCTGAGTCGCATAGATCGACATGATGTCTCCCCATACTGTACAGTCCTGACGTCCGTTATTGTCGATTACTGCAACTTCACCCGGAAGGATATCATCAATAAAATCACCTACTGTACCTTTGATCTCACCGCATGGAACATAGTGAATTGTAAAAGCCTGTCCACAGATATAAGTATCCGGCACAACCGGCTTTATGTTCAGAAGTCCGCCATACAGTTTCAGTTTATCCATTGCATCCGAAATACTCGGAACATCCAGTTTCCTGTATTCTTCGATAATTTCCTTTGGTAATGTTAATTCCGGTTTCATTCCTGTTCACCTTCCTTATTTCATCTTCTTCTCAATAATCTTGTCAAATCCATAAATTTCAAGAGTTGTCTTGCCTGCTTTCAGCATTTCCACAATTTTTACTTCTTTCTGGAATTTTGCTTCAGCCTTTGCAAAAACTTCATCTTCATCTTCTTTTCTGACTACCACAACACCGTCACAATCGCCAAAAATGATATCTCCAGGATGGATTTCAACTCCTGCTACCTTTACCGGAACATTGATCTGTGCAAGGCTTTCTTTAACAGTTCCTGAAGGATTGAATGCACGAACAAACATAGGGAAACCAAGTTCTTTTATGTCTTCTGCATCTCTGCAGCTTCCATCCAGAACTACACCGGCAAGTCCTCTCACCTGGCATGCAGTCGCCATGATATCTCCAAAATGACCGGCCTGATCATAGCCCTTGCAGGCCAGAACCAGAACATCACCTGGCTGTGCCGCATAAATTCCCTGATGCATAGCCAGATTATCTCCTGGCTGGCATACTACGGTCACGGCTCTTCCTACCATTTTGGACTTTGGATCAATCGGTTTGATCCCGGAATCCAGTGCACCAAGAATTGTATTATTATCTTCAATATTTCCTGTCGGAAGTTTGAGCAGGTCTTTTCTGACTTCGTCTGTTAAATTCACGGCTGTTCCTCCATTATTTCAGCATTTTTTCATAATGATATTTTGTATCTACTTCCAGAGAAGACATTCCACTGCGAAGATCTGCAATCATAGCCTCTTCTTTTTCAAAAAGCTGCTCTGCTTTTGCGATCACATCGTCAATTCTCTCCCACGGAATCACAACAACTCCACTTCTGTCTGCAAGTACCGCATCTCCAGGGCGAACCTGAACTCCTCCAAACTGAACCATTACGTTTGTTGCTTCTTCCATGATTCTTCCTCTTGCAGTAGCTACTACAGAGCCTCTGGAATATACCGGGAATTTAATCTCTACGAAATCATCCACATCACGGACAGCACCATCTACAACTACTCCGGAAATTCCTTTGAGCTGCGCACCATTTGCAAGGATTCCTCCCCAGCAGGATGTATCCAGACGACCACCATTGTCAACTACAACAATGTCTCCTTCTTCAGCAGCTTCAATTGCTTTAATTCCAAGATGAGTCTTACCTGTTGTAAGTCCTGCTGCAGTCATTTTTACAGTTACTGCACGACCGGTGATTTTCTCTGCACCTTCCCAGATCGGACGGATACCATATGTAGATCCCTTTAATCCAAGTGCATCCAGTGCATCTGAAACATTGGTTGTAGAAAGTTTTAATAAGCGTTCTCTGTATTTTTCATTAAACTCACTCATGATTTTCTCCTTACTCGTCTCTTGTAACTTTTACGATTCCGTTTGTAGCATCAACTACTACATGGTCACCTGTCTTGATCTGTGTGATAT
>CAVFJK010000003.1:0-11185 GCA_963622815.1 Ruminococcus bicirculans (ex Wegman et al. 2014)
GCCGCCCGATCCTTTTCGGAACTACAGAAGAATTTCTCCGCTGTTTCGGCGTTCAGGGACTGGAAGAACTTCCTTCCGTTGATCCGGTTCGGCTGGAAGATTTTAAAGCAGAAGCAGAAGAGGAGATTCAGCTTCGACTTGATGTCTGATCCACCGGGTATTCTATAAAATTCTGTTATATAAGTAAGAAAGAGAGGTATCCCGAATGCCAACTACCTATGCTCACGATCTGTTCGGGAAAAAAGTCTATTCAAAACTTCCTGCGGAGATTCAGGAAGTGATCCGCAGAAATACAAATTTATTTCGAATCGGTCTCCACGGACCGGACATTCTTTTTTACGATATGCTGAAGCCAAAGGTTACAGGAACCGGAATCGCCATGCACCGGGAATGTGCAGCACCTTTCTTTGAACGTGGCATGACTATGGTAAGAGATACACATGACGAAAAACTTCTTGCCTACCTTCTCGGGTTCGGCTGTCATTATCTCCTGGACAGTGCCTGCCATCCATTTGTTTATGAAATGGCTGAACGCGGAGTTATTTCCCACACACTGCTTGAAAAGGAATTTGACCGGACGCTGATGCTTGAGACGCATAAAAATCCCTATCATTATTATCCGGCCTGTGGAATTGTCCCACGAATCACCTATGCACGTGTGATTCACAGAGCTATTCCCAAAATACGCTCAAAAGAGATTATGTCATCCCTCAGACTGATGAAACTGATCACGAACTGCCTGGTATACGACAACCATGGACGCCGTAAAAAGTTTCTCATGTTTCTTTCGCGTATTGCCGGAAAAAAACTTTCTTCAGAAATGATGGAATATTTCATGGAAAAAGATCCGATTCCGGGAAGTGCCGTACCGGTGCATTCTCTTCATGGTTTATACAATCATGCACTTGCACAGGCACCACAGGAACTGACCGAACTTTTTCAGCTCTCTAAAAAAGAAAAAGCACTGTCAGAACGATGGTTTCTGACTTATAATGGCTGATCTGCCGTCTGGAATGATTCTGTTTCAAGCCGCATAAAATAGTCCTATATGAGGAAGGTGGGACTATGAATATCAGGCAACATATTTTCATCCTGTCATTGATCAGCACATTACTTATAAACAGTCTGACTGTATTCGCGGCAGGATCTTCTCCGAATGATCTGTATGCATTGTCTGCTGTGCTGATGGATGGCGATTCTGGGCGAATTCTTTTCGAAAAAGCCGGTGATACACCCCGTCCAAACGCGAGTACAACTAAGGTAATGACCTGTATCCTTGCACTGGAAAACGGACACGGTGATGACTATGTCGAAATTTCCAAAAAGGCAGCCAGTCAGCCGGAAGTCCGGCTTGGTCTCATGGAAGGAGAACAGTATTATCTGGAGGATCTGCTTTATTCTCTTATGCTGCAGAGTCATAACGATTCCGCGGTTGCAATTGCAGAGTATATCGGAGGCTCTGTAGAAAAATTTTCTGCCATGATGAATAAAAAAGCGAAAGAGATCGGCTGCAAAAACACACATTTTATTACACCGAATGGTCTGGATGCGGAAGATGCAGAGGGAACCCATCATACAACAGCCGAAGATCTCGCCCTGATCATGCGTTATGCGATCAGAAATGAAGTCTTTTTAAAGATCACGCAGACAGAAGAGTACTCCTTTTCCGATCTGAGCAAGAAAAGACATTTTTCTGTCCACAATACAAATGCACTGCTTCATATGACAGATGGCGTACTTTCCGGAAAGACCGGCTATACTGGTGATGCGGGATATTGTTATGTATGTGCCTGTCAGAAGGACGGAAAAACTTTTATTGTTTCACTCCTCGGTGCCGGCTGGCCCGGTCATAAGACCTACAAATGGCATGATACACTGAATCTTCTTGATTATGGAAATGCCAACTATAAGTACCAGACCTTCTGGCAGGAACCGGAACTTTCCTATATTCCTGTTCAGAATGGTATTATCGATGATTTCGGAGCAGACAGTTCTGTATATACAGGAGGCAGTATATCAGTTTCAGAAGATGAAAAAAAACAGCAGATCCTGATCGGGACAGATGATCACCTGCAATACCAGGTCCGTCTCAAAGAGCACTTAAGTGCTCCGGTCAGAAAAGGGGAGCAAATCGGACGACTTGTTTATCTTCTCAATGGTGAAACATTATTTTCCTATCCGATACATGCAACACAGACGATTCAGAAAAATACATTTACCCACTGTGCCGAGCTTGTATTTAAGAATTTTTTTCATTAACAGTTCAGACTTCTCCTAATGCAGGAGAAGTTTTTTAATATCGACATATCAGAAGACTACTGTAGAAAAAACGACATGGGAGTTAAACTTTTAACAAAAATACAGAAAATATATTGAAAAAAACTTGAAAACAGGTTACAATTATAATCGGCTAAAATTTTGGTTATATTTAAAATTTTATAAAATGGAGGGCAAGAAAGAATGAGTAATGCAACACAAAGCTTAGCAGGCACAAGAATCACTTCTTTGCTTGACGCAAACAGTTTTGTTGAAATCGGAAAAAGCGTAACAGCCAGATCCACAGATTTCAATTTAACTGAAACAAAAGCGCCTTCAGACGGTGTTATCACCGGATATGGTGTGATCGACGGAAATCTTGTATATGTATACAGCCAGGATGCTTCCGTATTAAACGGAACTGTTGGTGAAATGCATGCCAGAAAGATTACCGCTCTGTACGACCTGGCAATGAAGACAGGTGCTCCTGTGATCGGTCTTGTTGACTGTGCAGGTATGCGTCTCCAGGAAGCTACCGATGCTCTTGAAGCATTCGGATCTATCTATCTGAAACAGACACTGGCTTCCGGAATGATCCCGCAGATCACAGCTGTATTTGGTACATGTGGCGGTGGTATGGCAATCATCCCTGCTCTGACAGATTTCACATTCATCGAATCCAAAAAAGGTAAAATGTTCGTAAACAGCCCGAACGCACTGGATGGAAACTACACTGAGAAATGTGACACAGCAGCTGCTGCATTCCAGAGCGAAGAGACTGGTCTTGTAGACGGAACAGGTTCTGAAGAAGAAATTCTCGGACAGATTCGTCAGCTGATCGGACTTCTTCCTTCTAACTTCGAAGACAATGATTCTTTCGTTGAGTGCACAGATGACCTGAACCGTACATGCGATGATATTGCAGCATGCACAGGTGACACATCTATCGCACTTTCCAGAATCGCTGACAACGGTATTTTCTTTGAAACCAAGAAAGACTATGGCAAAGATATCGTTACAGGTTTCCTTCGCCTGAACGGAGCAACTGTCGGTGCTGTGGCTAACAGAACAGAAGTTTACGATGCAGACGGAAACAAGGCAGAAGAATTCGATGGAACTCTCTCTGCAAGAGGTGCCAGAAAAGCAGCCGGATTTGTTAAATTCTGTGATGCATTTGATATCCCGGTTCTTACACTTACAAATGTTACAGGCTTCAAAGCAACTCTTTGCAGCGAAAAAATGATCGCAAAAGCAGTTGGTGAAATGATCCATGCATTTGCAGATGCGACTGTTCCGAAAGTAAACGTTGTTATCGGCAAAGCATATGGAACTGCATATGTGGCAATGAACAGCAAATCCGTAGGTGCAGACCTTGTGTACGCATGGGATAACGCTGAGATTGGTATGATGGATGCTTCTCTCGCAGCCAAGATCATGTATCCGGGCGAAGAAGCTGCAGTACTTAATGAAAAAGCAGCAGCATACAGAGAGCTTCAGTCCAATGTAGAGTCAGCCGCAGCAAGAGGCTATGTTGACACTGTAATTGCTCCGGCTGATACACGTAAATATGTAATCGGCGCTTTTGAAATGCTTTTCACAAAAAGAGAAGACCGTCCATCCAAGAAACATGGCACAGTCTAAGCGAGGTGAGCATATGAATCAGATGTTAAAAAAAGCTTCCTCTGTCCTGACAGCAGTTGTATGTGCCACATCCATTACATTTTCCGGTGCATCGCTGGTTATGGCAGACAGCGATATTGATGAGTCGACAAAATCAACGATTGAGACAACTGCCGAGGGACTGACCGAGACGATCATTCCTCTGACAGATGACGAGATTGCCGCATATCAGGAATCTGGTGACGACTTTACCGAAAATGCCATGACAGCATGGGACAGTGTAAGAGAAGAACTTGGCGGTCTGAAAGAAACAGGCTCTGCTGAGATCGAATATTCCGATGACGAATATACTGCAACTGTGCCTGTTGAATTTGAAAAAGAAGATGCCGAATTCATTTATGTATTCGACAAAAATCTTACCCCTACATCACTTTCTGTAGATGTTAAATATTCATTTGGCACAACAATGAAAAACGCTGCGCTCAATACTATAATGGGTCTTGGTACCGTATTTGTAATTCTTGCAATGCTGATTTTCCTTATTTCTCTGTTCCAGTTTATTCCGGGATCAGGAGCACAGGAAGCCAAAGCAACGAAAAAAGCAGCAGAAGAGGCAGCTTCTGCACCAGCATCGGTTCCGGTTGCAGCAGCTCCGGTACAGGAAACTGATAATTCTGAACTGATCGCCGTGATCGCAGCAGCTATCGCAGCAGCAGAAGGAACTTCAACAGATGGATTTGTTGTTCGTTCCATCCGTAAAATCAATCGTAAAAAAAGGTAATTGACTATTAGGAGGATTTAAAATGAAAAGTTATACAATCACTGTAAACGGAACAGCATATGAAGTTACTGTAGAAGAAACAGGAAGCGTTTCCGCTCCGGCAGCAGCACCAGTTGCAGCTCCTAAAGCGGCTCCGGCAGCAGCTCCTAAAGCAGCAGCACCGGCAGCAGGTGCCGGTGCTGTAAAAGTTACCGCATCTGTACCAGGTAAAGTTCTTAAAGTAGTAGCATCCGCAGGTCAGGCTGTAAAAGCCGGTGACAGCATTGTCATCCTTGAATCCATGAAAATGGAAATTCCGGTTGTTGCTCCGCAGGATGGTACTGTAGCCAGCATTGATACATCCGAAGGTGCATCCGTAGAAAACGGAGATACTCTGGCTACAATGAACTAGGACGGGAGGTAATCAAATGTCTTATGTAACAGAAACCTTGTCCAACCTGATCCATCAGACCGCTTTCTTTAATCTTACATGGGGAAATTATCTGATGATCGCAGTGGCGTGTGTATTCTTATTTCTCGCCATTAAAAAGGGATTTGAACCGCTTCTTCTGGTTCCGATCGCTTTTGGTATGCTTCTGGTAAATATCTATCCGGACATTATGGCAAACCCAGAGGACATGTCCAACGGTGTTGGTGGTCTTCTGCATTACTTCTATATACTTGATGAGTGGAGTATTCTTCCATCTCTGATCTTCATGGGTGTCGGTGCGATGACAGACTTTGGTCCGCTGATCGCAAACCCGAAGAGTTTCCTTCTTGGAGCTGCTGCACAGCTTGGTATCTACGTAGCATATTTCCTTGCAATCTTCCTTGGATTCAACGGGAAAGCAGCAGCAGCAATCTCCATCATCGGTGGAGCAGACGGTCCTACTTCCATTTTCCTCGCAGGAAAACTCGGACAGACCTCTCTGATGGGACCGATCGCGGTAGCGGCATATTCCTATATGTCTCTGGTTCCGATCATCCAGCCGCCGATCATGAAACTCTGTACTACAGAGAAAGAACGTAAGATCAAAATGGATCAGCTTCGTCCGGTAAGCAAACTGGAAAAAATCCTTTTCCCGATCGTGATCACTATCGTTGTATGCTTACTTCTTCCTACAACAGCTCCGCTGGTAGGTATGCTGATGCTCGGTAACCTTTTCCGTGAATCAGGCGTTGTTAAACAGCTGACAGAAACCGCATCCAATGCTCTGATGTACATCGTAGTTATCCTGCTTGGTACATCCGTAGGTGCTTCCACAAGTGCAGAAGCATTCCTTAATGTAGATACTCTGAAAATCGTTGTTCTCGGACTTGTAGCATTTGCCTTCGGTACATTCGGTGGCGTTATGCTTGGTAAACTGATGTGCAAGCTCTCCGGTGGCAAGATCAATCCTCTGATCGGTTCTGCCGGTGTTTCTGCCGTTCCTATGGCAGCACGAGTTTCCCAGAAAGTCGGTGCAGAAGCAGATCCTACGAACTTCCTGCTGATGCATGCAATGGGACCAAACGTAGCCGGTGTAATCGGAACAGCCGTTGCAGCCGGAACATTCATGGCTATCTTCGGAGTTTGACCTGGAGTACTTAATGAAAACGAATGTAATGAGTTTGAGTTTAGTACGAAGGTCGTTCGAAGGAACTTAATGAAGACGAGCCTTTGGCGAAGTCTGAATTTAGTGAATCGAACTTCCTTATAAAAAAATACAAGGAGAATTAATATGGCTGAATTAGAAAAAAAACCTGTAAAAATCGTGGAAACTGTTCTCCGTGATGCTCATCAGTCTCTGATTGCAACAAGACTTACCACGGAACAGATGCTCCCGATCGTTGATAAAATGGACAAAGTCGGCTACCACGCAGTAGAGTGCTGGGGTGGAGCTACTTTCGATGCTTCCCTCCGTTTTCTGAAAGAAGACCCATGGGAAAGACTTCGTAAATTACGTGACGGCTTCAAGAATACAAAACTTCAGATGCTGTTCCGTGGACAGAACATCCTTGGATATCGTCCATATGCAGACGACGTAGTAGAATACTTCGTACAGAAATCTGCAGCAAACGGAATCGACATCATCCGTATTTTTGACTGCCTCAATGATATGCGTAACCTTCAGACAGCCGTAAAAGCTGCCAACAAAGAAAAAGCACATGCACAGGTTGCTCTTTCCTACACATTAGGTGATGCATATACTCTTGACTACTGGGTAAACATCGCAAAACGTATCGAAGAAATGGGTGCAGATTCCATCTGTATCAAAGATATGGCTGGTCTGCTTCTTCCATATAAAGCAACTGAGCTTGTCGGAGCACTCAAAGATGCTGTCAGCATCCCTATCGATCTTCATACACATTACACCTCAGGTGTTGCTTCCATGACATACCTCAAAGCCGTAGAAGCTGGTGTTGATATCATCGATACTGCAATGTCTCCGTTTGCACTGGGAACATCCCAGCCGGCAACAGAAGTTATGGTTGAAACCTTCAAAGGCACACCATACGATACAGGATTTGATCAGAAACTCCTTGCTGAAATTGCTGATTACTTCCGTCCGATCCGTGACGACGCTCTTGACAGCGGACTCCTGAATCCGAAGAACCTTGGTGTAAACATCAAGACTCTTCTGTATCAGGTACCAGGTGGAATGCTTTCCAACCTGACATCCCAGCTGAAAGAACAGCACGCAGAAGATAAATTCTACGATGTTCTGGAAGAAGTTCCGAAGGTTCGTAAAGACCTTGGTGAGCCGCCGCTTGTTACTCCGTCTTCCCAGATCGTTGGTACACAGGCCGTATTCAATGTACTGATGGGTGAAAGATACAAGATGGTCACAAAAGAGACAAAAGACATTCTCTTAGGAAAATATGGTGCAACTGTTAAACCATTTGACCAGGAAGTACAGAAGAAGTGTATCGGTGATGCAGAACCGATCACCTGCCGTCCTGCAGATCTTCTTGACAATGAGCTGGATAAACTGGAATCAGAAATGTCCGCTTATAAAGAGCAGGATGAGGACGTATTATCCTATGCACTGTTCCCACAGGTAGCTACCGACTTCTTCAAATACCGTCAGGCACAGGAGAAAAAAGTAGACGAAAAAGCAGCAGATACAAAGAACGGAGCATATCCGGTATAAAACAGAGGTGCAGGCCCGTCAGGTTATCTGACGGGTCTGTTTTGCAGAAAGGGCACTTATGAACAAAGTGATTATTGTCGGCGGCGGAGCAGCAGGTATGCTTGCTTCCATCATTGCAGCCAAAAACGGCTGTGACGTCTTATTATTTGAAAAGAATGAAAAGCTTGGAAAGAAAGTATATATTACAGGAAAGGGACGCTGTAATGTTACAAATAACTGTGATCCTGAAGAACTTCTTCAGGCAGTTATGAGTAATCCCAAATTTCTTTACAGTGCATTTTATTCCTTTACCAGTCAGGATATGATGGCTTTGTTGGAAGAAGCAGGTGTTCCGTTAAAGACAGAACGCGGTAACCGTGTTTTCCCTGTTTCGGATCATTCTTCTGATATCATCCATGGTCTTGAACGATTAATGAAAAAATATCACGTACAGATTCGACTTCACAGTGAAGTTGAACAGCTTCTGACAGAAAATGGCATAGTAACCGGTGTACGGTTGAAAGATAATAAAATCTATACAGCTGATTCTGTCATCGTTGCTACAGGTGGATTATCCTATCCGACCACCGGATCTACCGGAGATGGATACCGTTTTGCTGCCGAAACAGGTCATAAAGTCACAGAATGTATTCCTTCCCTTGTCCCTCTGACGACCAGAGAAGAATATATTCCTCTTATGAAAGGCCTTTCTCTGCGTAACGTAGAACTGACGATCAAAAGAGGCAAAAAAACTGTTTATCAGGATTTTGGTGAAATGATGTTTACGCATTTCGGTATCACCGGACCGCTGGTTTTATCTGCCAGTGCCAGGATTGGAAAATTTCTCCAGAAGGGAGAAGAACTGAATGCCTTTCTTGACCTCAAACCTGCTTTATCCCATGAACAGCTGGACGACCGCATTCTTCGCGAATTTTCCTCTGCTCAGAATAAACAGTTCAAAAACGTGATCGGTGTACTTTTCCCGTCTTCACTGACCCCTGTGATCATTGACATTGGCCCGATCGCAGGAGATAAAGTCATTCATGATATTTCCAGGGAAGAACGTCTCGCGTTTGGTTCTCTGGTAAAAGCTTTTCCATTTACAATTACAGGACTTGGCAGTTTTTCCGAAGCAGTCGTCACCCGTGGCGGTGTATCTGTAAAGGATATCAAACCGGGAAGTATGGAATCAAAACTTGTTAAAAACCTGTATTTTATCGGAGAAGTTCTTGATCTTGATGCTGTAACCGGTGGTTACAATCTTCAGATTGCATGGTCAACCGCATATCTTGCAGCAACCGATGTATGCGGGAATAAACAGGAGGATATATAATGATCTACAATATTGCAATTGACGGACCGGCAGGAGCCGGCAAAAGCACGATCGCAAGACGTGTGGCAAAAGAATTATCATTCATTTATGTTGACACGGGCGCAATGTACCGTGCGATGGCACTTTACCTTCTCCGTGAAGGTGTAGACCGAAATAACAAAAAACAGATTGGTGAGATCTGCCAGAATGCTGAGATTTCCATCGAGTATCAGAATGGAGAGCAGATCGTACTTTTAAATGGAGAAAATGTAAATGCCTATCTCCGAACAGAAGAAGTTGGAAACATGGCATCCGTAAGTTCCGCAGTACCGCGCGTCCGCGAAAAACTGCTCAGTCTGCAGCGCAAACTTGCAAAAGATATGAGCGTCGTCATGGACGGACGTGATATCGGAACAACCATTCTTCCGGATGCGGATGTGAAAATCTATCTCACCGCAAGTTCTCTCACCCGTGCAAAAAGACGGTATCTGGAGCTTCAGGAAAAAGGAGCTGTCTGTAATCTGGATGAGATACAGAAAGATATTGAAGAACGTGATCAGCGTGATATGAACCGCGAAATTTCGCCACTTCGCCAGGCTGACGATGCAGTACTTGTAGATTCTTCTGATCTTACGATCGAACAGGTCGTAGACCGCATCCTTGAAATCTTCAGATCAAAGACGGAAAAGGAAGTTTCCCATGAAAGTTAAAGTCGCAGAGACCGCCGGGTTCTGTTTTGGTGTAAAGAGAGCAGTAGACAAAGTATACCAGCTGATCAGGGCAGGCACACATCCGATCTATACACTTGGACCGATCATTCATAATGAAGAAGTTGTTTCTGATCTGGCCGCAAAAGGTGTACAGGTGATCGAAGAAAAAGATCTGGATTCCCTTACCGGCGGAACGGTTGTCATCCGTTCCCATGGTGTAGGAAAAGCAGTCTATCAGAAACTGGAACAGAATTATCTCGATTATGTAGATGTCACCTGCCCTTTCGTATTAAAAATACACCGTATTGCAGAAAAACAGAGTCTCGCCGGGAAACATATCGTCATCTTTGGCGATCCGGATCATCCGGAAGTAAAGGGTATCTGCGGATGGTGTCAGGGTTCTTACACCGTTTTAAAGAACAGAGAAGATACTGACAAGTTTATTCCTCCGTCCGGAAAAGATATATGCGTTGTATCGCAGACGACATTTAATTACAACAAATTTAAAGAATTAGTTGAAATTCTCTGCAAAAAGAGGTATGATAATAGTGTTTTAAATATGGGCGATATTTTAAACACTATTTGTAATGCTACTGAAGAACGGCAGAAAGAAGCGCAAAACATAGCCGGAGAGGTAGACACTATGCTTGTCATTGGTGGCAGACATAGTTCCAATACTCAAAAGCTGTTTGAAATATGCAAAGAGGAATGTGGAAATACTTACTATATACAAACACCTGTAGACTTGGATTCTGAAATGTTCCATCACAGTAGTTATGTAGGTATCACAGCAGGGGCATCCACCCCAAAGAAAATTATTGAGGAGGTTCAAGAACATGTCAGAATTGAGTTTTGAACAGATGCTGGAGGATTCCGTAAAAACAATCAGAAATGGAGAGATCGTACAGGGTACAGTCATTGATGTAAAAGATGATGAAATCATCCTGAATATCGGTTATAAAGCAGACGGTATTATCACTAAGAGTGAATATTCCAATGATGCTTCACTTGTACTCACAGATGCAGTTCATGTTGGCGACAGCATGGAAGCAAAAGTGCTGAAAGTCAATGACGGTGAAGGACAGGTTATCCTGACTTACAAGAGACTTGCTGCTGAAAAAGGCAACAAACGTCTGGAAGCTGCTTTCGAATCACAGGAAGTACTGAAAGCTCCTGTAACACAGGTACTGGATGGCGGTCTTTGTGTAAATGTAGAAGAGGCTAGAGTATTCATTCCTGCAAGCCTTGTTTCCGACACATATGAAAAAGATCTTTCCAAATATGCAGATAAAGAAATTGAATTCGTTATCACAGAATTCAACCCGAGAAGAAGACGTATCATCGGTAACCGTAAACAGCTTCTTCTTGCAGAAAAAGCAGAAAAACAGAAAGAACTTATGGAGAAAATCCATGT
>CAVFJK010000004.1:0-5857 GCA_963622815.1 Ruminococcus bicirculans (ex Wegman et al. 2014)
TCATTTGAATATCTATATTTATTCGATGTGCCGAAGCAGAAAATACAATATTTCCTATATCAAAATCAATATCCTTACCATCCTCCGAAACAGAATTGATATAAAGTCTGATCGGCTTATCCGTCTGTTCTATATTCAGATCTATACTCGCAGCACCTGTCGTTCCACACATATAAAGAGTATCACCCTCTATATTATTTCTTGCATTTGCTGTAAAATCAATCGGAAGACCATCCTTCTTATTAAGATATACATAAGACACATTTTCTTCCAGCAGATTTTTTTCCTCAATCTCAAAAAATCCGTTTCCTGCCAGTATAACAGCTTTGCCATCATCGCTCAGAAGCATGTCCAGACAGTTCGCAACAGAAATTCCTGTGACGTCACTGACATTGCCTTTTTCGTCAATAAAACTGATGCCCTCTCCTGTCACAACCCAGGCACCCTTCATATTTTCTGACGGAACAACCTTCATTACCACATTTGACAGCAGGCCCTGCTGTTTTGTGTAAACTTTTTTTACAATACCATATTCTATTTCATAAACACCATATCCATCCGTAGAAGCATATATTTTCCCGCTGTAACTCTCCTTCACGTCCAGGATCCTGGTCGTATTCAGCGTCTCATCATCTGTGTACTTCTCAGCTTTGCCATTCCTGTCGATCAGATAAAGTCCCTCTTCTGTTCCGACCAGCACTTCCCCGTTCTGCCTCGTCCAGACACAGCGGGTCTTATCGGTTCCCAGATTACTGCTCTTCTTATCAAAACTGGTGATATTTCCATCTGAATCCATCTTTTTGAGACCGTGCTCGTAAGTAGATACCCAGAGATCATTTTCATTATCCAGATATATCTGTCTGATACGCACCCCCCTGCATGCCTCTGTCAGCATATCTTTAATTTTGGCTTTTCCGCTGAAACAGTAAAGTCCATCCTCACATCCCACATAAATCCTGTCCTGATAAGGCTGGATCGAGTTTACTGTCTTGCTGATTCCCCAATAGGACCCCCTATCAGAAAAATGATTCTGATAAAGCTGCAGTATTCCCTGCCTGGAAGACACAAACCAGAAACTTCCCTGATAATCTGTGCATCCGTCCTCCACAGAACTTTCAAATGATGAATCCAGTTTCATGAGCCTGTCATTTTGCAGAATGCCGATACCTGCATCACTGCAGACCCAATATGCTTCACTATCCAGCTTGTGGAATTCATTAAAAGATGAAAGATCATCTCCTTCGATCCTTTTCAGCACTTCACCGTCTTCAGATACTTTTAGTATGGTTTCTCCTGATGTTCCAATATAAAACTCATCATTGTCCAGTCCATAAAAACAACGTGCAGATCCGTCCTCGTCGAATTCAAGCTGAAGCTTTTCGCTCTCATCGTACTGTAAGAAAAATACTTCTCCTGTCTTCAGGATAATGACTTTTTTCCCGGTCGATAACTCTCCTATATCCTGAATGGATACATTCGAAAATTCGCTGTAGGATCTGACGGTATTTTCTTTTTTAGTGTTAATGGAAAATAATCCGGCTTTCGTCCCCACCCAGATCATACCATCTTCATCCACATAAACTTCATTAATAACAGATGCACCCTGCTCATTTTCATCCAGGATATATTCCTCAAAATCTGTTCCATCGAAACGATAAACGCCCTCTCCGTTCGTTCCGATCCAGAAGTCCCCATTGGAGTCCTGAGCAATGTCCTTCACCGGAAGTGCCCTTCCATCGATCAGATATTTCTTAAATTCCGTGCCATCATATCTGTACAGTCCCGTATAGCTTCCAAACCAGAGAAAACCATCCTCATCTGCCCAGACGCAGTTCGCTGTTGTACCTTCCAGTCCGTTTTCTGAATCAAAAGTCTTTGAAAGATAATCTCTCTCATATTTTTCTGTCAGATTCTCCTCTGCATGCACTTCTGCCTGATTTAAATGAAGAGCCAAAAATAAAGCAAGAAATACTGTCAGCAGCTTTATATATCTTCTCATCTCCTTCATCACTCCTTACCAAACAGTATCGCCAGCTGGAATGTGCCTTCCTCTTCTATAATAGATACATAACCCCCATACTTTTCTGCACACTCCTGTATACTGGTCAAACCGATCCCATGTTCGATCCTGTTTTTCTTTTTTGTACTCAGAGATCCCTTCTCACGCTCATGGCTGACCGTATTTTTTACATAAACAAGCGTATCATTCAGATTTTTTCCTGCTTTTATTCTGATCTGTCTGGGACCTTCCTTTATCTTCTCACACGCCTCGATCGCGTTAATAATTGCATTACCGAAAATCATATTGATATCTTCTTTATTCATGAAATCCAGACATCCTTCTGAAACCACAGCATCAAATTCAATATTTCTTGCTTTGGCTTTCATCTCCCCATCAAACAGAAGCATGTCCAGCGAAGGTTGTCCCGTATGATAAAAATGATTAAGATCCTCCAGCTTTTTCTGGGTCGTATGACTGTAGTCACTTTTGCGCCCGTTCTGATCCTCCCCACCATTTTCCATGATCATCAGCTGGTTCTTCATCTCATGATACATCTTTCTGATCTGGAGATGCTCTTCCTCCATATTCAGATAGTATTCATAAGCATTCGAGTTGATCTGTGCACGTATATCCTGCTCTGTACGTTCTTCTATCCTGAAAGCAAGGACAAAGAAAAATGCATAATTAAACATGATCTCTATGGCAAACAAACCAATTGTAATACAGGACTGATTCAAAAAACCCGTTGCAGCACATATATAAAACCATGCAATATCTGCGGTTTCCTTAACTTCAAGAATGTACATCAGAGCTTTCCGCGACCCTTTTCCAGTCTGTCGGATATATCGAAAAATTATCGCATGCTGCTGTATCAGTGCTGTTCCCACAGAACACGCAATCTGTGTTTCGAAATCCACTTTGCCGCTGTATTTAAGATTTACTATATCATTATGATAATACAGCAATATGATCGACAGTTCTGTCACGCTCATTACAACCAGTGCCAGAATTCCACGTATGACATTTTCCAGATGATCTTTTTTGTGCCGTCCGTACCAGCACAGGATTGCCATGTATTCCAATACCATCCAGACAATAAAGTACATTCCTCCATACGCAATACTGATTACTGATACCAGAATCCACAGAAAAGAATATATTTTTGCCCTGGTATTTATTTCGTCCACTGCTGCAGCAATTGTCTCCGAATTACTTACGAGCAGAAACATCCCCACTGCATTGAACGCAAATGTCAAAAAAGCTACAATCAGATTCATAATATCTTACTCCAGAATCTTATATATTCTTCTTTAAATTCATTCAGACGATATTTGCTGACCGGAACTTCATATCCCCCCTCAAGCGTGATCTTCTGCGAATTATATTTCTTTATCTTATTCATATTGATGATATAGCTTCGGTGTACCTGAAAAAAATTCTTATCTTCCAGTATTTCTTCCAGATTTTTCATTGTTCCTCTCCAGCGATACGTCCTGTCTTTGCAGTAAATCCATATCTTATCACGCATTCCTTCTATATAAATAATATCAGAATACTTAATTCTGTATGTTTCATTCTGAAACTGAAACGTAAGAATGTCTTCTATCTTACTGAATTTATCACAGACCGCATCCAGAGTTTCGCAAAGCTCCTGATTATTTACCGGCTTGATAAGGTAGCGGAATGCATCTACCTTAAAGCTTTCAAAAACAAATTCACTGTATGCTGTCAGGAAAACAATGATCATCTCTTTATTTTGTTTCCGGATAACTTTAGCCGTCTCCATGCCGTTTCTGCCAGGCATATCAACATCCAGAAAAAGAATATCTATCTCATTCAGATCGGACTGCAGCACCTCCTCGCCATTAAGAAAAATCCGGATACTGAATTCCGTGTCCTTTGAAAAAAAATATTTCTCTATCTTCTCTTTTAAAAGCTCACAAATCTGTTTTTCATCATCACAGATAGCAATTCTCATACATGCCTTTCCCTTCAGCCAACTATTGATAATAATTATGAGATTTTGCAGAATCGCTCCTTATATTGTTTCTTGTCTGCATACATTTTATCGTCCGCGGCCTTCAGTATGTCTGATTCGTGTACATCCAGACTTGTCCTGAGTGCCCCGCCAACAGCCAGCTTAATCTTCCGGCTGTCCGCTGCAAAATCGTCGTGCCAGTCTTTGACAGATTCTATTAAGTCCTCATGCTCTTCCTCACTACAGGATGGAGTTATGATAAGAAATTCATCTCCGCCCCAGCGAATAATAACAGATTTCTCCGATACAGTATTTCTTAATCTGTCCGCGGTCTCTCTGAGGCAGCGGTCTCCCTCTATGTGGCCATACTCATCATTTATCTTCTTCAGATTATTACAGTCACAGATGATATAACTGCATGGCAGACTGCCTTCATTATCAAAATCAAATTTTATCGTATAGTTCCTGTTATACAATCCTGTCAGATTATCATAAAGACTGAGCAGCTCGTACTTTTTCTTCATGTTTACAAGTTCTGTAATGTCATTGCAGATGCCGCAGA
Organism: Ruminococcus bicirculans (ex Wegman et al. 2014); assembly: GCA_963622815.1. Lineage (GTDB taxonomy): Bacteria > Bacillota > Clostridia > Lachnospirales > Lachnospiraceae > Blautia_A. The sequence goes on from CAVFJK010000004.1 coordinate 4,543, forward strand.
TCCCAATCACTTCTTTGGCATCATTAAAGATAGGATTCTTCGTTATCTCCAGATAATGACTTACTCCATCTGAAAGAACAGAATTTATAGTATGTGTTGAAATGCCATTCTTAATGATATCCATGTCCTCTTTATAATACTGCATTCCAAGCTTTTTATCAAACTGAATCTCATAATCTGTCTTTCCAATAATACTTTTTTCCGATCCCGCATTTACCAGTCCGCAGGTTTCTGTCGCGAATACATATCTGCCTTCTGTATCTTTCGCAAACAGCATTACGGGGATCTGATTATATTTTTGAGCATATTGAAGCAGTTCATCAGCTGTGTATCCTTTTTTTACACCTGTCATAATTCACCCCTCCAAATTTATCTGATTTATTCCCAACATAATTTTACCAGATATTTCCGCTTATTTACGCTTCACAGGCTGAATAGACAGTTTCACAGGCTGAATGGATTGCTGTTAACGCACAAAAAGCTCCCCCAGAACAGATACTCTTTTCTAATAAAGTATCATCTTCTGAGGAAGCCTTATTGTATCAGAAATTATTTTTTTCAAACGATGACTGAATCAGTTTTAACAGCTCAAGGACACTACGAAAATTCCTTTTCAGCGGTACTTCCGGACTGTTCCTCCATATCAGCGTCCCCTGCCAGCTATTGTGCTGCCGGTATATAACATCTATGATAAAAGCGTTCATCTTCTCTTCATCTATCTCCACAGCACTCAAATCCGATTCGTCCCTGTCACCAAAGCTTCTTAATTCAGCTGAACCCTGCATGCATCCCAGCTCATCCAGCATCTTATCTATCTTTAATATGGCATTATCCAGTCCGCAGAAACAGAACTCAGATTCATCGCAGATCCGGCTGATGTTTCCGCAAAAGCAGCCATCCGTATTCTTCTCAATGTTTATAAAGAACCGCCTTGCTTCCAATGGAATGATTCGTGGCGAATAATCATATTTTCTTGAAGTAATTCCCATCACCTGTTTCCCCCTACTATCATTCTCTGCTGATCCTCGTTCAGATAACTGTTTTTTTCTTCCATATCCTTCTGAAGTTCTTCAAGAAACTGACGGATATACAGGATTTCATCATTTCGATCTAATCCTTCCATCTGTTCTTTCTCGTAGAGTTTCAGATTTTCACGAAGCATCCCGCTTACATTATCAATTGCCGCCCCGTTTCCGTTGAAACCGCGGTACAGTCTCCGTATCGCTTCATTTTTTGACATCCGAAATGCTGTTGCATAAACTTTATGAAGCATATAATTTTGGCGTATACCATCCTTCCAGAGTGTAATATAACG
>CAVFJK010000005.1:0-4687 GCA_963622815.1 Ruminococcus bicirculans (ex Wegman et al. 2014)
AAAAGAACAGGTTGGTGCTGTTTATCGCAGAATTTCAGATGAATATCTGGATCCGATGAATTTTAATCCTGAATCACTGATCGGAATCCCACATATTTATGATGTGTTCCGCAAAGGAAATGTCGCGTTATTAAATGCACCTGGAAACGGTGTGGCAGATGACAAGGGAATCTATTATTTTGTTCCTAAGATGATAAAATATTATCTGGGTGAGGAACCGATTCTTATGAATGCACCGACTTATCTTCCATTTTATGAGCAGGATATGAATTATGTACTGGAGCATTTCGATGATCTTGTATTAAAGGACGTAGCAGAAGCAGGCGGTTATGGCGTTGTTTTTGGAAATTCCATGACGAAAAAACAGAAAGAGGATTTCATTGAACTTCTGAAAAAAGAACCAAGAAGATTTATTGCACAGGAAGTTATTGATTTTCAGGATCTGGATATTATAGACGAAGAAGAAGTAGTTCCAAGAAAGGCAGACCTCAGGGCATTTGTGCTCACAGGAGAGGAACCGGTTGTCTGGAAAAGCGGCCTGACCAGATTTTCCAGAAATCCAGATTCATTTATCGTGAATTCTTCACAGGGAGGAGGCTTTAAAGACACATGGGTATTATCTCGGTAGAACAGGCTTCCAGGTTATACTGGCTTGGAAGATATACGGAGCGGGTTTATACAACGATCCGCATGTTTTTTAACAGTTATGATCGGATGATCGATGAAGAAAAGGAAAGCTACATAGCATTTTGCAATTCTGTTGATATACCTGATATTTATCAGTCAAAAGAAGATTTCTTAAAGAGATATCCGTTTGATGAAACAAATCCGGATTCTATTATCAGTAACCTGAACCGGTCTTATGACAATGCTATTGTGCTCAGAGAAAATATCAGCACAGAGGCATTGTCATACATTCAGCTGGCTATTTATGAGATGAACAAAGCGGCCAAAAGCAGTGCACCATTATTTGAATTACAGCATGTGCTGGATGATATCCTCGCTTTCTGGGGAAGCATTGATGACCGGATTGACAGCGAAGAGACCAGAAATATAATAAAAGCAGGAAAAAGGATCGAACGTATCGACCTTTATGCACGGCTTGGAACCGGAAAAGAAGAAATCAGACGTGAAGTGCACAGAATGATTCCGCGTGTAATGAGAAGCGGGCTTCCATATCAGGAAGATAAGCTGAAAAAAGTAAGTGAGCTTGCAGAACAGGAGAATTTGGATTATTATGAGATTGTTGCAAATGTGGAGAGTATTTTATAAGCATTAAGAAATGGAGCGCTAAGACATGTTTTTACAATTTGACTATCAGATGCAGATCCGATATTCAATGCCTGTGGAACGCTGCTATTATACAATCAAATGTATTCCAAAAGAAACCGGACGGCAGAAGCTGTTGGAAAAGGAAATCCAGATGGAGCCAGAGTCGAAGTGGATGGAAGGCACAGATGGATGGGGTAATCAGAAAATCTATGGCTGTATACAGAATCCCCATGACCTGTTTTCCTTTCGGATTTCCGGTAAAGTAGAAATTGATCCTGAGAGATACGAGGAAGCTGATATAACAGGAATGTACAGATATCCCTGGGGAAAGTGTGTCCCCGGAGATGGGATCATGACATATTCCCGAACACTTGATCTCAGAGGATGCAAAAATGAACTGGAAAAATGTATCCGGATCATGGACCAGCTGCATCAGGATTATTCCTATGTGCCTGAGCAGACAGAGACTCATACGACCGCGGAGGAAGCGTGGAATCTCGGTATGGGTGTATGCCAGGATTATGCCCATATTTATGAAACTCTGCTCCGTCTGCACGGGATTCCGGCCAGATATGTGTGTGGACTGATGCTTGGAGAAGGAGCAAGCCATGCATGGGTAGAAGCCCTTTGCGAGGGAAAATGGAGCGGGCTGGATCCGACAAACAACTGTCTGGTGAGTGACAGCCATATCAAGCTTGGAGATGGACGCGATGCATCGGAATGTGCCATTAACAGGGGGATTCTGATCAATGGTGGAAACCAGAGCCAGCAGGTGAAGGTGGTTGTCAGCCGTATCTGACAGATGAAAAATAAAACAAAAAGGAAAGTAACTTATGATAGAAACCATAGCATCCGTAGGGCTTCCTGTCGATGAAGTCCTGCGAATCAGAAAAAACAGGATCATGCCTGAAAAAATGTCGGATTCCATGCCCAGGATCAGCATTGTTACCGGAATCCATGGAGATGAACTTGAAGGACAGTATATCTGTTATGAACTTCAGCGGCGGATTCAGGAAGAGAAACAGAATCTCAAGGGTATCGTAGATGTTTATCCGGCTATGAATCCTCTTGGAATTGATTCGATCACAAGAGGGATTCCGGCGTTTGATCTGGATATGAACCGGCTTTTTCCAGGAAATACCAGCGGAAATATGACAGAATATCTGGCGGCGGAGATTATCAGGGACGTAGAAGGTTCCGACTGTGTGCTGGATATTCATGCAAGCAATATTTACCTTACGGAGATCCCTCAGATCAGGATCAATGAACTTCATGCGGAAACACTGGTTCCGCTGGCTGAAGCTGCAAATGTCGACTTTGTCTGGGTTCATGGTGCCAGCACAGTGCTGGAATCTACCTTTGCATACAGTCTGAACAGTATCGGGACACCGGTGCTGGTAGTTGAAATGGGTGTCGGAATGCGGATTACCCGTTCATATGGAGATCAGCTGGTGAACGGTATTTTTAATCTGATGAAAAAACTTGACATCTGGACAGGAGAAGTGAGCGAGCCGAGGAAACCTATCCTTTCGCGTGATCCGGATGATGTAAGTTATCTGAATGCAAAGGTCAGCGGTATTTTTATTCCGTCAGTAAAACACTGGGTAGAACTGAAAAAAGGTGATCTGATCGGAAAAATCGTAGATCCTCTGGCTGGAACAGTGCTGGATGAAGTTACGGCACCGGTAGACGGAATTCTGTTTACAATCCGGGATTATCCGGTAGTAGGAGAAGGCTCTCTGATGGGACGGCTCCTGAGAAAGGAGGCGTATGAACATGCGTAAGCGTATTATTTATCAGATGGACGGACTTTACAGAGACGATTTTCGGATCACAGGATATGAATTTGGTGAGGGTGAAAATGCTGTCTGTATTGTAGGAAGTTCACGTGGCAATGAGGTTCAGCAGATTTACTGTTGTTCGAAACTGATAAAGAAATTCCGTCAGCTGGAGGCAGAGGGAAGAATTGAGAAGGGACAGAAAGTCCTTATCATTCCGTCGCTGAATCCATCTTCCATGAATATTCAGAAACGCTTCTGGCCTACAGACAATACAGATATCAACCGCATGTTCCCTGGTTATGACCTTGGAGAGACAACGCAGCGGATTGCAGATGGTGTTTTCAGGGAGATTTCTGAGTATCGTTATGGAATCCAGTTTACTTCTTTTTATATGCCGGGAGACTTTGTGCCGCATGTCCGGCTGATGGAAGAAGGATACAGCAAAACAGAGCTTGCAGAGCAATTCGGGCTTCCATATGTGGTAGTGAGAAAGGTGCGCCCATATGACACGACAACCCTGAATTATAACTGGCAGGTATGGGATACACAGGCATTTTCTCTATATACGACAACGACAGAACAGATCAGTCCAAACGGTGCGGGACAGGCAGTAATTGCAGTACTGAATTTCCTGTCAGCACAGGGAATTGTGAAATATCAGGGACCATCTCCTGTCAGACCTGAGATCGTGTGTGATACAGAACTTATTCCAGTCAGAACTTCAGAATCCGGTATTTTTGAACCGCTTGTAAAGGCAGGGGAAGAGGTGGCGATGGGACAGCCTCTTGCAAATATTTTACATCCGTATGAAAGTGAGCTTCTCGAGACGCTGTATGCACCGGTAGATGGAAAGATATTTTTTATTCATAACGAACCTCTGACATATGCAAATACAGCGGTCATTAAAATAGTAAGATAATAAGACGAAACAGTGGATAAAAAGTCCGCTGTTTTTGTTTTACAGGTAACTAAATATATACTATAGGATACCTGATACTGTTTTTTTATTCAGTATAGAAATAGGAGGTATTATAGTATGAGTAAGCGATATGGTTATATCCGGGTATCTGCAAAGGATCAGAATCCAGAAAGGCAATATGTGGCACTGGAAAAGAATGGGATACAAAGGAGTAATATTTTTCTGGACAGAGTATCCGGAAAAAATTTTTCCCGACCTGCATATGAAGAGATGTTGAGTAAATTACAGCAGGGAGATCAGATCATTATAAAGAGTATTGATCGTCTGGGACGTAATTATACAGAAATTCTGGAACAGTGGAGAAGGCTGACAAAGGAATTAAAAGTGGATATACATGTCATAGATATGCCATTGTTAAATACGGATCTGTCACATGAGAGTCTGACGGGAGTGTTTATTTCAGATCTGGTGCTTCAGATACTGGCTTATGTGGCAGAAACAGAACGGTCCTTTATCCGGCAGAGACAGGCTGAAGGGATTGCAGTTGCCAAGTCAAAAGGTGTTCATTTTGGGCGACTAAAAAAAGAACTGTCGAAAGAATTTGATGTATATTATGAACTGTGGGAAAATGGTCAGATTTCTATGAGGGAGGCAGCAAAAAAACTTAATATCAGCCATGCTACCTTTGGAAGAAGATGTAAAGAAATCTCAGAAG
>CAVFJK010000006.1:0-3066 GCA_963622815.1 Ruminococcus bicirculans (ex Wegman et al. 2014)
AACACCAGCCTTCCAAGCTGGATACGTGGGTTCGATTCCCATCACCCGCTTTTTTGTTGCGATAAAGCACCGGTTTTTTAGGAATCGGTGTTTTTTTAGTTGTAGCAGATTGACAGTATATAAAGTGTTTGCTATAGTAATAGTACATATCTGGGAAAACTTCTTGACCGTTCGGTTATTAAATCCCCATATGAGAGACCAATTAAATATGGTGGAGAGAATTCGAATGGCATGGAGTGATTCATGCTTTGTAGTTCTATTCTTTCCACATCAGAAACAGAAAGGACGGAGGTATCTATAAGACATGACTGCCAGAAACGAGAAAAATGAAATTAAAAGTCGATACGAAAGATATAAAGATGTCATAAATGACCTGACAATTATGGACGATGTCTTTATGAGAAATGTTTTTAAACAAAAAGAATGTTTGGAATATGTATTGCAGGTTATTATGGAAATGAGGGGACTTCAGGTAGTTGAGCATGTAATCCAGAAGGATTATAAGAACGTTCAGGGGCGTTCTGCAATATTGGATTGTGTTGCGAAAGATGCCGGAGGAAAGCAATTTAATGTAGAGATTGATGAGAACATGAGTGTAACCGAGTAACAAAACTATATTTTAAGAAAAAGCAAAGGAGCGACCGGGATGAAAGATTATGCAACGGGGATCCAGCACGTAGGAATTCCTACGAAGGATATGGATGCAACAAAAAAGTTTTATGAGCATCTGGGATTTGAAGCTGCGTTTGAGACAGTGAATGATGGAGCGAGGGTATGTTTCCTCAAAATGTACAATCTGGTTATGGAAGTTTATGAGTCAGAGGATGCTGCAGGAAAAATTGGTGCCATTGAGCATGTTGCAATCGATGTCACAGATATTGAGCAGGTCTATAAGGAAATCTGCGATAAAAATATGAACACACTGCAGGACGAGATCCATTTTCTTCCATTCTGGGATAAGGGTGTTCGTTTCTTTACGATCAAAGGACCAAATGAAGAGAAAATAGAATTCAGCCAGTTTCTGTAAGATCTGCAGAATTGGACAAATATGAAACGAAAACTCCCCGGCGGACCGCTAACCTCTATATATGAGGGGACGATCTGCCGGGGAGTTTATTATTGCATTGTAATCAAAAAGACATTAGTAGTGTATTTATTGATTGCTGGAATTATCCTTCAATCACTTTCTTGATCGCATCATACAGCTCATCATAAGTCTCATATGCCGGAATCTCCGGGTATTCAGATTTGATAGCATCGGTGCTCTTAAACAGGAATCCGGCTTTGCTTGCCTGGATCATACCGAGGTCGTTGTGGCTGTCGCCGCTGGCGATGGTGTCGTATCCGATGGACTGCAGGGCTTTGACAGTTGTGTATTTGGATTTTTTACAGCGCATCTTGAAGTCTGTGATCTCGCCGTTGTCTGCTACAACAAGGGAGTTGCAGAAGATAGTCGGGTAGCCGAGTTTTTTCATCAGAGGTCCTGCGAACTGAGAGAAGGTATCGCTGATGATGATTACCTGAGTCATTTCTCTGAGCTTGTCGAGGAATTCTTTTGCACCCGGAAGTGGATCAATCTTGGAAATTGTTTCCTGAATTTCTTTCAGTCCAAGATTATGTTCTTTTAAAATATTGAGACGGTATTTCATTAATTTGTCGTAGTCCGGCTCGTCTCTTGTTGTTCTTTTTAATTCCGGGATGCCGGTCTCTTCTGCGAATGCGATCCAGATTTCAGGTACCAGTACACCCTCAAGGTCTAAACAAACAATTTCCATAATATTTCTCCTCCGTTCTGAAGCGGCTTTAGTGTTGTAATAAGGTGCCGCGTCTCTCTAAGTATGTATTCAGCTATCATTATAACGGAAAGAATCCGAAACTTCCATATAAAATTTGTTAAAACTGAATTCCTTCATATATATACAATTTTTGTCATAACTGCTGTGAATACTTACAAGATTATCTATTGTATCTGCAGGTAAGTTAGTGCTATGATGTAACTGTTTGCAGGACTGAGGCGATATCCTGTGAACTGTTTTGGCATGGAGTTCACCTAATTATAAAATAGCGGGAGGTCAGTAGAGTTAAAATGAAACAGGAAAATTATATAAAGGGAATGACAATGATCATTATGTCAGCCTTTTTCTTTGCATGCATGAATGTGAGTGTGCGGCTGGCAGGAGATATTCCATCGATACAGAAGAGTTTCTTTCGTAACCTGGTGGCAGCACTTTTTGCAGCGGTTATTCTGCTCAGAAAGAATATCGTGCCAAAGGTGCAAAAAAAATACTGGGGACCTCTTTTTCTGAGATGTGCTTTTGGAACGCTTGGTATTCTCTGTAATTTTTATGCGATCGATCATCTTCTGGTAGCAGATGCGTCGATTCTGAACAAATTATCTCCATTTTTTGCGATCATTTTTTCATTCTTATTGTTAAAGGAAAAGATTACGCCAACACAGGGGGCATGTGTACTCCTGGCGTTTATCGGCTGTCTGTTTATTGTGAAACCAGGATTCCAGAATGCCGCACTGATTCCGGCGCTGATTGGTGTCTGTGGCGGACTGGGAGCAGGAGTCGCCTATACAATGGTTCGTGTTCTTGGAACACACGGAATCAAGGGACCGGTTATCGTATTTTACTTTTCCATGTTTTCGTGTCTTTTTGTGCTGCCATATCTGGTTCTGAATTATACACCGATGACAGGCAGACAGCTTATGACGCTTCTGATGGCAGGGCTTTTTGCGGCGGGAGGTCAGTTTTCGGTTACGGCAGCCTATACCTATGCACCGGCGGGCAAAATTTCACTTTTTGATTATTCGCAGATCATATTTGCGACACTTCTGGGATTTTTGCTGTTTGGAGAGATACCGGATGCATACAGTTTTATCGGATATGGAGTGATCATTCTTGCATCTCTGGGAATGTTTGTTTACAATATGAAAGTAGCAAAGAAATCATAATCTTTGCTGCTTTTTTGTATACTAAGAGATGAATGATAAAACTTGACAAAAAATGTCAAGAATATAACAAACAGCTATTGATTTCATATGAAAGAGCGGATATAATG
>CAVFJK010000006.1:3076-9586 GCA_963622815.1 Ruminococcus bicirculans (ex Wegman et al. 2014)
GATATAATGAGTTCAACGGCGATTTCATGCCAGATTGAATAACAGAAAGAAATAGTAAAGAATATAAACAGAAACAGACCAATGAGGAGGTATATTGTAACAATGAAAATCGGAAATGATATTTATTATGTAGGGGTCAATGATCATCAGGTAGACTTATTTGAGGGACAGTATGATGTGCCGAATGGAATGGCTTACAACTCTTACGTGATCATGGATGAAAAGATTGCAGTCATGGACACCGTAGATGGAAACTTTACAGAAGAATGGCTTGGAAATGTAGCAAAAGTACTGAACGGCGCGAAACCGGATTATCTGATCGTACAGCATATGGAGCCGGACCATGCAGCCAATATTGAAAATTTTGTTAAGGCTTATCCGGAGGCAGTCGTTGTAGCTAATACAAAGACATTTACTATGATGGAGAATTTCTTCAGAGGTATGGATCTGGGAGATAAGAAACTGGTGGTTGCCAACGGAGAAAGCCTGACACTTGGTAAACATGTACTGACATTCGTATTTGCACCGATGGTTCACTGGCCGGAAGTTATGGTTACTTATGACAGCACAGATAAAGTTCTGTTCTCCGCAGATGGATTTGGCAAATTTGGTGCACTTGATGTAGAAGAGGACTGGGACTGCGAAGCACGTCGTTACTACATCGGTATTGTTGGAAAATACGGTCCGCAGGTTCAAAAACTCCTCAAAACTGCCGCAACTCTGGATATTCAGACAATCTGCCCGTTACATGGACCGATCCTGACAGAAAATCTGGGACATTATATCGAGAAATATGATATCTGGTCTTCCTATAAAGTAGAGAGTGAGGGTGTTGTGATCGCTTACTCATCCGTATATGGAAATACAAAGAAAGCAGTCGAAGTTCTGGCACAGAAGCTTGAAGAAAAAGGCTGTCCGAAGGTTTCTGTATTTGATCTTGCAAGGGATGATATGGCAGAGGCTGTTGAGGATGCATTCCGCTACGGCAAACTGGTTCTCGCAACCATCACATACAATGCAGATATCTTCCCGTTCATGAAGACATACATTGATCATCTGACAGAGAGAAATTACCAGAACCGTACCATCGGTCTGATCGAGAACGGAAGCTGGGCGCCGAACGCTGCAAAAGTCATGAAAGCAGAATTCGAAAAGAGCAAAAACATCACATGGCTTGATACGACTGTTAAGATCATGTCTTCCTTAAGTGATGAAAACATCAAAGAACTTGATCAGATGGCTGAGGAACTGTGTAAATAAAGGCTGGGAGTAACGAGATCTTCTGTGAATGGAATAAAACTATTACGCACATAAATAAAATCAAACGTAACTGTTCAGTACCCTTGCAGTTACCAGAATCCCTGCAGGATATAAAATCCGGTAAGTCCGTCCGGTTTTGCATCCTGTCAGGGATTTTTTAATTTGGTTTTCTAATCAATTCCCGAAAACTATTGACAAAAATTCTCATTTACATTAGGGTTAGTTCATACGTACTTAATGATAAAAAGTATCAATAAACAATGGGAAAGATAAGAGGAAAGCGCATATGACAACATTACGCGAATTACCGATCGGGAAAACTGCGACGATACGCTCTGTCGGGGGAGAGGGCGCACTGAGGCAGCATTTCCTGGATATGGGGCTGATTCCGAAGGGTGAAGTGACCATGGTGAAATATGCACCGATGGGAGATCCGATAGAATTGCGTATCCATAGCTATGAACTGACTCTGCGACTGGCAGATGCAGAGAAGATTGAAATAGAAAATATCCGAGATGAGGTAAAGCATACGGAGAGTAAGGCTGCCCGGAAACAGGATGGTTCCATGGGAATTCCGCATCCGGGAATCGGAGAAGGCGGAAAATATCATGTAAAAGAGAATGAACATCCTTTACCGGATAATGAGATACTGACATTTGCTCTTGCGGGAAATCAGAACTGCGGAAAGACTACGCTGTTCAATCAGCTGACCGGATCCAGCCAGCATGTCGGAAACTTTCCGGGAGTTACAGTAGACAGAAAAGATGGAAACATTCGTGGCAGAAGCAATACGCTTGTGACTGATCTTCCGGGAATTTATTCCATGTCACCATATTCCAGTGAAGAGATCGTAACAAGAAATTTTGTACTGGATGAGCATCCGAAGGGCATTATCAATATTGTTGATGCGACGAATATAGAGCGAAATCTTTATCTGACGATGCAGCTGATGGAATTGGATATCCCGATGGTCCTGGCACTGAATATGATGGATGAAGTCCGGGAAAACGGTGGTTCCATTCTGGTAAACCAGATGGAAGAGATGCTTGGAATCCCGGTCATTCCGATTTCAGCAGCGAAAAATGAGGGAATTGATGAACTGGTACATCATGCGATACATGTGGCAAAGTACCAGGAACCGCCACGCACGATTGATTTTTGTGACGTAAATGAAGACGGTGGAGCAGTCCACAGATGCCTTCATGCCATCATGCATCTGATCGAGGATCATGCAAAAGCGGCCGGTATACCGGTACGGTTTGCAGCAGCGAAGCTTGCAGAAGGTGATTCCCTGATCATGGAGAGTCTGAAACTGGATCAGAACGAGCAGGAGACACTTGAGCACATCATCAAACAGATGGAAAAGGAACGCGGGCTGGACAGAGCAGCGGCCATTGCTCACATGCGCTTTGATTTTATCGAAAAAGTCTGCGATGAGACGGTTGTGAAGCCAAAAGAGAGTAAAGAACATTTCAGGAGCATGAAAATCGATAAGATCCTTACCGGGAAATATACAGCGATTCCGTGCTTTGTCGGAATTATGGGACTTGTGTTTTTCCTGACATTCAGTGTGATCGGCGCATTTCTTCAAAATATTCTGGACATGGGGATTACGGCACTGGGAGATAGCGTGGATCAGTGGATGACGGCAGCTGGTGTGAATGACGTGCTTCATTCGCTGGTTATGGATGGAGTATTTAACGGAGTCGGAAGTGTGTTGAGTTTCCTGCCGGTCATTGTAACATTGTTCTTTTTCCTGTCTCTTCTGGAGGACAGCGGATATATGGCACGAGTTGCTTTTGTGATGGACAAACTGCTTCGAAAGATCGGACTTTCCGGAAGAAGTATCGTACCGATGCTGGTTGGATTCGGCTGTACGGTACCGGGTGTTATGGCAAGTCGGACTCTTCCGTCAGAGCGTGACCGTAAGATGACCATTTTGCTGACACCGTTTATGAGCTGTTCAGCGAAGCTTCCAATTTATGCATTTTTTACAGCGGCATTTTTCCCGAAACATGGAGCTATCGTGATGATCGCATTGTATTTTGGCGGAATCATCATGGGTATTTTGATGGCACTTTTGATGAGAAATACACTGTTCAGCGGTGAAGCAGTGCCGTTTGTTATGGAACTTCCGAATTACCGTATGCCGGGAGCAAAGAATGTAGGACATCTGCTCTGGGATAAGGCAAAAGATTTTCTGCAGAGAGCATTTACAGTCATTTTTATGGCAACACTGGTGATCTGGTTCCTGCAGACATTTAATTCTCATCTGAGCATTGTGACAGATTCTAAGGACAGTATCCTTGCAATGGTAGCAAGTGTGATCGCACCGATCTTTAAGCCAATGGGATATGGTGACTGGAGAATATCTACAGCGCTGATTACTGGTTTTATGGCAAAAGAGAGCGTGGTATCAACACTTTCGATTCTGTTCGGAAATACAGCAGCACTGCTTGGAAGTATTACACCACTTTCTGCAATCAGTCTTCTGGCTTTTTGTCTGTTGTATACACCATGTGTGGCTGCAATTGCTTCAATTAAAAGAGAACTTGGTGGAAAATGGGCGATTTTTGTCGTACTGGCACAGTGTGTGATCGCATGGCTGGTTTCGTTTGTTGTTTATCTTGTAGGAGGGCTGTTCTTCTGACAGAATAGGTTTTGAAAGATGGGTTCAGGTGCGATGCCGGCTGACGTTCAGTGCCAGCCCCATTTCTCCAAGAAGAAATACAATGGAAGTACCGCCGTAACTGATAAATGGCAGGGTGATTCCCGTATTGGGGATAGTATTAGTGACAACGGCAATATTCAGAATCACCTGAATAGCAAGGTGCCCCATAATTCCGGCGGCCAGAAGTGCTCCGGAAAGTTCCTGACAGTGCATGGAGATGACGCAGAGTCTCCAGAGCAGCAGGGCAAAAATAAGAATAAGGATGATGGCACCGGCTAAGCCCATCTCTTCGCAGATAATAGAAAAAATCATATCATTCTGGGCTTCGGGAACGAAGCCCAGTTTTTGTATACTGTTTCCAATGCCTCTGCCAAAAAGTCCGCCGCTTCCGATCGCGTAAAGGCCCTGTATCGTCTGAAACCCTTTCTCGTATTTTTCCGGTTCACGCCAGATTGCAAGACGCTCCAGACGATAACTTTCGGCAGCAAGAAAAATCGCGATAAAACCAATGCCGGCTCCGCCAAGGGCTATAAATTGCATATAACGCGGACTGGCGGCAAAAATCAGGATAACACCGATTCCCAGGATGATGATGGCAGTGCTTAAGTTATTAGAACCTACAAGTCCGACAATAGGAAGCAGCGTCAGCATGGTGCGGCACATGAACCAGAAACCGTCGGTCCGCTTACGTGCTTTTTCAATCTGCCAGGTCAGGAAAAGAACAACAGCAACTTTTGCGAATTCGGAAGGCTGGAAGGAGAGCGGCCCCAGATTCAGCCATCGCTTCGAACCGTTGATTTCCTGACCGAAGAGCAAAACTGCAGTCGAAAGAAGCATGGAGAGCAGGTAAGCAGCAGGGGCAAGACGGACAAAAAAACGGTAATCAACAGAAGAGACCATATACATGGCGCCCAGTCCGAGCGATGTGGCAAAAAGTTGTTTCTTAAAATAATAGGCAGAGTCATTAAAACGTACTCTGCCGTTATATTCACTGGCACTGAGAAGGATGATCAGTCCAAAGACAGCCAGAATGAGAACGAGAGTCAGCATGATCGAGTCTGGTTGATGTGAATGATGTTGTTTGTCCTGTGACATGGCAGACTCCGGAAGGCTTTTATTTAAAGGTATAGAGAAAAGAGAAAAATTATGCATGAGGGATTGTAGAAAATAAGCTGTGTGTTATAATTTGTAGTATCAAATGAAGGGGGATACGAAGGATGAAAAAATTCATAGAAGAATTTAAAGCTTTTGCGCTCCGTGGAAATGTGATGGACATGGCAGTCGGTGTAATTATCGGTGGTGCCTTTTCAGGTATCGTAACATCATTGACCGATAACTTTATCAATCCGATCCTGAATGTTCTGACGGGCGGTGCTACATATTCACTGTCTGATGTTGCAGGATTTGCATCTTCATTTATTTCTGCAGTCGTAAACTTTATCATCATGGCTTTTATTCTTTTCTGTCTGTTGAAGGCAATCAATAAGCTGACAGGTCTGACGAAGAAACCGGAAGAACCGGCGGAACCAGAGACAAAGATTTGTCCATACTGCCAGAGTGAGATCAGCATTAAGGCAACCAGATGCCCGCACTGTACATCCATTCTGGAAGAAAAGGCAGAATAAAATGAAAAGATGATATTATGAAAAGCTCTGTACAGGTGATTGCACAGAGCTTTTTTAGCAGGATGATCATATAACAGAAAGATACGTTTATCCACACAGATGGGGAGAAAGTAATGTCATATATTGAAAAACTGGAAAAAGAATTGTTTGAAATGCAGGATCTGAAATATCGGGATTTTCACAGTAAACTACTGCCTGGAATTGATAAAGAAACGATCATAGGAATCCGGACACCAATCCTCCGGAAATTTACAAAAGAATTTGCAAAGACACCAGAGGCAGAACTTTTTCTGCATGATCTGCCACATCGGTATTACGAAGAAAACAACATACACATGATGATCGTAAGCTGGATCAAAGATTATGAAAAGTGCCTGGAGGAGGTAAAAAGCTTTCTGCCATATGTGAATAACTGGGCGACCTGTGACCTTCCGGCACCGAAGTGTTTTGCGAAGCATAAAGAAGAGCTGCTTCCTGAGATTCATTCATGGATCGCGTCAGGAAAAACTTATACGATTCGTTATGGAATCGGAATGTTGATGAGTTTTTATCTGGATGAGGATTTCAGACCGGAATATCTGAAGCTGGCGGCAGACGTGTGCTCAGAAGAATATTATGTAAACATGATGATCGCATGGTATCTTGCAACGGCTCTGGCAAAACAGTGGGACGCAACTATACCGTATATCGAAGAACGCAGACTTCCGGAGTGGGTACATCGCAAGACTATCCAGAAGGCAGTAGAGAGCTACCGGATCACACCGGAGCAAAAAATATATTTGAAAAGTTTGAGATGAAAATCATGAAAGTCGCGTAAAATTTCTTGACTTCAAGCATACTTGAAGTGATAAGCTTTTTACGTTATAGGAAATTACTTCGTAGAGAAAAGTAAATATATTGAGCGGTCTCGGAAACTCAATAAACAATTGAGACAATTTCAGATTTAGCAAGAAT
>CAVFJK010000007.1:0-2978 GCA_963622815.1 Ruminococcus bicirculans (ex Wegman et al. 2014)
CGTCCGGTTTTCTTACGATCAATCTTCAAAAGTAACTTCAATATCGCTGTTATCCGGTTTCTGTGGAAGGATCTCCTCAGAGTTTCCGGAAACCGAAACATTCTGATTCAAAATTTCCTGCAAAGTATCGGTTACCTCAACAGTACCTGATACAAAATCAGAATCCGTCTGCTCATCAGAAAAATCTTCTGTATCTGCAAATGTTACTTCAATATCATCAGCTGAATCACTCAGAATGCTGTCATTTTCTGCATCTGATATCTCAGCTGTTGCATTTGTTGTGATTCCATCGCTGAGAGATTCTTTTGTTTCAGTTACAAGCGTTGTGTCTGCAGATGTATCTGCTGTCAGATCAGCTTCTGCATTACTTAAGCTTGCTCCCTGGTTCTCCATCTCAGCAACTTCTGCCTGTGTCGGATAGAAAGATGGCTGACGAATATACCGGAAGCTTGCTCCATATGCTTCGCCAACAGTTACACCATTTTTACTGGAAGAACAATGTACTGCAATCCAGTCTTTCCACAGATGATACCTACATGGTTATTGCTGCCTGCTTCCGGACCATTCTGGAAAACGAGATCTCCCGGCTGTGCATCCTGCTCGCTGACTACATTTGCATTCTCCCACTGTTCGGAAGTACCATCGCCAACACTGCTCTGCATACCCTGATTCAGGTATCCATTGATCACAGACCATGTAACAAATCCACTGCAGTCAAGTCCATATGCACGGACAGTTCCGCTGCTCGCGCTTCCTGTCGCCGTTACCTTTGCGGCTGAGCCCCAGCTGGCATCCTTTCCGATCTGAGTAGATTTACCTCCCCAGAAATATCCAACTTCACCTACCAGTGAATATGCTGCAGTAATGACATTTACTCGTTCTTCTGAAACGTCATCTCCAACACTCTGGCGCACAAAACCTTTCGCGTCTGTTACGATTGCACAGAGAAGCTTGCAGTCTGTCTCCACATATTTCTTAAGAACGGTTCTGTTCTCCTGTGAAATATTGTTCTGTTTAATGTAATGATTAATATGATAGTTTCCATAAGAAACATGGGTAATATTTTCTTTATCACGAACAACCGGGTTCATCTCTGCAAAGATCTTTGCCAGTTCATCTTTTGCAGAAGCATCCAGCGTAAACTCTGTTGCTCCTTTCTGGCTCTGCTCATATACATAGATAGCCAGAATATCCTGCCAGTTACGTACAAGCAGGGAGTCAGCAGAAGTTGTCAGCCCGTCTGATCTGCTGTCACTAGCATCTGACAGCTTATTTTTTTCTTTATATTCTTTTTCGATCTCATCCATTACAGAAGAAAAATCATCTGAAAAAGAAAGCTGATAATTATTCTTCAGGCTGTCCAGATAGAATTCCTTACCTGCATGGAGATTCGATACATAATAAACCGGTGTACCGGTCTTACCTGTAACATTTCCGTTTCCATCGGAAATATCGTTTGCATTTCCTGCATCCTTCTGATTTTTCTGCAGCTCTGCAATCTTATTCTCAAAGCCAACAAGAAGGTTATAATTTGTAATAAACGTTTTCTGTTCAGCCGGAAGGCTGTCATATTCAGATCTGAGGGCTTTTACACGTGCCGCATGATTCACTGTAAGTGTCTCTTTCGCAAGTGCATTGATCTTAGCTACCAGACTCTTTGCAGCTTCAGATTCTGTTACGTTCGTCGGTGCCGGGCTCGGTGTTGCTGTCGGATCTGCTGGTGCTGCCGTCGGCTCCGGACTCGGTGTTGCTGTCGGATCTGTCGGTGCTACTGTCGGTTCCGGTGTCGGTGTATCCGGCTCCGGCGTTGGCGTATCCGGTTCCGGCGTTGGTGTATCCGGCTCTGGTGTTGGTGTGTCCGGTTCCGGCGCCGGCGTATCTGGTTCCGGCGTCGGTGTATCACTTCCGTCAGAAATCACTTCGCTGCTTCCATCATCAAAATCACTTACTGTCTCTATCTCTTCATCCGCAGCCATAACAGACATTGGACTGGATAAAACCATTGCAGATAAAATCGTAACACATAAACTTCTGGTCAGATATTTGTTCTTCATTCTGGTATAATTGCTCCCTTCTGTCAAGAACATATCTTTATTCCCCTTATAAAGGTATGTTTCTTACTGCAGTTCACGATATAGTAAACTGACGCTAACTTAAACTCACTTACACAATACTGTGGTCAGTTTAGCATAAAGTACCAAAAAAATCAA
Organism: Ruminococcus bicirculans (ex Wegman et al. 2014); assembly: GCA_963622815.1. Lineage (GTDB taxonomy): Bacteria > Bacillota > Clostridia > Lachnospirales > Lachnospiraceae > Blautia_A. The sequence goes on from CAVFJK010000007.1 coordinate 2,211, forward strand.
CCGCCGGGATAAATCCCCGGCGGTTTCTGGATAAAATTCACATTTTTTTCATATTTCACATAACTGCTGATGCATATTCTCTTACATCTGCTCTTCTGCATAACTGGAAGATTCCCTGAAACACCTGATAACATACACTGAGAATATAATGAATATCATCATCAATATTTCTTTTACAGTTCAGGTATCTTCTATGATGCTCTTTAATGTACTGCAGAAGCTGATTCAGAGTCTCAAAGTGAATCTCATGTTCTGCATATACATCTGCCTTTCCTTCCAGCACAAATGCTTTCAGTTCATTCTTCAGGTGCTTCTCATACGCATTATGCTGACGGAGTGTCCCATCAAATGTTTTATTATGCGGAAAAGTAAAATAATCTGCTATGTAGTGCATGACCTCTCCCGCTCTGCGCCAGAATACCCTGTCATTATACCCGGCACCTGACTGAACAAGTCTCCGGATCTTTCCCTGCACTTCATCAAATGTTCCAAAATATTCATGTCTCTTTGTTACAAACGAAGGCTGAATGTCCGGAAGAATATTTCCAAGACAAAATGCTTTTCTATGTGACTGTAAACTTTCATTAGCAGGCATCTGGTCTGCCAGGTATCTTGCTAATAATATGTGTGATTTCTTACGCAAAATAAACACTTCTTTCTTTAATAAAAAAACAGTTTACCGTAATCACATATACTATAGCAGATTTATTTCTTTAATTCAAATAAAGTTTTTGTAAAGCCCTGACACTTTTGTATATTCTGGTCATT
>CAVFJK010000007.1:2988-8597 GCA_963622815.1 Ruminococcus bicirculans (ex Wegman et al. 2014)
ATACTATGCTGTGCGGCATGACGTTTTTCAACAAGTTCTCTCGGATATCCGATCACGCCATTGTTATCATACGGATCATTAAAATAATATTGCTCTTTATCATAACCCACAAGCAGCATACAATGCTCATTTGATGTCCAGGTAAATGTCTCCCCGGTATCCAGAAGTTTCCATTCCGGTCCCGGAATTTCCTCTCGCATATTAATGCAGGCCCAGAAGATCACCGGAATTTCTCTGTCAATATATTTTTCCAGAAGACCACATACCGGTGTCCCTGTTTCATCCGGAAATTCATATTTATCTCCGGCAGCTCTTATAAGTGCCTTCTGCAAACCTTTTGCATAAATCCCGTAAGACTCTTCATCGTAGGGACTTCCGCAAAAAGATTCATTCGGATCCGGTCCGTACAAAACGTCATCCCGGAATTCCATCGCACAGCACTCAAGACAATCTCTGATAAACTCATCTACCGTGATATCATATCCCAGAAACTTCAGCAGCATAACCGCCGAGACACTCTCACATCCTGTCGGATACTTTACACTCTGATCAATATACGGTACCTGAATCTTATGCACGTGCCTTTGTCTCCTCATCTTTCGATAAACTGATTTTCTTAATCACTGTAAGTGTGATCAGAAGCAGGATCAGACTGATTCCAAGCACTACCCACCAGATATGTATAAATCCGGCAATGATATATCCAATAAAGGAAATCACTGTAACAACTGCTGCATACTGCATCTGTGTCGTAACATGATTGATATGGTTGGACTGTGCTCCTGCCGACGACATAACGGTTGTATCAGAAATCGGCGAGATATGATCTCCGCAAACTGCACCGGCAAGAACTGCGGATACAGAAATGATCATCATCTGAAGATTTTCTGAACCTGGGAACATTGCGATCGCGATCGGAACCAGAATTGCAAAAGTTCCCCAGCTTGTTCCTGTTGAGAAAGAAAGAAATACCGCAACCACGAACAGGATTGCCGGAAGAATTACGCTTGCAGAAGTATTGCTTCCTACAATGTTCTTAACAAAAGTACTGATTTCCAGAGCATCGCCCATACCTTTCAGTGACCATGCAAAAATCAGGATTGCGATTGCCGGAATCATCATTTTAAAGCCTTCCACAAAGCTGTCCATAAATCCTTTAAATGTAACAACCTTTCTTGGAAGATAAAGGATCATCATGAAGAATACTGTAACCATTGTGGCAAAGATCAGACTGGTCTCTGCATCACAGCCGGAAAAAGCAGTCACGATATCTGTTGCACCGCCGAGGAATCCGGTATAGATCATTGCCCCGATTGCAGATACGATAAGTACTAATACAGGCAGTACCAGGTCCATAACTTTTCCGTTTGAAGAAATCCCTTCTTCTTTTACCTGATCAAATTCTTCTCCACCAGAAGTGAAAAGATCACCTTTTTCCGCATTTTTTTCGTGAATTTTCATTAATCCGAAATCAAATCCTGCTGTAATGACAAACAGCACCATCACCAGTGTCAGGATTGCATACAGATTATACGGAATCGTTGATAAAAACAACTGGAATCCCGTAATTCCCGCGTCATCCGGGACATAAGAATTGACTGCCGCAGCCCAGCTGGAAATCGGTGCAATAATGCAGACCGGTGCAGCTGTCGCATCAATGATATATGCCAGTTTTGCTCTTGACACTTTATAACGGTCTGTAACCGGTCTCATAACGGAACCTACTGTCAGACAGTTAAAGTAGTCATCCACAAAAATCAGAACGCCAAGACCGGTAGTTGCCAGCATTGCACTCTTTTTCGTCTTGATCTTACTTCCTGCCCATTTACCATAGGCAGCTGATCCGCCCGATTTTGACATCAGTACGATGATCATTCCAAGCAGCACATCAAAGATCAGGATATTCAGATTCATACTGCTTTTCATAATATCGAAAAATGCCACAAATGCATTCCACGGATGAAAACCAGTATACAGCAGGGCTCCTGCTGCCACTCCGATAAACAGTGAACTATAAACCTCTTTTGTTACTAACGCCAGCACGATTGCCAGCAGCGGTGGTACCAGTGACCACCATGTTCCAATAAACATTGAAGCATCCATTTTCGTTCCCCCCTATATATTATTTTCAATTAAATGAAATGCTCTCAAAATCAGGTGTTCCCATCAGATCAAACGGAGTGCTCTGGTATACGTAATAATTCAGCCAGTTTGTGTACAGATTGTTTGCATGTGCTCTCCAGAGAAGCAGGGGTTTATTTTCCGGATCGTCATCTTTATAATAGTTTTTGGGAAGATCAATCGGAAGTCCTTTTCCCACGTCTCTCTTATACTCACCGTCCAGAGTCACCCTGTCATATTCCGGATGTCCCATTACAAAAATCTTACGGCCGCCCTGTGCCATTGCCAGAAAAAGGCCGGCCTCCTCGGACTCTGCAAGGATCATGATATCCTTGCATGCACGAATATCTTCGATCGGAACTTCTGTATGTCTGGAATGCGGTGCAAGAAAAGCATCATCAAATCCTCTGACCAGCGGAATCTTACGATTCAGTACTTTATGCCAGAAAAGGCCAAACATCTTATGATCCAACTGACGCTTCTTAAGTCCATAGAAATGATACAGACTTGCCTGAGCTGCCCAGCACAGGAAGATCGTCGATGTCACATGGCTTTCCGTCCAGTCCATGATCTCTGTCAATTCATTCCAGTAATCTACTTCTTCAAACTCCATCTGTTCTACCGGAGCTCCTGTCACGATCATTCCATCGAACTTCATATCTTTCAGTTCAGAGAATCTCTGATAAAACTTATTCAAATGATTTGCCGACGTATTCTTGGCCTGATGACTCTCAACAGCCATGAATGTCACATCCACCTGCAGAGGTGTATTTGACAGTGAACGTAAAAGCTGCAGCTCTGTCTCTTCTTTGAGCGGCATCAAGTTCAGGATAAGAATCTGAAGCGGACGGATATCCTGATGCACTGCCCTGCCTTCATCCATAACAAATATATTTTCTCTTTCGAGAATTTCTTTTACCGGTAAATCTCCCTGTATCTTAATCGGCATTTCCCGTTCCTCCTTTTATCTGGTTTCATTTTTATTCTATATGATCCATTAAACTTTTTATCCTTCTGTCAGCTTCAGGAAATCTTCCTCTGACAGAATCGGAATTCCAAGTTCCCGTGCTTTTTTATTTTTAGATGAATTTGATGTAACATCATTATTAATAAGATAATTTGTTTTTCCGGTTACAGAACCTGTAACCTTACCGCCCAGCGATTCGATCAGATTTTTCGCTTCGCCTCTGTTACTGAAATGTTCCAGACTTCCGGTAATAACAAAATTCATTCCCGCAAATATCTGCTCACCTGAAATCTCTTCTTTATTAATATGAAGATACTTCAACAGATGATCCACCTTATGACTGTTTTCAGGATTACTGAAATACTTCGTCAGACTCTTCGCAATGACCGGACCGATTCCGTCAATCGCACTGATCTCTTCTTCATCCGCTGAACGGATCTTATCCAGATCATCATCAAAATATCTGCAGATCACTCTTGCATTTGAAAGACCTATGTTTGAAATTCCCAGACTGTAGATCACCTTTGCGAGCGTTGTCTCTTTTGCTTTTTCAATGCTGCTCATCAGATTTTCAAAAGATTTTTCTCCAAATCCGTCCATCGTCACGATCTCGTCACGGTATTTTTCTATTTCAAAGATATCTCCAAAATTGTGTATAAAACCTTTTGCGATAAATTTCTCCAGAGTTGCCTCGGATAATCCGTCGATATTCATAGCATCTCTGCTCACAAACAGCGTAAACGCTTTGATTTTTTTAGCCGCACAGTCCGGATTCATACAAAAAAGCGCTTCTACATCATTCTCTTTTATCACTCTGGCTTCCTGCCCGCATGTCGGACAGATCTTCGGTATTTCCAGATTACTGCTTCGTGTCAAATTCTCCGCAATCTGAGGAATGATCATATTCGCCTTATATACCTGAATCGTATCTCCGATTCCCAGCTGGAGTTCTTTTACAATACTCACATTATGGACACTGGCACGGCTGACTGTCGTTCCCTCAAGCTCAACCGGATCAAACACGGCAATCGGGTTAATAAGGCCTGTTCTCGAAGGACTCCATTCAATCTCGCGAAGTGTTGTCTCTCGGATCTCGTCTGCCCATTTAAATGCAAACGCATTTCGCGGAAATTTTGCAGTGCTTCCAAGAGATTCCCCATAGGCAATGTCATCATATAACGCAACCAGACCATCCGAAGGAAAATCATTCTGCTCGATCACATGAGCAAAGTAATCCATCGCCTCATCCAGACTTTCTCCCGTGACCATACGATATTCCACTACTTCAAATCCCTGACTCTTAAGCCATTCCATCTGATATTTTCTCGAATTGTGCATATCCACATCCTGTGCCGAAACTAATGCAAACGCATAAAAACGCACATTTCGCTCTGCCGTGATCTGATTATTCAGCTGACGTACTGAACCACTGCAGAGATTTCGCGGATTCTTATACTTTGCATCCACATCCTCAATCGTATCATTGATCTTTTCAAAATCTGAATACGTAATGATTGCCTCTCCACGTAAAACCAGTCTGCCCTGATACGCGATTTTCAACGGAATATTTTTAAATACTCTGGCGTTATTGGTAATGACCTCACCCACAATACCGTTTCCTCTGGTAACTGCTTTCTCAAGTTCACCATTTTCATAGGTGAGAACGATCGTCAGACCATCCATCTTCCAGGAAAGTAATGTCTGATGTGTTCCTATAAATGATCTTAAAACTTCTCTGTCCTTTGTTTTATCCAGAGAAAGCATCGGTGACTCATGTGTCTCCTTTGGCAGTGCATCAACTGCCTCATAACCTACATTAACGGTCGGACTGTCTGCCAGAACGATTCCCGTTTCTTTTTCCATTTTTTCCAATTGATCGTACAGAGCATCGTATTCTCTGTTGCTCATGATCTCCCGGTCTTCCTGATAATATGCTTTTGCCGCTTCGTTCAGCTTTTGCACCAGTTCTTTTATCTGTTTTACGGCTGATGTTTCCATGCTGTCCTCCTGTTCTGATTACTGTCTCGCTGGATGAATCCTGAATCAGTTCATTCAGTCTCTTCCTCTCATCCTGCCGGATCTCACGATATTCTCCACATTTAAGCTCTCCCAGTGTAAGATTCATAATGCGGACACGTTTCAGAGTGCGTACATGATATCCAAGATATTCACACATTCTTCTGATCTGACGGTTCAGTCCCTGTGTCAATATAATAGAGAAGCTTTTCTCTCCGGTCTTTCTGACGACACATGGGCGCGTTACCGTTCCCAGAATCGGAACGCCTCTGCTCATCTTTCTGATAAAATCCTCTGTAATTTCTTTATCTACCGTCACTTTATATTCTTTTTCATGGTAGTTTCCCGCGCGCATGATCCGATTGACCAGATCACCCTGATTTGTCAGCAGAAGCAGTCCTTCTGAATCTTTATCCAGACGTCCTATCGGATAGATTCTTACCGGATAATCCAGATATTCCGTCACAGTCGTTTCCTGTCTCTGCTTTTTTGTACTGCATACAAC
>CAVFJK010000008.1:0-2682 GCA_963622815.1 Ruminococcus bicirculans (ex Wegman et al. 2014)
CATATTCTGAATACAGTTTTCCACTGTTACCACATCTTCTCCTTTACTCAAGGCTGTCCGGTAAAAAGTAGAAAGTGCCAGTGTTACTTTACTGATTTCCATCTGATTACTGCGAATTGCCATCCAGTTCATCATCGACAAAGTATTATAGAGAAAATGCGGATTGATCTGTGCCTGCAGTGCTTTCAGCTCATACTCCTTCAGTGCGATCTTATTGACATACACTTCATCGATCAGACGATTGATCTCATCCATCATATTATGAAAACTTTTGACAAGAATACCGACTTCATCTTCTGAATCACTGCTGACAGTAACCTCACGACTTCCATGATTGACCTGGTCCATATTTCTCGTCAGTTCTTCAATCTTTCTGGTAAAGATTCTTGAGAATGACAGTCCCAGGAACAGAATGATCAGCCCACAGGCAAGGATCAGCGGGATTTCTTCCAGCAGTAATCTGCGCACAGAACCTGAAATGGCATCCTGGCTCTTATAGAAGTAAAATACCCAGTCATTTTCTTCGCTCTCTGTCTTTGTGTATGCACAGGACTGACTGATCTTCTGAATCATGGAATCAGCCTTTTCGTCTTTATCAAATTTCAGATTTGTCAGACCGGTTTTGTTATAAAGAACATTCCCGTTTTTATCTGCTATGATTCCACCATTTTCGTCTGTGAGGATATTTGTCAGTGGCTGAAAAATCTTATTGTAATCCAGAGAAATACACAAAACTGCATCCAGTTTCTGATTACTGTAGATCCGGCGGACAGCCGTAATTTCTTTACGGTCCTGATCCACCTTCCACTGAATCTTTACATCATCTTTCAGGCCTTCACTCCACCACTCTTCCTGCATTTTATCAAGCGGAACAAGTGTATACTCATGCTCTACCTGGATACTGTCTGCAAAAAGCTGAATCCTGTTTATCGCATCATGATAAGATTTCGGCACAGACAAGAGCGGATCTGCAATCTCGGTATACTTCTCATATGCTGTATAGTTATCGATATTTTTTTCTTTTATGATTTCTTCAATATCCGGCGAATACGTCAGATAGTTCAGAAGGCTCGCATAAACTGCAGTCTGGCTGTCAATACTCTCCTTCGTCTGTTCCATAATGGACTGCATGTCTTCAAGTTCGCTGCTCCTGACCATGGTACTCTGCCGTCTGTGACTGTAAAGTGCAAGTACTGTCATCGGCACCAGACCGGTGACTACCAGAAGGATCGTCAGTTTATGACGGTATTTCATGTTTTTGAATATCTTACGAAGTCTGTTCATCCTCTCCGGTTCCTTTCCTGTATGATTCCGGACTGCTTCCGTAATATTCCCGGAAACTCCTGCAGAAATAAGAAACATTTGCAAAACCTACACGTTCACTGATCTGCGCCACCTTCATATTTGTGCTGCACAGAAGCTCTTTTGCTTTTTCCATACGAAATACACGGATATAACGGTTCAGATTCATACCAGTCTCTTTCTTGAAAATAAAGCTGAGATATCCGGAAGACAAATATACTTTCTCTGCAAGCATCTCAAGATTCAAATCTTCCTCATAATGCTGCTAGATATAATTCTTGACAGCAGCCACCTCATTTCTGGAACTGCTCATGCTTCGTTCCAGGAAAGCTTCATATTCTTTAATATTGTCCTCGGTCACATCAAGGATCTCCATGATATTTTTACAATTATACAGGCGTTCTATCTCATGCTCCAGACGACGTTCTCCGGAAAACTGATTTTCCTGAAACAGCTCCTGAATGACATTGGAAAAAACAAATTTGATATACATGGCTGAGTATTGTGTATTGTCATGATATTTTTCTTTCAGGCATGCGAAATGTTTTCTCAGCTGGTCAGTATCTTTTCGGGTAATGTCCTCAGAGATCATCTGCATGATCTGGGAATCCTGAATTTCACCTACGGATAATTTCAGAACATCATCTTCATTGGAAAATACATGTTTTTCCGGATGATAAAATTTTTCTTCCATCTGCTGCTCCAGCTGTTCCAGGACTTCCGGCAGACATTCACAACCTTCAAATTTACGGCTGACCGCCAGGTAAAAACTATTCCTGTAATTTCTTTTCATAAAGTTATACAGGTTATTTGCAACAAGCTGATAATCGCAGTACACATCCTGGAATAAAAGCAATGACTGCCTTGCATTCAAATTCAGATAAAAGCAGACTCTTCGAAGTTCTTTCTGAATCTCACTTTCCAGAGTCTCCTCCGCCGTATCAAAAAAGGCCACATCTGATTCAATAAGGATCGCACAGTGCCAGCTGTTCCATTTATCCAGATCAATGAGTTCACCGGCTTTTTGCAGAATCTCTTTTTTACCTGAATAGAGATAGCTCTGGAGAAAATACTGCTGCAGAAAATTTTTCTCCTTGATCTCGCGGCTTTCTTTTTTCTTTCTGCTCTCAATCTCTTTTTCTGCTTTCTGGATCACTTTATGAAAATCGTCCGGATTTACCGGTTTCAGGATATATTCTGTCACTCCGTAACGAATTGCTTCCTGTGCAAAGGTAAAATCGCTGTAGCCGCTGAAGATTATGATCTGCAGTGTCGGATTCTCTTCTTTCGCACGTCTGGAAAGCTCCAGTCCATCCATATGCGGCATTTTTATGTCCGTCAGCACAAGATGAATCTCTTCGCTCCGGATAATCTGCAATG
>CAVFJK010000009.1:0-6202 GCA_963622815.1 Ruminococcus bicirculans (ex Wegman et al. 2014)
GCGATGTAGATACCGGAGAATTGCTTCACATCGATGACGGAGCACTGTACCAGGCGCAGATCGTCGGGATTCAGAAGGGAAGCAGTGGAAGTCCGGGGGAACTTTCCGGTCTGATTCATTATGAGGCGGAAAGAATCATAGGAAGTATCGATAAAAACTGCGAGCAGGGGATTTATGGAACATTATCAGAGATGCCGGAAGAACTGTCTCTGAAAAAGATGGAAGTGGCATATAAGCAGGAACTGGAAATCGGTCCGGCTTCCGTCCTTTGCTGTGTGGATGGAAAGGTACGTGAGTTTGATGCAGAGATCACCAGGATAGATATGAATCATGAAGATACAAATAAAAGTTTTGTACTGCAGGTCACAGATCCGGAGCTTCTGGAAATGACAGGAGGAATCGTACAGGGAATGAGTGGAAGTCCGGTCATACAGAACGGGAAATTTGCCGGTGCGGTCACGCATGTTTTTGTACAGGATTCTACAGGAGGTTACGGCATTTTTGCAGAGACGATGCTGGAAAATATGGGGACAGAAAAATGAAAAACTGTCGAAAAGAGGAATGCAGAAGAAACGGGAATAAGTGAAAATGCAGGAAAATAAGAAAAAAGAAACTCTGAAAAAGTCGATTCAGGACGAACGAAAATCCAGTGTTTCAGCCAGTTTCGGCTTGATTTCGCGAAGGCCTTTCCACTATAATGTCCTTGTTGTAAGGAAGAAGATTTTTATTGGTTAGGAGGGAAAGGCCTCATGGAAAAATTAAATGTGGCGATTGCAGATGATAACGTAAGAATGGCAGACATACTTGGTCAGATGATCGAAGAAGATAAAGACCTGACACTGGTCGGGAAAGCACATAATGGAGAAGAAATCTGTAACATCATCAGAGAAAAAGAACCGGATGTTGTAGTATTGGATATTATCATGCCGAAGATGGACGGGCTTACCGTTATGGAACACTGCAGTCATAACAGTGCTGTGAAAAAACAGCCGGCGTTTATTGTTGTATCGGCAGTCGGACAGGAAAGAATCACAGAAGATGCGTTTAATCTTGGCGCATATTATTATATGCTGAAACCTTTTGACAAACAGGTACTTTTAAGTCGTATAAAACATATACGAAGAGGAAATGAAAGAAAAATGAGAGAACCGGTACTTAAGAACCAGACTGTAAGAGAAGAACCGGCTCCTTATGGAAAACGAAATCTGGAAACCGATGTGACAAATATCATACATGAGATCGGAGTTCCGGCACATATAAAAGGTTATCAGTATCTGAGAGATGCGATCATTCTGTCAGTCAATGATATGGAGATGCTGAATTCGATCACAAAGGTGCTCTATCCTACGATTGCCAAGAAGCACCAGACAACACCAAGCCGGGTAGAGCGGGCAATCCGCCATGCGATCGAAGTGGCATGGAGCAGAGGAAAGATGGATACGATTGATGCCCTGTTCGGGTACACCGTCAGCACCGGAAAAGGCAAGCCGACAAACTCAGAATTTATTGCGCTTATTGCAGATAAAATTCGCCTTGAATATAAAAATCACTCTTTTCAACAAAGTGGTTTTGGAGTATAATAAACAAAAGGTCTGTCACAGACAGAAATGTCAGAAAATGTACTGACGCCGGGATACAAGGAGGGGTATTTACAGATGAAAAGAATTTTATTTGCAACATCAGAGGCGGTACCATTTATTAAGACAGGCGGTCTTGCCGATGTAGCTGGCGCACTTCCGAAATGTTTTGATAAGCGCTATTTTGATGTCCGTGTTATCTTACCGAAATATGCCTGCATGAAGCAGGAATGGAAAGATAAAATGGAATATATCACTCATTTTTATATGGATCTGGGATACAAGAACTGCTATGTTGGAATTATGCATTTGGAGTACGAAGGAATCCAGTTCTACTTTATCGATAACGAATATTATTTCAGTGGTCCGAAACCATATGACAGTGCACCGTGGGATCTTGAGAAATTTGCATTCTTCTCAAAAGCAGTGCTTTCTGTTCTTCCGGTCATCGGTTTCCGTCCGGATGTGATCCACTGCCATGACTGGCAGACAGGTCTTGTTCCGGTATATCTGCATGACTCCTTCCAGCAGAATGAATTTTTCTGGGGAATTAAAACAGTCATGACGATCCACAACCTGAAATTCCAGGGTGTATGGGATGTTAAAACGGTTCAGGGTATTACAGGACTGTCTGATTACTATTTTGCACCGGATAAACTTGAAGCATATGAAGATGCAAACTTCCTGAAAGGTGGAATCGTTTTTGCCGATGCAGTTACAACCGTAAGTAATACTTATGCAGAAGAAATCAAGACACCGTTCTATGGAGAACGTCTGGAAGGACTTCTCTGTGCAAGAGCTCATGATCTTCGTGGTATTGTCAACGGAATTGATTATGACGTATTTAATCCTGAGACAGATAAATGTATCACAAAGAATTATAATGCCAAGACTTTCCGTAAGGAAAAAGTTAAAAATAAGATTCAGCTGCAGAAGGATCTTGGCCTGAATGAAGATCCGAATGCGATGCTGATCGGAATCGTTTCCCGTCTGACAGACCAGAAGGGATTTGACCTGATCGCATATGTGATGGATGAGCTCTGCCAGGATGCGGTACAGATCGTAGTTCTGGGAACCGGTGAGGAACGCTATGAGAATATGTTCCGTCACTTTGACTGGAAGTACCATGGTAAAGTATCTGCACAGATCTACTATGATGAGCCGCTTTCACACAGAATCTATGCAGCATCTGATGCGTTCCTGATGCCGTCTCTGTTTGAGCCTTGCGGACTCAGTCAGCTGATGAGCCTCCGTTACGGAACTCTGCCGATCGTTCGTGAGACAGGTGGTTTGAAGGATACGGTAGAGCCGTATAATGAGTTTGAGGGAACCGGTACAGGATTCAGCTTTACGAATTACAATGCACATGAAATGCTTGCGACAGTACGTAATGCAGAGCATGTATTCTATGATAATAAACGTGAATGGAACAAGATGGTTGACCGTGCTATGGCAGCAGATTTCTCCTGGAGTCATTCTGCAGCACAGTATGAGGAAATGTATAACTGGCTGATCGGTGACAAATAAATAATCATACGAATAAATACGAATAAAGAAGGGACACTGTGCGGGCAGTGTCTCTTTTTCTGCTCATAAAATGTAGAAAAAAAGAACATTTGGTCGAAAAGTTTTACTTGACTTTAGCAGGGATTTATAATAGCATATAAGAAGAAAACACGAACATAGGTTTGGTATAAGCGTTGAAATAAATATAATATAAGGAGAAACCATAAGATGATTAATGAAGAGAAGCAGAAAGCGCTGGAAGCAGCTCTTGGACATATTGAGAAACAGTACGGTAAGGGTTCTGTGATGAAACTCGGAGATTCCAGTTCCCATATGGTCGTAGAGGCAGTTCCGACAGGTTCCCTTGGTCTGGATATTGCTCTTGGTGTCGGCGGTGTGCCGAAGGGAAGAATCGTAGAGATCTACGGACCGGAATCCAGTGGTAAGACAACCGTTGCCTTACATATGGTAGCTGAAGTTCAGAAGCGTGGCGGTATTGCAGGATTTATCGATGCAGAGCATGCTCTTGATCCGGTATACGCGAAAAATATCGGTGTAGATATTGATAATTTATATATTTCCCAGCCGGATAATGGTGAGCAGGCGCTTGAGATCACTGAGACTATGGTTCGCTCCGGCGCAGTAGATATCGTGATCGTCGACTCTGTTGCAGCACTTGTGCCGAAGGCTGAGATCGAAGGAGATATGGGAGACAGCCATGTTGGTCTTCATGCCCGTCTGATGTCTCAGGCTCTGAGAAAACTGACCGCAGCGATCAGCAGATCTAACTGTGTAGTCATCTTTATTAACCAGCTCCGTGAGAAGGTTGGGGTTATGTTCGGTAATCCGGAGACTACGACCGGTGGACGTGCTCTGAAGTTCTATGCTTCTGTACGTCTGGATGTCAGAAGAACAGAGACTTTGAAGCAGGGCGGCGAGATGGTTGGTAACCATGTAAAAGTTAAAGTCGTTAAGAATAAAGTTGCACCGCCGTTTAAACAGGCAGAGTTTGATATCATGTTTGGTACAGGTATCTCCAGAGAAGGTGAGATCCTTGACCTTGCATCCGAGTGTAATGTAGTAAATAAGAGCGGTGCATGGTACTCCTATAACGGAGAGCGTATCGGACAGGGAAGAGAGAATGTAAAGATCTTCCTTAAGGATCACCCGGAGATTTGTGAGGAAATCGAGAAACAGGTAAGAATCCAGTATCATCTTCTTCCGGAAGAAGAGAGTGCGCAGCAGAATGCAGCAGTGCAGGATACAGAAGAAGAGCAGGAATAATTGAATGATGGATATGGAACAGCAGCGGGAAGCACGTAAGAAGGCTCTGAAGCTTCTGGAACATATGGACCGCACGGAGAAGGGATTGTATGATCGGCTTCTCCGTGCCGGCTTTTCGGAAGCTTTGACGGCAGATGCGGTTGCCTATGTGAAAGATTACGGATATGTGGATGATGCCCGATATGCAACGAATTACATCATGTATCGGATCCACGACAAGAGCCGGCAGAAGATCTTTCAGGAACTGCAACAGAAAGGGATTGACCGCCAGACGATCCAGACTGCATGGGAAGAAGCCGCAGAACTGGAAGAACCGGATGAGAGAAAACTTCTTCGTCAGATGGTTGAGAAGAAATATGCTCCGGGAACATCGCTTGATGAGAAGGAAATGAGACGACTGTACGGTTATCTGGCACGACGGGGATTTCGGTCCGGGGATATTTTTTCTGTGCTTGAAGAAATGGATATTTCATAAATATTTAAACAATTAGATAGAAAAACTTGACATAAATCCTAAAAACAGATAAACTTGTATTGTTGTATTTGTACAATGAAAACTAAATAAGGAGGTGCTCCTGTGGCAATTACAATTATTGTAGCAATTGTCGCTGTAGCGGTCGCACTGCTTATTGCGGTTCCTATTACTTGCAAGGTTGCTGTTAACAATAAGGCACAGAAAGATGCTGAAGTTGTTGGCACAGCAGAAGACAGAGCAAGAAGCATCATAGATGAAGCTTTAAAAACTGCTGAGACAAAGAAGAGAGAAGCTTTATTGGAAGTAAAGGAAGAATCCCTCAGAACGAAAAATGAACTTGAGAAGGAAACTAAGGAACGGAGATCCGAGCTGCAGAAATACGAAAGACGTGTTTTATCAAAAGAAGAATCTGTTGATAAAAAAGCGGATGCAGTAGAGAAGCGTGAGGCAGAGTGCACAGCAAAAGTTGCTGAGTTACAAAAAAGAGAAAAGAAAGTAGACGAACTTGAACAAAAAGGAGTACAGGAACTGGAAAGAATTTCCGGTCTGACCTCCGACCAGGCAAAAGACGAGTTACTCAGAAGTGTAGAAGATGATGTCAAAGTTGATGTCGCCAGAATGTACAAGGAACTGGAAAACAGAGCCAAGGAAGAAGCTGGTAAGAAGGCAAAAGAATACGTGGTAAATGCAATTCAGAAATGTGCAGTTGACCATGTTGCAGAGACTACAATTTCTGTTGTACAGCTGCCAAGTGATGAGATGAAGGGTAGAATTATCGGACGTGAAGGACGTAATATTCGTACTCTTGAAACTCTGACAGGTGTTGATCTGATCATTGATGATACACCAGAAGCAGTCGTTTTATCTGCTTTTGATCCGATTCGTAGAGAAATCGCCAGAGTCGCTCTGGAGAAACTGATCGTTGACGGACGTATTCATCCGGCCAGAATCGAAGAGATGGTAGAGAAAGCACAGAAAGAAGTAGAAACACAGATTCGAGAAGATGGCGAGAACGCAGCAATGGATGTTGGTGTTCATGGTATCCATCCGGAACTGCTGAAACTTCTTGGACGTATGAAATTCCGTTCAAGCTATGGACAGAATGCTCTGAGACATTCAATCGAGGTTGCACAGCTTTCCGGACTTCTTGCAGGAGAAGTTGGTGTGGATGTGCGTATGGCCAAACGTGCCGGACTTCTTCATGACATTGGTAAATCCATTGACCATGAAGTGGAAGGTTCTCATATTCAGATCGGTGTGGATCTCTGCAAGAAATATAAAGAGTCCCCGATCGTTATCAACACGGTTGCATCCCATCATGGTGATGTGGAACCGGAATCTCTGATCGCATGTATTGTAC
>CAVFJK010000010.1:0-832 GCA_963622815.1 Ruminococcus bicirculans (ex Wegman et al. 2014)
ATCGCCTACTTTGCATAATGTGTAGCTTTTCATAATCTCCACCTCCCTTCAGATTCCCCTCGCGTTAATCATAATATTTCTATGAATAGGACACCTTTGGTGTTCGGCTGTATCCTTCGTTATTTATTCGTTATTTACTTTTTCTCATAAAGAAACTCTTCCGGCAGTGTTACCTTGAAATCTTTTGCAAGTGCACGGAAGTTATCCGGCTGGATTGTCTGGAGTTTATTTGGTGTCATAGACAGTATCTTAACCAAAATCTCTGCGGATTTCTCTACTGTATGAAGCAGACCGAATGTCAGGTCAAAATCTTCTCCGGAACAGAACATTCCATGATGTGCCCAGATGACTACATCGTATTTCTTCATCAGTTCTGCAGTCTTTACTGCGATTTCTCTTCCGCCCGGAACCATCCACGGAACAACTCCGACTCCATCCGGGAATACGACCGGGCACTCTGTTGCAGATTCCCAAAGCTCTCTTGTAAATACCTTGTCATCCAACGGAAGGACAAAGGTCAATGCAATCGTATTCGTTGTATGTGCATGATAGATAACACGATGTTTTCCGTTTGTCAGTTTCTTCTTTACTTCATGGTTCATCAGATGTGTCGGCAGCTCACTGGTCGGTCTTCCACCTTCTACCAGTCCCCAGCGGATACGATAGTTAACGCCTTTATCATCCAGTTCAATGATCGCAAGACATACTTCCGGGTCTACGATGATGTTACGGAAATATTTTCCACTTCCTGTTACAAGGAAGAATTCTCCGGCAAGCCCCGGTACCTCTGTTCCGATCGGTGTCCATTCTCCCAGTGCATTCAGACGTGGAC
>CAVFJK010000010.1:842-1585 GCA_963622815.1 Ruminococcus bicirculans (ex Wegman et al. 2014)
GATCATCTCAACTTCTTCTGTTTTCAGACGATAGCTTAAGTTTCCACCATTTCTTTCATGCCATCCCTGCAGGTAACCATCATTTGCCATCTTAATAAATCCCTGTACGAATTTTGTCTCTAAAATTTTCATAATATTTATTCCTCCGCTTTCAATCTGTAAATGTTGTCCGCAAAATGAGCAGACTTATTGTGTTTGTGGTTTTATGTTGTTTGTTCTTATGTTATCTGTTGTTTTTCTTTGTTTCTGTCTGCATTATATATGGTTTCTTGTGGTTTGTAAAGACCTTTTTTCAAAAAATTTATCACAAAACCACATTTTATTGACAACGCCTATGAGAAAGGGGTACACTCACAGATATGAAATAAGAAAAGGAGTCACGACAATGGAATTACAGAATGGAAGACCTGAAAATACAGAAAACCGACTGGATAAAGAAATCCGCGTCTATGATTTTTTAGATAAACTTAATGTAGAATATCAGCGTGTAGATCATGAGGCAGCTATGACAATGGAAGCCTGCGAGGAGATTGACCGTACTCTCGGAGATGATACCACGATCTGCAAGAACCTGTTCCTGTGCAACCGACAGGAAACAAACTTTTATCTGCTTTTAATGCCGGGAAATAAACCTTTTAAGACAAAAGATCTTTCCGCCCAGATCAACTCTTCCCGATTATCTTTTGCGAAACCGGAATACATGGAAAAATATCTGGATATCACCCCAGGATCTGTCAGCATCA
>CAVFJK010000010.1:1595-12233 GCA_963622815.1 Ruminococcus bicirculans (ex Wegman et al. 2014)
TCATGGGACTGATGAACGACCATGAAAAGAAAGTACAGCTTCTGATTGATGAAGATGTCATGAAAGAGCCTTATTTTGGATGTCATCCATGTATCAATACCTCAAGCCTTAAATTTACAACCGAAGATCTGAAAAATAAGATCATTCCGGCACTCGAACATGAACCGGTCATGGTAAGGCTGCCAGATCCCCAACAAAACTGCAATTAAAGAAAACCGCAGCTCCTGTACATAGTTTCTGTACATACAGGATACTGCGGTTTTGTTATTTCCTATTATGTGATGCCAGGGTCTAAAACCTCCAACTATGATATCTTTCTTACATGGAAATCCATCCAAATGCATTTGCCACGGAACTGAGCAGAATGATTACCGCAAAGATCGGGCAAAGATATTTGATCATAAAATTAAAGATTTTCTTTCTCTTAAATGTTCCACCCTCAAGCATAACTTCCTCTTCAATCTTCTTAACACCAATCACTCTGGAAACCAGAAGACAAGTCGCCAGTGCCGCAATCGGCATCATAACGGAGTTTGTCAGGAAGTCAAAGAAATCCAGGAACTGCATTCCAATAATCTTTACAAATCCAAGCGGTCCATATCCCAGTGAAGAAAGGCTTCCAAGCACGATCATAATTCCACCAACAACCAGTGTAGATTTCTGTCTGCACCATCTCAATTCATCCTGGAATGTAGATACTGCACTCTCCGTCAGTGCAATGGAGCTTGTCAGTGCCGCACAGAGCACCAGCACAAAAAACAGGATTCCTACCGGAGTTCCAAGTCCCATGCTTGCAAAAACTTTCGGAATCGTAATAAACATCAAGGATGGTCCTGCCTGCAGTGTATCCGGGTCTCCACCGGAAAATGCAAAGACTGCCGGAATGATCATTAAGCCTGCCATAATCGCAATCGCCGTGTCAAAAATCTCGACATTTGTTGTTGAACCTTCAATGGAGACATCTTTCTTCATATAGGAGCCAAATGTTACCAGAATACCCATCGCAATCGACAGTGAATAGAACATCTGCCCCATCGCTGCCACGACCGTCATCCATGAGAAATTCTCAAAGTTCGGAATCAGGAAATATTTCACGCCTTCCATTGCTCCCGGTCTGCTCACAGAATAAATCGTGATCAACACAGATAAAAATACCAGAATCGGCATCATAAATTTTGAAACACGCTCTACGCCATTTCGAACACCTGCATAGATAATTGCTATTGTAAATAATGCAAATACCAGGAAACAGACTTCGGTTGATACTCCATTTGAAATGAACTCAGAGAAATAGCCATCTGTTGCCAGTTTCTGACTGTTTCCTTTTACATATTCGACCAGATATTTAATAACCCATCCGCCGATTACGGAATAATACGGTACGATCAGAATCGGAATGACTGCATTGATCCATCCACCAAAGGACAGCCATTTTGATCTGCCAAATTTACCAAATGCTCCTACCGGACTTTTCCTCGTCATGCGTCCAAGTGCTGTCTCCGCTACGATCATTGAATATCCAAATGTCAGTGCCAGGATAATGTAGATCAGCAGGAAAATTCCGCCGCCGTATTTCGCAGCCAGATACGGAAAACGCCAGATATTTCCCAATCCGACGGACGCACCGGCAGCCGATAATACGAATCCCAGTTTTCCTGAAAACGTACTTCTTTCATGATGTTGTTCCATACAATAAACCTACCCCATTCGCTTATTTTCGCTAAAATTTCCCATTGCTTTTCAATTTCAGCTTTTATAATGATAACATGGTTTCGGTATGACAGCAATCAATAAAAAATCTCTTCAGGCACTTATACACCTTCTTTTTTTGTCAGCTTATGTATCCATTTATAGCTTCTGAATCTCATGAAAACCGGAATCCCCTTAAATAACTGATCTGACTGTATTATAAAAACCACCAACTCTACGGGCAGCTTCCACACAAAGGCTGCCATAAACGATAAAGGCATAACAATTCCCCAGGTCGAGATCATGTTCATCCACATGCAGAATCTGGTATCTCCGGCTCCCTGAAGAATCCCCACATGCACTGGCATCTGATAGGACATGCCGATCATGACCAGACTCATGATCACAATGAGATGATCTGCCAGGACTGCTGCTGTTTCACTCATCCTGTACATGGATAAAAGTGGATTTTTTAGAATTATCAGAACAACTGCCAGAAAGACACCTATTCCTACATCAATAACCGAAAGTGTTCTTCCAGCCGCTTTTACCCTTTCTGTATTACCATTCCCGATCTCTTTACCGATCACGACAGATGAGGCCGAAGAAATCGCCACGATGATTACTTTCATATACTGAAAAAAAGTACTGGAAACAGAATTTGCGGCGATAGCGTCATCAGACAGATGACCCAGAATGGCAGTCTGCATCGGCACAGATATAGCCCACAAAAGAGAGGTCGCCAGAATCGGAATAAACACCTTCCGGTAATCCTTCTGAAGAGTCCGCATCCATGTCTTATTTTTGTTCTTATTTATCTCCGAAAACAGCCTGACCTTCTTATCCATCAGAGCCACATAAAAAAATACAATAAGCATTTCCGCTGTTCTTGCGATCAATGTGCCAATTGCAGCCCCACGGATCCCAAGTTCCGGGAAACCGCAGTTTCCAAATATCAGCAGATAATTTATCCCACCATTCACAATAAGCGAGACGCAGGATATTAGCACAGATATTTTAATAACCTCTATACTTCTCAGCATGGATATCATAAGATTGCTGAATAAAAATAAAACAAAACTCCACTTCAGAATTTTGAGATATGCTGCCCCCTCTAAGATCAGCTCATCCGAACCTGTAAACACTCCGATCAGCTGCTCCGGAACACAGGCACATATCAAAAATATGATACAGCCTGCTATGGCTGTGACTCTGCCCGCGATCCAGGTAAGCCTGCGTACTGCTTCCCCATTTTTCTGTCCCCAGTACTGAGAAGCCAGAACTACCAGTGCATTTCCGATTGCCATTCCGATCTGCTGTACAATAAAAAAGATCTGATTGACCGTAGCCGCTCCTGAAAGTGCCGTCTGGCTGTAACTTCCAAGCATGATATTGTCCAGCATGTTTACACTGTAAGCAATCAGGTTCTGAAAAGCAATACCGACGATCATTCCCGACAGAACATGATAGAATTTTTTGTCTCTGATAAAAAAATGGTTTTGCATTTCCTTTTACCCCTGTAATCTCCAAGTTAGAACAAAAGGGCATATCCTGTTACCTGATGATATGCCCTTTAGCTCCTATATTAAAATATGATATTATTTCTGCAGATACTTGTCAACCAGTTCGTCTCCTACCTGCTCCCTTACGGCATCGCAGGTTCCCTGTGAAGCTTCACGCATCTCTGCATACAGCTCTTCAGACGGAGTCACAATTTCTGTGCCGGACTCCTCAATAATATTAAGTCTGTCTTCAATTCTGTCGTCTGCCTGCTCTCTGGCATACTCTTTGGCAGCATCTGCTGCTTCTGTTATGATCTTCTGTTCTTCTTCATTCAGATCACCGAACAGCGAATCACTCATAAACAGCGTGATATAATGTGGAAGATGGTTTGTCTCAATAATGTAGTCCTGCTGCTCATAGAGCTTACCGGATACAATAACTTCTACAGGGTTTTCCTGTGCATCAATCGTTTTCTGCTGCAGTCCGATATATACTTCACTGAATGACATCGGTGTCGGGTTTGCTTTCAGCTCTTTCCAGAAAGACAGCTGGTTTGCATTTTCCATAGTTCGAATCTTCTGACCCTTAAAGTCATCAATACTCTCAACCTTTACATTTGATGTCATTACACGAAATCCCTGGTCTGCAATACTCAGCAGCTGATATCCGGATTTATTATAAGCCTTATCCAGTTCTTCATAAAACGCTTTATCATCTACTGCATTTCGTGCCTCTTCAATGGTTTCAAATGCACATGGGTAGTCAAAAACCGCTACCTCCGGTATATAGCTCACCTGTGGTGCCGGATTCTGCACAACAAACGCAATGTCGCCTTCCTCGCAGCTTTCAAGAAGCTCAGAATCATTTCCGATCGTTGAGTTCGGATAAATATCAATTGCCATCTCTCCATTGCTGCGGCTTGATACCTCTTCTGCAAATCTTTCTGCAAAAACCTGCGTGACCGTATCCTCCGGACTGCTTGTTCCCAATGCCCAGGTATGAGTCGCTTTTTCTTCTGTCGTTTCTGTTCCACATCCTGTAAGGCCGGAACAGACTGCAGACATTGCAATTATAACTGCCATAGCCGGTACTATATTTTTTCTGTTTATCTTTTTCACTCTTCTCATATATACACCCTCCTATAAAGCAAGGCTGATAGCCGGAATAAATGTAATCAGCAACAGTGCTACAAGGAACAGAATGATCATCGGAACTGCTTTTTTGGCAATTTCTATAACAGGTACACCTGTCAGAGATCCGGCAACAAACAGATTAACTCCAAGTGGCGGGGTAACAAATCCAATAGCCAGGTTGACTACCATCATGATACCAAACTGTGTCGGGTTCATGCCAATTTCTGTTATGATTGGAAGAAGGATTGGTGTTGTGATCAGAATTGCCGGACTGGTGTCCATAACCATACCCACAAATAACAGAAACAGATTGATTACCAGCAGAATAATTACCGAATTTGAGAAACTGTTTAAAATCCATCCACTGATTCCCTGCGGCACCTTCAGAAGTGTCAGAACTCTGGAAAATGCTGTGGATGCGATCAGGATCAGAAGTAATGGTCCATATGTATGAACCGATTCGGACAAAATTGCCAGAATATCCTTTACTCTGAGAGATTTATAAATAACAAGACTTACAAAAAGTGCATAAAATACGGAAATTACCGCTGCTTCTGTCGGAGATGCGATTCCTCCATATATGCAGCCAAGAATAATAACAGGTGTCAGGATCGCCCAGATTCCATCCTTCATCAGGTTCAGAAAACCTCTTTCTCTGAGCGCAGTTACTACCTTATGGATATTCTCTTTATCTTCTCCATGTCTCCAGCAGTAGAACTTTGCATATCCCATCAGCAATACAGCAATAAGGATTCCAGGAATAATTCCAGCCTTAAACAGATTACCTACGGATTCGCCGGATGCCATAGAAAACAGGATAAAAGGAATACTTGGTGGAATAATTACACCCAGTCCTCCTGCCACAGCCACGATTGCTGTGGAAAATTTCTTGTCATAACCAAGATTTATAAGAATCGGTATTGTCATGCTTCCTACCGCTGCAACTGTTGCAGGTGCGGAACCTGAAATTGCACCATAAAACAGACACGTTATAACTACTGCGCACGGCATACCGGCGCTGAAATCTCCGATAAAATATGTAAATACATCGAAAAGTTTTCTCGATACACCTCCGCGTGCCATGATAATTCCCGAAAGGACGAACATCGGAATGGCGAGAAGCGGAAAACTGTCAAGACCTGTCAGCATCGAACGCAGTACATACGAAACGCTGCCGGTGAATTCAGGATTAATGAGTCCCGGAAAAACAGATGCAATTCCTACCGCAGTTGCAATCGGAACTGCTGCGATCAGCAATACAAAAAATATAACAAAAACAATTATTCCCTGCATGTTTCACCCTCCTTCAGTTCTTTTATTTTTATCCAAATCTGCTGGAGAAGTCTGAACTCTGCCAGTATAAATCCCAGTAACGGTGCAGCCTGAAGAATCCACATCGGCATTCCCATTGCAGTACTGGTGCGTCCGCTTCCCAACACTTTAAAAAATGATGTGCATGCCTGAGGTATTAAATATCCAAAAAATACAGCCTCAATAATATAATCCACACACAAAATTAATGTTCTGGTTTTAAATGAAAATCCGGTAATAAACTGATCTATCCGAATTGCGATCGTATTGCGTGCTGCGAAAGCAATACTCAGAAAGCCACTCCAGACAAACAGATATCTGGTAAGCTCTTCACTCCATGAAATAGAATAATTAAAAAAGTATCTTGCAACAACCTGTGCCCCCATTACAAGCGTCATTATTGAAAGAAGTATGATCATCACAGCTTCTTCAAAATATTCATTCATCCATTTTAATATTTTCACAAGGTCCTCCTTTTCTGAAACAGTCCCCATTACTGTTTCTGTACGATGCCCTATGCGTACAGGCCATCTGATCAACGGATGGCCTGTATCCCTTTAACTTTTGCTACTTTTATCCAACCAACATTATTAAATATAAATTAACCTTCTGTTTCCTCCTTGTGCAATGCATCCAGAATGTAATTAACTTCTTTTATTGACAGCTGTCCCGGTGCGGAACTTCTCAGCGTACTGCCAAATGTAAGAGATGAGCCAAAAATCTCTCCACTGATACGGCTGACTCCTCCCAGCCATCCCATTGACATAGTGATCAGCGGTCCATCTGCATGTACATTTGCATACTGGTTAGTCGCAGACAGTAATGTCAGTACATCCTCTGCATTATGCGGCATTACGGCAACCTTTGGTACATCACCGCCAAGTTCACGCATTTTGCACATTCTTTCAACGATAGTCTGATCATTTGGTGTTCTTTCAAAATCGTGACTGGATATGACAACAACACATCCATTCTGATGAGCATACTCACAGAACTCCTGACATACCTCATCTCCCATGAACAACTCAATGTCGATCAGATCTGCTGCTTTACCTGCAGCAATACTTTTATTTAAAGAAATATATTCTTCCAGAGAGATCGGATTTTCACCGCCCTCTGTTCTGTATGTAAACAGTACCGGCATTTCGCCTGCTGTTTCTCTGAGTTTTACTGCCATTTCAGCAGCTTTGCCACTTTTGTGGACATCTTCATAATAATCTGCACGCCATTCGACCAGATCAGCACCTGCATCCTGTGCAAGCTTTGCTTCTTTCAGAATATCTGCTTCGGATTTTCCTGTGATCGGAACGCATACCTTCGGTCTGCCTTCTCCAAGCTTCATTCCTCTGATATTGATTGATTTTCTCATATTTTCCACCTTACCTGTTACTGAGATATCCATGTTTCCTTAAAGTTTTTAAAATGTTATGGCCTTCAGCGACACCTGCAATGATCCTGCGGGCTCGTACACTGTCACCTACATTCATAATCTCGACTTTTTCTTCTGCTGCAAAAGCTTCTTCAAGCTCCTCAAGAACAGGACTTCTGGACTTCATACCAAGGCAGACGAAAGCATAGTCAAATGCATACTCTTTCAGTTCTCCATCCGGAGTTTTTACTGTAAAACTGTCTTTTCCTACTTTTGTCAGTGCAGTTTTTGGAAGCTCTGTGACGTTATATTTCTCAATAATCTCTTTCATACGCAGTTTACTTACAGGATCAAGGTCTTTTCCAATCTGATCCATCATCTCAATAATCGTCACATCAGCACCACGCGGTGCAAAAAATTCTACAACATCGAGACCAACGGCACCACCGCCAACAACGACAACCTTCTTGCCGTCCAGGCTCTCCGGGAATCGATCAATGTTATCGATCATTTTCAAAATAGAGTATACTTTGCTTCCATCCTTGTCGATCCAGTCATGCAGGCCTTCGATCGGCGGCAGCAGCGGCTGAGATCCTGTTGCATTGACAATGATATTCGGCTTAAGGCATTTCACAAACTTTGCAGTAGCTTCTGTTCCTGTAAATGTATACAGGTTCGGAAGATTTTCAGCACGTACTGTCAGATAATCCACAAAATCATGGATTCTCTTCTTGTCCGGTATTTTGCTGATCAGAGACGCCAGTCCGCCCAGCTCCTCTTTCTTCTCCAGCAGGAATGTCTGACATCCGGCTTCTGCCGCTGTACATGCAGCCTCCATTCCGGCTGTTCCGCCACCAATAACAACCACATTACATGGTTTTGATACTTTTTCTTCTGTGTGCCATTCATTTACTGTCGGGTTTACAGTACATCGAATTGGTGTATTCTGTGCCAGACGATGTCCGGCGCATCCAATATTGCAGGAAATACATTTACGAATTGTACATTCCGCACCAAACTCTACTTTGTTTACCCAGTTCGGATCTGCGATGAGTCCACGGCCCATTCCGATGAAATCTGCATCTCCGTTTTCCAGTATTTCTTCCGCTCTCTTTGGCGAACGGATATTTCCGGTTGTAATCGTCGGCTTTCCAAATTTTTCTTTAACTGCTCTGGACATATAAGATCTCCATCCGTCTTCCAGCTGACAGCTGTCGATCTGATACTGAAGGGAACTGTTCAGGCCAGCAGAAACATCAATGACATCTGCTTCTTTTTCAAAATATGTCAGAAGTTCCAGTGTATCCTCCAGTGTATTTCCGCCTTCGATCAGTTCGTCTGCACTGATTCTGCAGAAAATCGGGAAAAATGGTCCTACCTGTTTTCTCACTTCTTCCATTACCATTCTGGCAAAACGTGCCCGATTCTCCGGACATCCTCCGAATTCATCTGTACGCTTATTCATACTTGGTGATAAGAACTGACTGATCAGGTATCCATGACCGGCATGCACCTCAACAGCATCAAATCCTGCCGCCTGTGCACGCTTTGCAGCTTCACCGTATTTTTTTACAATTTCCAGAATCTCTTCTTTGGTAAGCGGACGCGGAACAGAACCGCCTGGCTTTGATGGAACATCTGATGCAGATACTGTCTGCATTCCGATTCTTTTATCCATTGCTGACGCACCTGCATGATTCAGCTGCACCGCAATACATGTTCCATACTGGTGTACTGTTTCACATAATTTATAGAATCTCGGGATGTAATTATCATGATCAATTCGTATCTGCGTAGTTCCATTGGAACCCAGAGGGAAATCAACACAGGCATTTTCGACAATGATCATTCCGACGCCGCCCTGTGCACGCTGCTCATAATAATCCATATGAAGAAAACTCATTTCTCCGTTCTGCTCACCATAGTTGGTTCCCATCGGAGCCATAGACACTCGATTCTTCACAGTCATTCGTCGAATTGTAATTTGTTCAAACAATTTTGGATATTTTTCATGTTTCTTCATTCTGGCCATCCCCCTTTCTGATTAAGCCCGGCACTCTCCTAACTCTTCGGCACCATAAGAATAGATATCATAGTGTTTCAGTAACTCCAGACCTTTTCTTAAATCTGTATCATAATCATCAAAAGTATTTGCTTCATATGAAATATAACCCTTGTAGGAAATATTTTTCAGAGTCTCGAATAACTTTCCATAATTAAAGCCATCCCAGAGCATCGGCACACGTCTTTCCGGGAACGCAAATTTCGGATTGTCAACATGTACATGTTTGATAAAATCAGCATACTCTTCAATCACTGAATAATCATGACCGCCTTCAACGAACCATCTGAAGTCCAGAAGTGTCTTCAGATTTTTGCAGCCCAGTTTTTTCGCATACTGATAAGCTTCCGGAATACTGAGAACAGAATTACAGATAGCAGAAGCCAGTGGCTCCATCATAATAGTAATATTATACTGCTGAGCAATTTCACATAATTTCACGATCAGTTCGTCATTTTTCTTTGCTGCTTCTTCTCTTTCTTCTCCTTCGGGAAGACTTCTCGTCTTCCCGTTTCCATATACGAAATATCTTGCTCCCATGCGGGCTGTACGGTCTACTGCCTGTTTCAGATATTCTGTATAGTATTCCATATCAAATTTCTTATCAGCAATTACTACATCCAGTGGAAGGGGATTGTCAAAAACTTCGCTTGCCAGACCAGAGTCTTTTATTTTTTTTCTGGCTTTCTGGAATTCCAGATCATCAAAAGACATGATTTCTTTAATATGAAGCTCGATTCCATCATATCCTGCTGCCGCGATCCGGTCTGCCTCATTCACAAATCCAAAATGACTTGTTTTCATCTTCATAGCTTCTTACCCCCTGTTCTGATTAATCATTCTTAAGAATTACTTTTACTTCTTTTGAATGTCCGGATACCAGATCTTCAAATCTTTCCTGTACCTGGCTCATTGGAACTGTAGATGTGATCAGTTTCTTAAGATCCAGTTTGCCTTCCTCGATCATTTTCGGGATCTCATAAAGTTCATCTACATAGCAATAGCTGCCTTTTAATTTCATTTCATGAGCAACAGCATATTTATATTCGAATCCGTCCATATGCTCTGTTGCCATACCGATCATTGCGATCTCGCCGCCATTCTTAACCATCTTCATGCTTGTATTCAGGCTGACAGCAATTCCGACACAGTCTGCACCGGCATCAGCACCCTTGCCACCTGTGATCTCCATTACTCTGGCAACCGGATCTTCATTTTTGGAGTTGATAACATAGGAAGCTCCGCACTCTAAAGCTTTATTCAGACGCTCTTCATTCAGGTCGATACTGATGACATCCTTTGCTCCAAGATATTTCAGACATTCCAGTGCCAGAAGACCGATCGGACCTGCTCCAAATACTGTAACTGTTTTGTCTTTAACATCACTTAACATCTTAACTCCACGAAGAGCTACAGATGTAGGCTCAAACATAGATCCCTCTTCAAAGCTGATCTTGTCAGAGATCGGAATCAGCTTATCTGCCGGAACTACAACATAATCTGCCATTGCTCCGTCATATCCGCCAGCCGGCATTGTGGTTCCTGGAATGAAACGCTCTTCGCAGAGGTTC
>CAVFJK010000010.1:12243-14715 GCA_963622815.1 Ruminococcus bicirculans (ex Wegman et al. 2014)
AACTACAACTCTTCCGCCTACCGGTACTTCCGGATTCTGCACGTCTTCACCATATTTGTCTACTACTCCTGAAAACTCATGTCCCATTACCAGAGGAGCTACACGCATTGCACTTGTTCCTTTAAATCCGCCTGTATCAGATCCACAGATAGATACTGCTTTTACTTTAATTCTTACCTGGCCTTTTCCCGGTTCCGGCATATCTCTTTCCTGTTCTTCAATTTTGAAAGGTGCTACATAACAATATGCTTTCATTTTAACGCTCATAGTAAAAATCCTCCTGTCTTTTCAGATACTAAACCCCATTTGTTATATTTTAAATTTTTTATTCACATGAAATCTGAACCTTGATCTCATCGTTATCCGGTGTACACAGAATATCGAATGCTTTCTTTCCATCCTCCAGCGGGAATGTAGATGTGATCAGATCTTCTACAACCAGTTTTCCATCTGCAAGCATCTGTGCTGCTTCTTTCATTTCTGTTGTAAACATATAGCTTCCCATAAATGTAAGTCCACGGCCTACGATTTCCATAGGATCAATTTCTACTTTTGCATGAGCAAGTGCAACTAATACGCTTGTTCCGCCGTTTTTGACCATCTCAAATGACTGATTGATAAGAAATTCTCCGGCTGCATTGATCACACGGTCTGCACCATATCCGTCTGTAAGTGCTTTTACTGCTGCCACTGCATCTTCTTTCTTGGAGTTGATGACATGATCTGCACCGCATTCTTTAGCTTTTTCCAGTCGTTTGTCAATGATATCAGACACGATAACATTTTCAACGCCAAGGGCTTTCAGGAATTTTACGATCAGAAGTCCGATCGGGCCGGCTCCAAGAACTACTGTATTTTTCTCTTCTGATGTAAGTCCTTTCTTTGCACATGCGAGAGTTACTCCACAAGGCTCAAGAAGTGCTGCTGACTCGTAGGATACATTATCTGCGATCGGAACTACCATCCAGTCCGGAACTGTCACATATTCTCTCATTGCTCCATCGGTCTGTGTTCCTCCAATTGCAGTTCCAAGGCTCTTTCTGTTTCCACAGAGATTTCCTTCTCCTCTTTTACAGAAATAACAGTCATTACAGAGAACCATCGGGTTTACAGTTACTCTCTGTCCTTTTTTCAGAGATGTTACACCTTCTCCAACTTCTGTAATATCTCCGGAAAACTCATGACCCAATACAAGCGGTGGCATGAATCTGTCAGACGCATGTCTGTACGCACCAAGATCTGAACCACAGATAGAAACTTTTTTAATCTTAATCTGTACCTCTCCCTTTTTTGGTGAAGGGATTTCTCTCTCCTGTACTTCTAATGCTCCAGGTCCCTGATAAACAAGTGCTTTCATTGTTTCAATCCTTCTTTCTTTTATTTTAGCCATACAGCTCTCTTCAGACAGCCGAACTGTGCGGAGGTCTTGCGTGTCTTGATCGGGTTGTTATCATAACAGTAAGCAGCCCGACTGTCTGAAGAATGCTGTATGGTTTTTCTGCGGCTCCTTTGTCAGAAGCCGCAGCATTAATTAGAGCAGGTAAATTAATATGGGATTTTATTTCAGTTATTATAACTTCGTTATAATTAGCATGGCCATGCGATTGTGTAGATATGTTTGCCACCATGTGTAGGTCCTTTAAGAAGCTTTTCGATTTCTTCTGGATCTCTCTGGCTCATATATTTTGCATCCGGGAGTACTCCTGGAGGGCATGCTTCAAGGATATCATGATGCAGTTTTACAAGGTAATCGCAAACTTTTTCGATGCAGGCAGTTGCTTTAGCCGGATCTGCTTCTGTTGCATGTCCAAGTACACCCTGTGGTGCTGTTACACATTCGATACCTGCATTACCAACTACGCAATGTCCCGGGATCGGATTTCCATAGATATCTCCACCGCGGTCAACATGTCCTGCCGGAAGAATTCCATGTACATCTGTGTCTTCTGCATGTTCCATATCGCAGTATTCTGGGAAGAGTGCCAGAGAAATACTCTGTTCAGCCTCGCATGCATGCTGGAACGGTCTGTTGAATGGTCCGCCGTGCTCTTTGTCCATCAGAGTCTGAGCCATTACTCGCGGAAGGTCTACGAAATAGATCATTGCCGGAACCTGATATTTTTTGCCCCATTCCTGGATAGCAACCGGAAGAGAATATTCCTGTCCATGCATACTGATAAAGATCATTTTACGGAATCCTGTGTTCCAGAATCCTGTGATGATAGCTCTGAGGAAAGAGCAGAATACATCATCCGGAAGCGGGATTGTACAAGGCTGTCCGATATGATGGAATGGATGAGAACCATACCATACTGGTTCAGCTACTGTACAGCCAACTTTTTCTGCTACCATTTCTGCGATACGGGAAACAATGAATGTATCCTCACCGATCGGACCGGAGTTACCATGGTTCTCTGTTGAACCTACCGGAATAATGATTACATCGTCTTTTTCCAGTCTCTGCTCAACATC
>CAVFJK010000011.1:0-1766 GCA_963622815.1 Ruminococcus bicirculans (ex Wegman et al. 2014)
GTACATGTACTGATGACACAGAATGCCACAAATTTTATCAATCCAATTACTTTTGAAACTCTCACCGGAAATAAATGTCTGGTGGATACCTTTGACAGAAATTTTCAGTTTAGTGTAGAACATGTTTCCATCGCAAAGCAGGCGGATGTGGTAATGATCGCACCGGCGAGCGCAAATGTGATCGGTAAGCTGGCACACGGAATTGCAGATGATATGCTGACAACTACGATTATGGCATGTAAATGCAAAAAGATTGTTTCACCTGCTATGAATACGAATATGTATGAAAATCCGATCGTTCAGGATAATCTTGCGATTTTGCAGCATTATGGATATGAAGTGATCGAGCCGGCCAGTGGCTATCTGGCGTGCGGCGATACGGGAGCCGGAAAGATGCCGGAGCCGGAGATGCTTCTGGACTATATCCTCAGAGAAATCGCAAAAGAAAAAGATCTCCTTGGCTGTAAAGTCCTTGTGACTGCCGGACCTACACAGGAGTCGATCGATCCTGTACGTTATATCACAAATCATTCTTCCGGAAAGATGGGGTATGCCCTGGCGAAAGCAGCTATGCTCCGTGGTGCAGATGTGACATTGGTCAGCGGACCATGTGCGGTCGAACCGCCGCCGTTTGTGAAGCTTGTTCCGGTTGTGACTGCAAAAGAAATGTTTGATGCAGTTACTTCTGTGAGCTTTGAACAGGACATTATCATTAAAGCCGCGGCTGTGGCAGATTATCGTCCGGCCAATGTCTATGAGGATAAAGTAAAGAAGCATGATGAGCAGATGAGCATCGAACTGGAAAAGACAGACGATATCCTGGGATATCTTGGGGAACACCGCCTGCCGGGACAGTTTTTGTGTGGATTTTCTATGGAAACCCAGAATATGATCGGTAATTCCAGAGCAAAACTTGGAAAGAAACATCTGGATATGGTTGCTGCCAATAATCTGAAAGTGGCAGGAGCAGGATTCCAGGGCGATACCAATGTTCTGACTCTGATTACGCAGGATGAAGACGTATCACTCCAGCTTATGAGCAAGGAGGATGCAGCCAACGTTATCCTGGATAAAATTCTCTCGATTCAGAAAGAAAGAGAGAAACAGTAACCCGTTCACCAGGAGGCGGGTAAATAAAAAAATTCATATGCCCGCAATTCCGCACCGTATTGTATCCCGCGTAAGGGAACGATAACAAGGAGGAAACATGAAAACAAAGAAATTTACTACATCACAGCTGACCATTCTTGGCCTTATGGCAGGAATCCTTTTCCTGATGGCCTACACACCACTGGGATATCTCAACATTGGCCCACTGGCAGTAACATTTAACGTGATTCCGGTTGCAGTCTGCGCGATCGTACTTGGACCGACAGGCGGCGCAATCGCAGGAGCCGTTTTTGGACTGACCAGTTTTATGCAGGCAGTGGGAATCGGTGGAACAAGTGTTCTCGGATCTGCATTTTTCCAGATCAGTCCGTTATTAACGGTAATCCAGTGCTTCGTACCACGTATCCTTGACGGAATCTGTATCGGATTTATTTACAGAGGTGTTCACAGAAAAGCAAATACTAATGTATCATGTGCAGTTACAGGATTCTTTTCTGCGTTTCTCAACACTCTGTTCTTTATGTCTTCCATGATTCTGCTGTTTGGACAGTCTGAATATCTTCAGAATATGATTGGAGGACAGAATGTGATTTTATTCTGCTGTGCGATGGTAGGCGTTAATGCGATCAGTGAGATGGTTTCTTCTACGATCATCA
>CAVFJK010000011.1:1776-10119 GCA_963622815.1 Ruminococcus bicirculans (ex Wegman et al. 2014)
TGCCGCATAAAAAGCATATAGATTCACAGAAGTGGATATACAGGATTGGAATGAGAAACTATGATTTTAGCCATTGATATTGGAAACACCAACATTGTTGTTGGATGCATTGACAAAGAAAAAATATATTTGACAGAGCGTATTTCTACGATCCGCACAAAGACAGAACTGGAGTATGCAATCGATATTAAGACGATTCTTGATATTCATCATATCAATCGTGCAGATATCGAAGGCGCGATCATTTCTTCTGTTGTTCCGCAGATCACATCGGCTGCGAGACTTGCGGTACAGAAGATTCTTAAGAAAGATGCGATGGTTGTAGGACCGGGAGTGAAGACCGGGCTGAATATCCTTCTGGATAATCCGGGAGAG
Organism: Ruminococcus bicirculans (ex Wegman et al. 2014); assembly: GCA_963622815.1. Taxonomy (GTDB): domain Bacteria; phylum Bacillota; class Clostridia; order Lachnospirales; family Lachnospiraceae; genus Blautia_A. The sequence goes on from CAVFJK010000011.1 coordinate 2,152, forward strand.
ATGGGAGCTGACCGTGTAGCAGATGCAGTAGCGGCACTTGCCCAGTATCCGGTGCCGCTGGTCATTGTAGATATGGGAACGGCCACTACGATCTCTGTAGTGGATGATAAGAAGCATTATATCGGCGGTATGATCATGCCGGGTGTACAGATTTCGCTGGATGCACTGACGTCCAGAGCTTCCCAGCTGAGCGGAATCAGCATTGAAGAGCCAAAGAAGATCATCGGAAAGAATACAGTGGACTGTATGAAGAGTGGAATCCTCTATGGAAATGCTGCTGCGGTAGATGGTATCATTGACAGAATCGAGGAAGAACTTGGACAGAAAGTTACCGTGATCGCAACGGGTGGTATGTCCAGAAAAATCATTCCGCATTGTAAGCGTAAGATGATTCTGGATGGAGACCTTCTCCTGAAGGGACTGCAGATTATTTACGATAAAAATAAGTAAAGCATAATAAAAGCTGTTTTTCTGAAATCGAATCTATAGATTCTGACAGAAAAGCAGCTTTTTCCGTTATGGGAGATTTGGTTTTAAAAAGCGTTGCTCATATCTTCTGGAACAGGAGCCATCAGACACATTTCCTGTCCGGTTATCGGATGGCGAAATTCCAGTTGAAGAGAGTGGAGCGGCTGACGCTTAAAGGTATCATAGACCGGATTATACAGATAATCGGCAGGAAGCGGATGACCGATGTATCCCATGTGAACACGAATCTGGTGGGTACGTCCTGTTTCAAGGTGAATCTCAAGAAGAGAGTGATTGTTTTTTACTTCCAGGCGCTGGTAATGAGTAACAGCGGATTCTCCATTTTCAAAATCAACATGACGCTCGATGACAGAGTCGGCAACGCGGCTGATCGGTGCGGTGATCGTGCCGCTTTCATGAGTAATTCCCTGAACGACTGCCAGATAAGTACGATGGATTTCTCTGTTTCGCATCTGGACAGAAAGAACAGCGGCACTGAGAGCGTTTTTTGCAAGGATCAATGCACCGGAGGTATCTCGGTCGAGACGGTTGATACAGCGGAACGGGCAGTTTTCTCCTTTTGCATTTAGATAGGCAGAGACACCGTTTGCGAGAGTGTTCGTGTAATTCCCGATAGAAGGGTGTACCGGCATATCGGCGGGTTTATTTACTACAAGAATATCTTCATCTTCATACAGTACAGGGATATTCATGGGGGTTGGAACAATGCCGTCAGAGGAAACGGTTTCCAGAAGACGGACGCGGAAATGGTCGCCGGCATGAAGGACAGTCCGCCCCCCGGCTTTTTGACCATTTACAGAAAGAGCCTCTTTATCCGCTTTCATAGCAGTAAGTATGTGTCTGGAAAATCCCTGTTTACGTAGAAAATCCAGAATGATCATGCCGGCATCGGCATCAGAAACAGTATAATTCAGAATACGGTCCATAGTATAACTCCGTGATAAAATAAGTTGGATTTTATTGGAAGGTTATCACAGGAAGGCGAAACTGTCAAATATAGATTGTGCAAAAAGATAAAAAATTGTACAAGAAATGTCATGGAAAATAATTGCAATTGCAGGGTAAACGAAGTATCCTATATGTACGGGAAGAACTGGGAGTAAATGCTTCAAGATTCCTGAGGGAGAGAGTGGATAAAATGAAAAGCAAGATGAAAAAGAGCATGTTTGTAACTTTAATAATCTGTGTGTTGTTTGCGATATCAGCGCTGTCCGTACAGGCTGCCGGTAAGACCGGATGGGTGCGCAAAGGAACGACTTATAAGTATAAAGTAAACAATACCTATGTGAAAAATGAAGTAAAAAAGATTAAGAAATACTATTATTACTTTGATAAAAAGGGCGTTCGTAAAACCGGATGGGTTAAATACAAAAAGAACAGATTCTATTTTGACAAAAAAACTGCCCGTGCCTATACAGGAAAGAAAACAGTTGATAATAAGATCTATATTTTCGGTAAAGACGGAAAACTTATTAAGAAAAGAGGTCTTTATAAATACGGAAAAACGCAGGTTTATATAAATAAAGACGGAAGTCTGGCAACCGGTCTGGTAAAGATAAAAGGTAAATGGTACTGGTTTGAAGAGAATGGGGTACTTTCTAAAAAAAGCGGAATTCATAAATGGAAAAATAATACGTATTATTTAAAGAATGGCCAGCTTATGACCGGCTGGGCAGATGTTGGAAGTAATAAATATTATTTTGGCTCTGATGGAAAAATAGTCAAAAATCAGTATGTGCAGGTCGGCGGACATACTTACTACGTAGATGCCAGCGGACGTATGAAAAAGAACTGCTGGTATAATGGCCAGTACTTTAACAGCAGAGGCCAGGTCGAGGAGGATTCCGTAACTTATGATCCTGAGACAACAGAAGGTCAGATCACAAAAGAAATGCTGGACGAACTTCCGTTATCCGGATGCACAAAACTGATGGTAGTTGCCCACCCGGATGATGAGACACTGTGGGGAGGTGCCCATCTGACAGAAGGCGGATGGTTTGTTGTCTGTCTGACAAACGGATATAATGAAGTAAGGAAAAATGAGTTTGATGAAGTGATGAAGCAGTTTGACTGTACAGGACTCATATTATCATATCCGGATTTATTAGCTGGCGGACAGAAATCCCATTGGGAAACAGAACGTTATGATATCGTAAAAGACATTGATACTTTGCTGAAATATAAGCACTGGGGAATGGTTGTGACACATAATCCGGATGGAGAATACGGACATATTCATCATAAAATGACGAGTAAACTGGTTTCAGAAACTTTTTATAAAAATTGTTGGGGCACCAGTCTCTATTATTTTGGAAAATGGTATTCTGCAAGGAGACTGCCGGAAGTAACAGATTCGTTAAAAGAAGTTCCAAGTGCGGCATTAGATGTGAAGTTGAATGCATTGAAACTTTATGCTTCACAGAAGAGAGCTGTAAACTCCAATATCCATATGGCACCGTATGAGAACTGGGTACGAGCTACAGACTGGTAAAGCGAAAGAAAAGAAGAGAGCGCAGTTTAATCATCTGTTGAGGATGATTGAGCTGCACTCTTTTTTTGCTATTTGAAAATATTTCTTTTTTTACGGTAAATCAGAGTTCCTGCATATAATACAATTCCTATTATAGAAAACAAAAATCCCTTTTTCCATCCGGGCAGGCGGAACTTCATTTCAATAATATTTTCTCCGGCAGATACATTGACGCCGGTAAAAATATGTTGAAGTTTGTGGGTACCGACCTTTTTTCCATTAACATAAACCTGCCAGCCGGAGTCATATGGAATGGTCAGAAGAAGCTGTTCATCACCAGAAGCGGTATATTCACATTTTACATAGCCATCCTTTAATCCAGAAGTATGGACCTGATACTGTGAAATTTCATCAATAACACTTTGGAATTCATCCAGATCAAGATAGTAAAAAACACCATCAAGATCACTGCGGTTGACAGTCCCTCTTAATTCTACAAGGTGCATATTCTCACTGCCGCCATTTCCAACCTGAAAAGTTTTGTAAGAAGACCACTGAGAATAATAGGTATGCAGGGTTTGGTCAACATACAGTTCCAGATCATTTCCCAGTGCCGGTGTACAGTATCCGTAAATGATGGAATTACTTTTGGGTGAGGATACATTCCAGGAATAACCGGATTCTGCTTCTGTTTTGACAGAGGTACATGGTTTATAGCATTGCACATCGTGACCAACAATTCGGCTCAATAATTGATTCTGATAGTCAAAAGTGTTATCAGCTTTGATGGAAGCATTGATCGTATCAGCAACCTGATATCCGAGTTCGAGTGCATAAGGATTGGTATAAACAGTCTTTCCATTATAAGTTTGGTTATCAGACTGTGTACAGCCGAAGGCATTTATATCGCTCAGGATATATTTGATTCCAAGGAGTGAATCGGATGTGAGAATCGGTTCACACCATGTGATCAGACGATGACAGTTACTGTATCCGGAACGATTGTAAAAAACCATGATACGTCGGTTGTAAGTGGAACTGTATGAAGAAAGTGGCATAAAACCGTAGGCCATACCTTCATTGAAATTTCCGAAAAAGTGCTGTGAGTTAGTTCGCCAGCTGGAGGTCTGATCCATGCGATAGAAGGAATCTCCTTCCTGCTCCTGAATAGCAGAGACTGCATCCTGCTGTTCAGAAGAGTATTGCTTAAAAGCAGCGGCACTGCCTCCATATCCAAGTGCGAATGTCTGGTAGGAACCGTAATAAAGCTCTATACATGTCAGGATACTGCATGCGGTAACAGTCAGATTTCTTACAGTCCGTTTCTGGAGTATGAAGGTTGATAAAAATGTACCAGCCAGATAGATTATAAAAAAGCTGATGATAAAAGAAAAACGACAGTAGTATGAGGAAACCTTGCGGAAACCATTCCAGATGTTTTCCAGAGGAATAAAAACTGTACAGAAAACCAGGAATGCCAGGTATCCAAGTGTCCAGAGTTTTTCTCTGGCAGGTCTTTTCCCTGAAACAAAATATCCGATCAGAGCCAGCAACGTGATTGAACCGCAGAAAAACGTAAGTCCCTGACCAGTGTAGGGAACGGTTAGAAAGAAGCTTCCTTTCAGAATATCCTTAATACCGGCATGAAAACCAATGACCCAGCCTCCGGATGTATCGATTCCTTTTCCCTGTAACAGGTTTTTGATGACAGGAAAAAAGAAGAACATGGATGTCAGAACACCGGCAATCATAATGATACAGTAGTGTATGAATGTCTTGAACTGAAATTTTAATGTCCGCAAAAGATGAAAATCCGTCTGCTTTAAGGCTTCGTATGTAAAATAGAAGAATGAAAACAGACAGATCATATATGCCGTGTACCAGTTACTGATGATCGCTCCAATGACAGAAAGATAGAGAAGGAGAGTCTTTCCGGATGAGAGTAGTTTCCAGATCCCAAGGACAAGGAGCGGAAGCCAGATTACGCCGTCCAGCCACATAATATTGCTTGCCTGACAGAGGTTATAGCCCATAAGGCCGTAGGAAACGGAAAGAATCAGATTCCATCCATAAGCCAGTGAAAATGGATAACCGGACAGGAAAATGGAGCAGGTCAGAGACGCTGTTGCCATCTTGAGCAAGGTAACCAGTGTGATGAAAAAAGGAATATCATCTGTAAAATATAAAAGCAGATTGAATGGACTGGACAGGTAATAGGCTGTCAGACCAAAGGCATTGTCACCGAGAGACTTGGAAAAAGAATAAAACATACTGGCCTGTCCGTGGAGAACGCGATGCCACCAGCGGAAAAAATCGGCATACTGTAATTCCATGTCCCATTTGAGCAGAGACCTGTCGCCAAATGGATAGATATTGCCTGTATAAAATACAATCAGTAAAATGACGGATGTCACTATAAATGCGGATAATGCGATAGGTATTTGTTTGTTTTTCTTCATAGATACTTCCTTAAATTTAATATAGTCGTTCTCAGTATATTATTTTTTGCCGAGGCTTTCAAGAAAAATATCTGGACGAACATATACAGAGAAGGTATAATTATATAACGTATGGAAATTAGAAATAAGGAGCATCGATGATGGCAAAGATATCGGTAATCATACCCGTATATAATGTCGAACCATATCTGAAACAGTGTATGGACAGTGTGGTGGGACAGACGCTGAAAGATATTGAGATTATCTGTGTGGATGATGGATCAACAGATAATTCTCTTGATATATTGAGAGAATATGCGGCGGAAGACAGTCGTATACAGATCATAGAACAGAAAAATGCAGGGGCAGGAGCTGCCAGAAATAATGGCATGAGTCATGCGACAGGAAAATATCTGTCCTTTTTGGATTCTGATGATTTTTTTGAACCAAGAATGCTGGAAAAGGCATATGACCTGGCAGAAAAAGATCAGGCAGATTTTGTAGCATATAAATCCGATCAGTATCATACAGAAAAAAATCAGTTTGTACCGGTAAACTGGGTGATCAGGGAGAATGAGATTCCGCCGTACCACCCGTTTAATCACCGACAGATGACAGGGAATGTATTTAAAGTGTTTGTCGGCTGGGCATGGGATAAGCTGTTTTTGAAAGAATTTGTTGATAAATATCATCTGACATTTCAGGAACAGCGGACCAGTAATGATATGCTCTTTGTATTCAGTGCGGTAGCACTGGCAAAAAAGATTTCGGTTGTGCCGATGGTTCTGGCACATCAGAGACGTGATGCAAAGGACTCGCTTTCAAAAACAAGAGAAAATTCATGGGATTGCTTTTATCATGCATTGACAGCACTTCGCGATAAGTTGAGAGATGAAGGCCTGTACGAAGAACTGGAAAAAGATTATATCAATTATGCACTTCACTTTTCGCTGTGGAATTATAATACTCTGTCCGAGCCGACTAAGACAAAACTGAAAGAAAAATTAAAAGCAGAATGGTTTAAAGAACTCGGCATAGAGGGAAAAAATAAAGAATATTTCTACATCAAACAGGAATTTGAACAGTACCAGCAGATCATGGGGCAGATTCCGGAAGTTACGAAAAAGGAAAATGAAACTATGGGATTCAAACAGAAATTAAAGAGATTTTTGCGAAAGATCGTACCGGTCGGACGCACTTATGTGGATAAGAAATTTAAAGACCAGGAAAAATATATCAGAAAACAGTTCAAGGAACAGGAAAAACTCATTAAGCTCCAGCAGAAAAATGAATATGGAAGAAATGCAGAAAAACTTGCAGAAAGATCTGAAGGAATATATTGAGCAGGAATTTGTCAGAAGAGATAATTGGGCGAAGATGGAAGCTGAGACGAAACGAGTAGCAGATGGACGTCCGGTATGGGTAATTAAATGCCCTGCTACAGAAGGCGAAGCAAAATTCCGCTGGGGCGATTACTATTATGCGGTTGCCTTGCAGAAATACCTGGAACGCCAGAACATCTACGCAATCATCGATAATCGTCAGGACTGGGGTTGCGATGACGGCGCCGATGTAGTTCTTGTCCTTAGAGGAAAATATTTCTATCGTCCGGACAGAAGAAATGAGAAATGTCTCTACATTATGTGGAATATCAGCCATCCGGATATGATCTCAAAAGCAGAATATGAATTATACGATGTTGTATGCGTGGGCTCCAGACATATGGCAGAAGAGTTAAACGATAAAGTTAGTGTTCCGGTCGTGCCACTTTTGCAGTGTACCGATACAGAGATATTCTGTCCGGAAGGTGAAACCAAGAAACAGTATAATGGACAGTATATTTTTATCGGCAGTACCCGAGGCGTTATGAGAGACTGTGTTTACTGGGCTGCTGAGGCTGGTGTGCCGCTTCATGTATGGGGAAGTGGCTGGTATGAGATGATGCCGGAGCATAAAGACGTGGTAGATGGTACATTTATGCCGAATGAGAAACTTCCGGCACTGTATCGTTCTGCAAAAGTTACACTGAATGACCACTGGAAAGACATGCTGGATAACCAGATCATCAATAACCGTATTTTTGATGCACTGGCATGCGGACTGCCTGTGATTTCTGATGGCTGCGAAGAAATGAAAGAAATCTTCCCGGATGCAGTGCTTTATTACGAGACAAAAGAAGAATTTGATGCCTGCGTCAAAAAAGTAGAAAACGATTATGAGGCCGTAAAAGCAAAAGCCCTGGAACAGTACGATATGATCAAGAAGGAATATTCCTTTGAGAGAAGAGTAGAAGAACTGCTGGAGATTGCGGAGAAGTATAGAAAATAATAGAAGAGTATAAAAAGTCCCCTTCACCAAAGGTGCATAATATATAATGCCCGATGGCGAGGGGGATTTCTTATTATTTGTTGATCGTTACAGAAACGGTAGTTAATCGTGGATATAAGATCACATATGCAATATCATCATAATCTTTATATTCATCAGCAACATCTTCGTCTACAAAAGCGTCAAATTCTTCAGCAGTGGTGTCATCAGTAGTTGAGTCCGTAGTGTCAGACTCTTTTTTAC
>CAVFJK010000012.1:0-2490 GCA_963622815.1 Ruminococcus bicirculans (ex Wegman et al. 2014)
TGCGACCTCACGGCCCCCAGCCGTGCGCGCTACCAAGCTACGCCATACCCCGGTGAGAGTAATTATAACATATCTTGTTCTTTTATGCTACAGGAATCGTATTGGTGATCACATCTGTGTGGCTGTAACGATCATATCTCGTTTTCTTATTTTTAAAGGTTACGGCTGCTTTTTTATGACTCTGATCGATCACTGCAACTCCTGTTTTATCAGAGATACTCACATTTGTGGTATTTGCTGCAATGCTTTCAAACTGATATCGCAGTGTCGGCAGCTCACTGATCGTATATCTTCCGGCCTGAATCCCTTTAAAGGAGCAGCTCATCACGGCATCCTCTCCGGAAACGGTATATTTTCCCGGTTCAAATTCTACATACTGTTCATAAACATGAGGAATGTCTTTCTGGTCTTTTCCTGTCACCCGAAAACGAAATACCGGATTTCCATGTGCCCATGTAATATCTGCTTCTTTGATCTTTTTCGTTACAACGATCTCACCATCCGTAAGCAGTGTGGACCCTTTTACCCAGGACTCATTCGTAACCTGCGTATCCTGCATTTTATCAGAAATGATCGTTCGTGATGCCGTATTCACAATCGAATAGAACTCCGTTGATTTCTTATAATGATTGTGTGCATCGATCTCCTGATTGCTTCCTGCCTGCACTTTTATTCGGAAATAATATGTCACATCATTATATGCTTCATCCGTTTTCAGGAATCCTGTATCTGCACGGAAAGTAATTACATTTGATTTATTTTCAATATTGAAAAATCGTGTCACATCATTTCCCAGTGCTGTTACAACACTCGCACTGCGATACTTCAGACAAGAATCCAACTCATCTTTCAGTTCAAAAGAACTATAGGTTCCAGGCAGCATTCGCTGTTTGATCACATAATCAAAGTTTTTCCCTTCTGTAATCTCATAAGGCGGATCATTCGTGCTAAATGTATGTCTGGCCATAGAATCAAACGAAGCATTTTCATCACCGACTCTCTTTTCCGGTCCGGGATTCGGCTCATAACTTCCGACAGACTGACCTGTAGAAAGATAGAATGCATTCTGCGCGCCTGTACCATCTTTCCATGAATCCTGCGCCAGCCAGTTGATCGCAAATGATCCGTTAAAATCCAGCTGACACCAGCCTTCTACGTCATCCGTGTTGATATTTTCACCATCTGCTTTGCCTCTTACCTGGCAGTATGCAGTCCCGTTCGTAGTCGTTCCTGTCGTAGCCTCCAGATAATCATAACCGCTTCTGAGGTAGATATGCTCCACACCCCATTCGTCATATGTACGGATTCCCTGTCCACTGTCAAGGTCTACAGCCGTCACATGACCTTTTGGATAAATCTGCTGGCTCGTATTGTGCTTCAGAAATTCAAATTTGAATCTTACTGATCCGACAGAAACTGTATTAAATGCAATTCTGTCTTTATAAAACAATACGCAGGGCGTGATCTTCGTTTTATCTTTTCCGACATGCTTCTTATTAACCGTGCCCCATGCAGGGACCGTCACTCGCAAATCAACGATCTGTCCCTGATACTCGCCCACATTACTGTAGATAGCCGTGATCGGATCAGTATTCTCCGTATTACCGATCGCACACCCGTAAAATGACTGACAGTATGTTTCTGTATATCCTTTTGCATCTCCAAACCAGTTATGCATCTTGGTATTCAGATCATCATTCTTTCTGCTGATATACGAAAGTTCAGAAACACCTTTTCGAAAAGCGTAAGTAAATGCATATTCATCTCGCATCTTGTAATTTGCATCTACCCAGTCAACCGGAATGCTGCTTGCCGCATATGCAGCAATCTGTCCTTCATCATCCATAAACAAGTCGTCTTCCTCCAGATCATCAAAGACAGCTTCCTCCGCTTCCTGATCAGCTTCTTCCAGTTCAGCCTCATCCATATCCGAATCTTCTTCAAAAGAAATCTCAGTTTCTTCTCCATCCTGCGGATCTTTATCCGGAAGATCATCCTCCGGAAGGTTCTCATTTGATGAAGCCTCTCCCGACAAATCGTTTTCCGTATCATCTACATCAGAGTCTGTCTTTTCCCCTTTGTTGTCATCCACAGAATCTTCCCAACTGCCGTCTTCCATCTCATCCGAATATGTATTGGATGAATCATCCAGTGCACCATCCATGCTTCTTTCCCACAACATGCCTTCCGAAGCAGCCTGTACTCCTGATATTGCCGAGAGCGTCATCACTGACGCAAGTATGATACCTGCTAATCGTTTCTTCATGCTTTCTTTCCTCCTTTAAACATTCTGATACTCAGAGCAATCGCTCCGGAACCTAAAAGAAGTAAAAGCAACAGCAATGGTTCTGAATCATCACCTGTTTTTACAGGATTTTTTCTCTGTGACTGCATTTCTTTCTCCTGTGCATAACTACCGGAGTTTCCACCATTATCCACGCTGTCAGAAGAGGCTGATTCCTTTTTCTCTTTTTCTTTTACTGCAAATAT
>CAVFJK010000012.1:2500-5435 GCA_963622815.1 Ruminococcus bicirculans (ex Wegman et al. 2014)
CCAGGTTACATCTGTCTTTTTCAGAGCATAGGCATTATCCCATTCCTTTGGAATTTCCAGTTCAAATTCCAGGCTGCCTTTCTGACCACTTTTAAATTTTCCAAGTGATCTTGGCTTTGCAAGTTTCTCTGCATCAAGCGTTCCTTTATACAGTAGCTTTTTGTTCTGGCTGATTTCAAAGCAGATTTCTTTCAACATTTTCAGCTGCTCTTCGGATCTTCCAGTCGTATCTGTCTGGAAAAATATTTCAGCCTCCTGATCTGTTGTATTCGATATCTGTACCTGATCCTTCAACACATCTCCCGGCATGGCAGATTCCAGATTTGTAAAGAAATCATCAGGTACTGCAACCAGTTTGTGAGCCTTTCCACTGAATTCTACTGACAGTTTTGTTTCTCCTTTTCTACAGGTCAATGTACCATTCTGTTCATGAACACATTGCTGGATCACCTGATTACCCCACGGGGACATTGCACTGAAATCCGGTTTAAAATTGGCAGCCTGAATTGCATCTGCCTGCACATCAACAGTTACTTTCTGCTGAGCATGCTCTTCTGTCCAGTCATCCGGAATCGAAACCGTCTGAAACAGATCAATTGTCTCCTGTTTTTTCAGGACTTTCGTGTAATAATAATATTCGCCACGTTTTACCCATTCCGATGCAGTTCCACCAATGTTATCATCTTTCAGTCCTTCCAGTGCACCATCTGCTCCTGTATATGTAATCCTGGCTCTGATCCAGCATGGAAGAGCTTCATTTTTGATACGCGGAATTTTAGAAATGCTCTGTCCCGGCAGTACCTCTGAAGGCTGGCTGTATTTTACCTCACCCTTTCCCTTCCTGGCATATTCCGAAATCGAAATATTGACATCTCCTACTGCAATATGATTCACAACATTCAGCCTGTCCGAAAAAGATGCGTAAACCGCTGCCGCGGAAAGAACACCTGTCAAAAGAAGACCTGCCAGGATCTTTACTGATTTTCTCATATTTTCACCTGTCCTCTCACAGTCCGTTTGTATAATAATCCCAGGCTTCCCGGTAATCTTCAAATGACTTTGCTTCTACAGATTCTTCATATACCTGTATCTGAAACTCCTTCAGAAGTTTCCAGTATTTACTCTCGAGCCTGGTATGATCGATCAGAAATCCTGTACAAAGCTGTGTTGTTGATTCCCCTTCATGGACAGGCTTTTTGTAATAATAGAATCCGTCATCTCCATAGATCCAGTTCGTTGAATCTACATTCTTCAGACTGACCGCTCTTCCAATATCACTGTCAGAATACCCAATAGAAATCCTCACATAACAGTCCGTACTGGTCTGGTTCTGTCCTGACGGATTATTCGATACCCAGATTTTTTTCATAATATCAACATCTTTATCCGGAGTGATCGGCGTCGGAGTCGGAAACTCTTCTCTGATTTCAGACGTAATATTTCCCGGCGTTATGATATTTTCAGCTTTATCATACGCTGACTGATATGCAGCAGTGCCCTGTGCACCAACTAAGATTCCCAGTAAAATCCCCATACCGGCAAATAATTTTTTTTTGCCTGTCATGTGTTTTCACCTGCTTTCCACTAATTATTCCGTAACTTTTCCAGGCTGATTTTTATTCTGATTTACATATTTCTGATATGCATTTCTCGCCTGTTCTACAATACTTGCTGCATCACCACCGGTATAGGATGCCTGGATTGCATAAGCTCTTACCGGAATTTCCAGCTGCTGTCCATCCAGCTGACCTTCAATGATATTAAGGAATTTAACAGTGTCAAACAGCGATTCTGTTGTTTCCTGCGGTTTCAGGATCTTGTTATATGTAAAAACATACACCTGATTATTTCCTACTTTCTGTGCATTCAGTCTTGTCCAACTGTTTTTTGACTGGAATGAAAAAAGTTCCTGCAGTCTTTTTTCCAATCTGCTTCCATTGTCCGCTGCGGCTGTCACATTCGCCATAGGAACAGAAACTTCCAGATAAACATATGCATCGTTGATTCCCGTGTTTTTGATCCTCGGATCTTTGTTGATCACTTTTCCCGGTTCAATCTTTTTATGATCCTCCGGCTTCCAGTTATCTTCTGTCAGTTCTACATCTACTTTTCCTACTGCAAACTCATTTGAAACTTTGTCGTAATCTGTAAGATATGCGGATACTCCACCAACGGAAGCAAGACATAAAACACCTGTTAAGAGTAAGATTTTTTTCATGTTTTTATTTTTCATAGATTCTTTCTGCGCTTTTTCTGCAGCGCACTCCTTTCCATTGCATAAGCAGGAAACACATTTCCTGCACGATCATGACCGCCAGTATTCCAAATACGGTTTTCTGTCTGATAAACACCGCTGCATATCCCAGATATGGAAGTGTAAAAATGACTTTTCCTATGATCTGATCTGCGGTCACGAGTGCCGGATCTTCCTTATTATTTGCGTCACCTTTTGTTACATAACCTTGCTTTTCTTCACCGATCACCCGGTGTGTTACTCGACTTTCTCCCAACTGATAGGTAACGATATCTCCAATCTCCGGAATCTGTTTCTTTGTGTCTGTAAAAACAATTCCACCCGTTTTTAACACCGGTTCCATGGATCCGGACATTACCGAATCAACAGAAATTCCAATTTGTGGAAGAAGCAGTAAAATCACACCAAGTATTCCGATCAGTGTAAACAAAATTCTTCCGGCTTTTTCTGCCGTTTTCATATTTCTCCTTTCTTGTTTTATTTGATAAAACTAAATTGGATTGTTTGCAGATCTGCTTGAATTGATAAAAAAGATTGTCTTAAGATGACTTTATCTTATGCTTTTGGACGCTAAATGTCAATGAAATTCGTTCGTCATATTCTGACAGGAGAATATAACAAAAAACGACATGTCCAACTAAAATTGAACATGTCGTTTCTATAATCGTATTTAATACGGGG
>CAVFJK010000012.1:5445-6815 GCA_963622815.1 Ruminococcus bicirculans (ex Wegman et al. 2014)
CTTTGCTCCATCTGAAGAGCGTTATTGAACCTCAAACTCCACTACGTTACGTTTGAGTATCGAAAATTCGTTACACGAATTTTCTTAGTTGTTGATTAACTTATCTTCGCCGTTCCAGCTGTACAGTTTACGAATTTCTTCGCCAACTTTTTCTGACGGATGTTCAGAAGCAAGTTTTCTCATTGCTTTGAAGTGAACCTGCTGTCCTGCATCAGACATATCAAGAAGGAATTCTTTTGCGAATGTACCATCCTGGATATCGGAAAGGATCTTCTTCATAGCCTTCTTTGTTTCTGCTGTGATGATCTTCGGTCCTGTGATGTAATCACCATATTCAGCTGTGTTGGAGATAGAATATCTCATTCCAGCGAATCCTGACTGATAGATCAGGTCTACGATCAGTTTCATTTCATGGATACATTCGAAATATGCATTTCTAGGGTCATATCCAGCTTCACAAAGTGTTTCGAAACCAGCCTGCATCAGTGCGCATACACCACCGCAAAGTACTGCCTGCTCTCCGAAGAGGTCTGTTTCTGTTTCTGTTCTGAAGGTTGTTTCAAGAACACCAGCTCTTGCTCCGCCGATTCCAAGACCATAAGCAAGTGCTCTGTCAAGAGCTTTTCCTGTGTAGTCCTGCTCAACAGCTACCAGACACGGAACACCTTTTCCTGCCTGATATTCGCTTCTTACTGTATGTCCAGGTCCTTTAGGAGCGATCATTGTAACGTCAACATATTTTGGCGGTACGATTGTTCCGAAATGAATGTTGAAACCATGAGCAAACATCAGCATGTTGCCTTCTTCAAGGTTTGGCTCGATGTCTTCTTTGTAAAGTTTAGCCTGTTTTTCATCGTTGATCAGGATCATGATGATATCAGCCTGTTTTGCAGCTTCTGCTGCTGTATATACTTTAAAGCCCTGCTCTTCGGCTCTCTTCCAGGACTTGCTTCCTTCATACAGACCAATAATGACATTGCAACCTGACTCTTTTAAGTTAAGTGCATGTGCATGTCCCTGGCTACCATAGCCAATAATCGCAATGGTCTTACCATCCAGTAATCCTAAATTACAGTCTTCCTGGTAAAAAATCCTGTTTGCCATCTTTGTTTCCTCCTAAGCTATTTGTAAAATAATATTTATCGTTAAAGGGCTATACCCCTTAGCAAACTTAATAAGTATATGCAAAAATCCCTACAGGAATTTTACATCGCTGGCACCTCTGGAAAGTCCTGTGATACCAGTTCTTGCAAGCTCAAGTATCTCATATTCACCAAGAAGGTCAATAAAAGCGCCAAGCTTACTCTTACTTCCTGTCATCTCAATGACCAGAGAAGTCTTACCAACATCAATAACATTGGCACGGAAAA
>CAVFJK010000012.1:6825-10355 GCA_963622815.1 Ruminococcus bicirculans (ex Wegman et al. 2014)
GCTGATCCGGTCTTGCAGCAACTTTTACAAGAACAAGTTCTCTGCTTACACTGTTATCAGGTTCAAGAACCTTAATATCTCTTACATCAACCAGCTTCGCAAGCTGTTTTGTAATCTGCTCCAGAATCATGGAATCTCCACTGCATACAACAGTCATTCTGGAATAACGTTCATCCGCAGTCACGCCGACTGTCAGGCTGTCAATATTATAACCTCTGCGGCTGAACAGACCGGAAATACGGCTCAATACACCTGCAGTGTTATCTACTAACAGGGACAAAATTCTCTTCTGCATAACGCACCTGCTTTCAATTACTGTAAACAGTAATTCTTTCAACACTTTAAACTTGTAAACAATTCCATTGTAAAATTGTTTGCATGTTTTTTATTATAGCAACATTAAATCGTTTGTCAACGAAAAATTTTGTATACATTGCATTTTTGGTATTTTATATTACTATTCACAGGCATTTTGACCAAGTTGCTGTGAACAGTAACTATTTTATGTATTTTTATACAAGATATTTTTTCCGAAGGACTTCGATGTTTTTCGGATTCATATAAAGTGCTTTTTTCATGAACATCTCCATGGATCCATAGTCCTTTTTTATTGTATCAAATACCGTATCCAGGTATTCTTCTTTCACTTTATAGAGAAGACGGATTTTATCCATAACTGCATTGTCAACGATCATTTTCGTCTCAAGGAAGCGGATCATGTATTCCATTTCTTTATCCAGATACATGTTCGTCTTCATAAAATCCTCGTAGATCGTTTTCTTCGGCACACCTAACGCACACAGAAGAAGTGCGGTTCCCACGCCGACACGGTCTTTACCTGCGCTGCAGTGCCAGAGCACCGCACCCTCATTCTGGTGCAGAAGAACATCCAGAAAACGTGCATACTGTTTGATACTGTATTCATCATGTACCAGTGATTCATATTGTTTCAGCATAAATTCTTCCGGTGTTTCCTTAAAATTCTTCAGAATTTCTGCCAGACCTCCGGATCTGGTAATCCCCAGAGTCTCTTCATCAACGATCGGTATTTCATGATACTGCACACCTTCCATAATCGTATCCGGCTTTTCCAGGCATTCCATCCGCGTCCGGAAATCCACAACCGTCGATAAATGATATTCATTCATCAGCATATCATGATCACTGATAGATATATGGTAAAGACTTCCGCTCCGCAGAAGGCGTTTTGGCAGGATATGTCTTCCGTCTTCTGTCTCCAGTGCTCCAAGGTCTCTTGTATTCGGAAGACTCTGCATCGGAATCCTGCTGCCCTGTGGAAATCCCGTTACCATTTTGGGATTCAATGCTTTCATAAGCTGCATGCAGTTCTGAATTTCCCTGTCCGCCATCTCAAACTGATATCTCTTTTTTCGCCGTGTAATGATCACCAGCGAACTGGTGCTGTACTGTTTCTGAGCGCCGCCTTCCACACCTTCTTTTCTTTTATATGCCCAGATGATATCTTTACACGGAAGATAATTCATCATCATATGTTTGGAAAAAATAAAGTTGCCATCCTCTAATCTTATTTTTCCGTACTTCATAATCTCTCCCTCTGTATAAATTGTTACTATCCTGATTCTTTCTGATCAGATAAGTCCTAATTTTGTAAGTCCGTTTCGGATTCCATAGTGGAACATATCCGTGGTAACATAGTCTGCCAGTTCCCGGATCTTAGGGGAACCATTTCCCATAGCCACTTTTGTTGCCGCATATTCAAACATGGAAAGGTCATTATTGCTGTCACCAAAGACCACCGTATCTTCCCAGTCAATGCCAAAGATTCTGCACACCGCTGCGATTCCAACAGCCTTATTACATCCCTTCGGAACCAGTTCGATCGTCGTTCCGACAAAATCATTGTTTTCATGATGAATGATGTCATAATACTGTGACAATTCTCTGCATGCCTGATCTGCGTCACATCCGTCCTGCATCTTTGCACTGATTTTATTGATGTGCATAGTATGCTCATTTCCTCTGATCGGTCTCCATTTCGGTCCAAGTGCCTCCGTAATGAGATCTGTATACCAGTTGACCTCTGTCGTATATTCATCTTTATCATAATACATATAATCAGCGCCCTCCATGACAGGGACCAGACCATATTTACGAAGTATTTTTACGGATTCCTCTGCCACTTCCGGTGTCATCTCATTATTGTAAAGTCTTTTTCCGTCTTTTTCGATCGTTGTGCCGCACGCACTGATCATTCCCGTAAATGGGATCTGTTCCAGATACCACGGCACAAATGCACGGCTTCTTCCCGTACACAGCCAGGCCTGATGTCCATTCTCGATCAACTTTTTAATAGATTTTATCGCACTGTCCGGTACTCCTTTTTCCATATCACAGATTGTCCCATCTGCATCAAAAAAAACTGCTTTCTTATCGCTCATCATTCTGTCCTTCTTTTCTTTATGTCTGATTTTTATGCAAAAAGCTCTGCCGCTGCTTTGATCAGATACTCTGTATCTTTCACACCAGCAGTCTCATATGGCGAATGCATGGCCAGCTGCGGAAGTCCGATATCCACCGTATTCATCGGAACCTGTGTATTCGAAATATTTCCAAGTGTGGAACCACCTGCAATGTCAGACCGATTGACAAATGTCTGGTACGGCACATCTGCTCTTGTACACAGTTCTTTAAATTCTGCTGCCGACACTGCATCTGTACAGTATTTCTGGTTTGCATTAAATTTGATGACGATCCCCTTATTCAGAACAGGTTGATTCGTCGGATCCGTCTTATCTGCATAATTTGGATGTAATGCATGCGCATTATCCGCTGAAACCATAAAACTTCCCGCCAGTGTCATCAGATATTCTTCGTATGTTCTTCCAAGTCCCATATTGATGCGAAGCATTGTATCCTTCAGGAATGTAGATGCAGCCCCCTGCTTGGTACCGCTTCCTACTTCTTCATTATCCATCACACAATGAACTGCAATTGACTTTCTGTTCTCTGCGCAAAGCAATCCTTCCATGGATGCAAATGCACACTGCAGATCATCCAGGCGAGCTGATGATACGAATTCATTGTCAGCTCCCCAGATCGTTCCCGGCATACGATTGTACAAAAACAGGTCATGGCTGATTATGTCTTCTTTTTCTATACCCGCTTCTTTTGCAAGTATCTCCAGCAGCGTCTGATCCGTATTCTCAGCAGCAAGCAATGGCAACATGTCTTTTTGAGGATTATATGATACGCCATTATTTGCTTCACGATTCATATGAATGGCAAGATTCGGGATCATGACCAGATCACGCTCTATGTTTACCAGTTTTTCTTCCAGTCCGTCGTTTCCACGGATGATCACTCTTCCTGCAACCGAAAGCGGTCTGTCAAACCACGGTGCCATCAACATTCCACCGTATTTTTCCACATTCAGTTTCACATAACTGTTGTCTACTTTTATTTCCGGATTTTCCTTAATCTTAAAAGACGGTGAGTCACTGTGACTTGCCATGATATGAAATGTCCATGCATCCTCTTTCGGGATACAG
>CAVFJK010000012.1:10365-18635 GCA_963622815.1 Ruminococcus bicirculans (ex Wegman et al. 2014)
CCAGTGCTCTTTTTCTGAAAGTGGTTCAAATCCGTTTTCTTCCAGCCTCTTCTGCATCTCATCCACCGCCTGAAATGCGGTTGGACTTTTCTTTATAAAATCAAGCAATTTTTCGGTTGTTTCTATGTACATCTATTACAGCTCCTTTGACCGGTATCCGGCTGTATTTCTTATAAAATCCGGCTACGTTCTTAATAAATATATGCATTACGATTATACGGTATATTTTTTTGAATAGCAACGAAAAAGAGGCAGTTTGTCAAAAACCACCTCTTTTCAAGCTTTTCACGGCTATTCTTTATACAATTTTATAACGCTTTGATTCTGCGAAGCGCTTCCAGTGTATTTTCATAACTTCCAAATGCAGTCAGACGGAAGAATCCTTCTCCATGTGCTCCAAATCCTGAACCAGGAGTTCCTACGACATGAGCACTTTCAAGGAGATAATCAAAGAACTCCCAGGAGCTCATGTTGTTCGGTGTCTTCAGCCAGATATATGGTGCGTTTACACCGCCGGATACCGAATATCCTGCTTCTTTCAGGCCATTATAGATCGTATGTGCATTTCTCATATAATAAGCAACCTGTTCTTTTAACTGTGCTTTTCCTTCCGGAGAATAAACAGCTTCGCCTGCGCGCTGTACGATATATGGGGCCCCATTGAATTTTGTTCCGTGACGTCTTGCCCAGAGATCATGCAGTGCAACCCCTTCTCTTACCAGGTCCTTCGGTACAACTGTGAATCCCAGACGAACACCGGTAAATCCGGCATTTTTTGAAAAACTGCGAAGCTCGATCGCGCAGGTACGTGCACCCTCACATTCGTAGATACTGTGCGGTACATTTTCTTCTGTGATATATGCCTCATATGCAGCATCATAAATGATGACTGAGCCATTCTTGTTTGCATAATCTACCCATTCCTGCAATTTATCCTTTGTGATAGCAGCACCACTTGGGTTATTCGGGAAGCAGAGATAAATCAAATCCGGTGTCTCGGCCGGAAGCTCCGGAAGAAATCCATTTTCTTCCAGGCAAGGCATATAGATCACACCATCAAAGTTTTCGTTCGTTTTATTATACTCTCCGGTACGACCTGCCATAACGTTTGTATCCACATATACTGGATAAACCGGGTCGCAGACTGCTACTTTATTCTCTGTACCAAAGATTTCCTGGATATTTCCGGAATCGCTCTTCGCTCCATCTGAAACAAAGATCTCATCTGCACTGATCTGGCATCCGCGTGCTTCATAATCATTCTTTGCGATTGCACTTCTTAAGAATTCATATCCAAGATCCGGTGCATATCCATGGAATGTCTCCGCATGCGCCATCTCATCTACAGATTTGTGAAGGGCATCAATGATTGCCGGTGCCAGTGGCTGTGTAACATCACCGATTCCAAGACGTACAATCTGTACATCCGGATTTGCTTCCTGATAAGCTGCTACTTTTTTGGCAATTGTGGAAAAAAGATAGCTTCCCGGCAGTTTCAGATAATTCTTATTTACTGTTACCATAATATTGTTCTCCTCATCTCTATGTTTGTGCTTCCGTAACTCTGAAGCATTATTGATTTTTTCTTTTCTCCACTTCTTTTACAAGTGCCTCACGAACTGCATCCGGGCTTGCTTTACCTTTCAGCTCTCTCATCATCTTTCCGACAAAGAAACCGAATACTTTTTCTTTACCGCCAAGTAGTTCCGCAAGTGGTCCCGGGTTCTCATCCATGATCTTCTGTAAAGTATCATTAAGAAGTCCGGTATCCTCCACGATCTTAAGACCGTGTTCTTCGATATAAGAAACAGGTTCAATGTCATCCTCGAATACTTTTTCAAATACTTTCTTTGCATTCTGGGCACTGACTTCTTTTTTCTCTACCATCTGGATCAGATCTGCCAGATGTTTCGGTGTAAAGGAAACTTTTTCTACATCAAGACCTTTGTCTTTTGTCAAACGAAGGACTTCGCCCATAAACCAGTTCGCTGCTTTTTTCGGACTTCCGCAAAGATTAGCAACCTCCTCAAACAGCACGGACAGATGTCTGGATTCTGTAAGGATTCCTGCATCATATGCCGGAAGATCAAACTCTTCCTGATAACGGATCTGCTTTTCTTCACGAAGTTCCGGCTGGGATTCACGGAGTTCTTCAATCCATTCATCAGAAATATGGATTGGCGTAAGATCCGGATCCGGGAAGTAACGGTAATCTTTTGCATCCTCTTTGGAACGCATTGCGTGGGAAGATTCTTTATTGTCATCCCAACGACGTGTTTCCTGTACGACAGCTCTTCCCTCTTCGATCAGTTCAATCTGACGTTCTCTTTCTCCCTCGATTGCTCTCGCAATTGCTTTAAAAGAGTTCAGGTTCTTCATCTCGGTTCTTGTTCCGAATGTCTCACTTCCTACCTCACGTACTGAAAGGTTTACATCGGCACGCATGGAGCCTTCCTGAAGTTTACAGTCGGATACACCCAGATACTGCATCATACAGCGAAGTTTTTCAAGGTATGCGATAACTTCCTCAGAACTTCTCATATCCGGCTCGGATACGATCTCGATCAGCGGTACACCGCTTCGGTTATAGTCAACGAGGGAGCAGTCTTCCCATTCATCATGAATCAGTTTACCTGCATCCTCTTCCATATGCATTTCATGAATGCGGACTTTTTTCTTTCCGGCAGATGTCTCAATCTCTACCCATCCATCGTGACAGATTGGCAAATACAGCTGTGAGATCTGATAGTTCTGCGGGTTATCCGGATAGAAATAGTTCTTTCTGTCGAATTTGCAGTACTGATTGATCTGACAGTTTGCCGCGATACCGGCTTTCAATGCAAATTCTACTACTTTTTTATTCAATACCGGCAGGGAACCCGGCATACCGGTGCAGACCGGACAGGTATGTGTATTCGGTGCTCCTCCGAATTCTGTGGAGCAGCCGCAGAAAATTTTTGTTTTCGTTGCAAGTTCTACATGGACTTCAAGGCCGATGACTGTTTCGTACTGTTTCATGCCTTTTTGCCTCCTTTCTCCGGAGCAGGGAATGCGCCCCTGACTGCTTCATAAGCAGCTGCCGCACGGAGGATCTTGTGTTCTCCAAAGCAGTCACCGATCATCTGGATACCAATTGGCATTCCGGCTTTATCCTGTCCGCATGGAACTGTAATTCCCGGAAGACCACAAAGGTTTACTGCAACGGTATAAATATCTCCAAGATACATAGCAAGCGGATCTTTCAGACTTTCTCCGATCTTCGGTGCAGTATACGGAGCTGCCGGTGCCAGGATCACATCATATTTCTCAAATGCCTGATCAAATTCCTGTTTGATCAGCGCTTTCGTACGCAGTGCTTTCAGATAATAAGCATCGTAGTAACCGGAACTTAATACAAAAGATCCCAGCATGATACGACGTTTTACTTCTTCTCCGAACGCTTCTGTTCTGGTCTTCTTATACATATCATGAAGGCCTTCGTACTCAGCCGCACGATAACCATACTTAACACCATCAAAACGTTCCAGGTTCGAGCTTGCTTCCGCACTGGCGATGATATAGTAAGCCGGAATCATATATTCCATTGTCGCTACAGAGAAGAATTCTACGATCGCGCCCTGCTCTGTGAGCGTTTTTAATGTATTCATAAAAGCATCTTTAACTTCCGGATCCAGCCCTTTTGCAAGGAATTCCTTCGGCACACCAAATTTCATTCCGAGAAGTTTCTTTTCTTCGATACTCTTTGAGAAATCGAGATCTTTACGATCCAGAGAAGTGCTGTCTTTCGGGTCGTGTCCTGCGATCACTTCCAGAAGTGCTGCACAGTCTGCCACATCTTTTCCAACAGGTCCGATCTGGTCAAGAGAGGAAGCATATGCTACCAGACCATAACGAGATACCGTTCCATATGTCGGCTTAATACCGGTCACACCACAGAAAGAACTTGGCTGACGGATAGAACCGCCGGTATCAGAACCAAGTGCCATGAATGTTTCTCCTGCTGCAACTGCTGCACAGGAACCACCGGAAGAACCTCCCGGTACATGATCCAGATCCCATGGATTTCGAGTCACACCATAAGCAGAAGTCTCAGTAGTACTTCCCATTGCAAACTCATCCATGTTTGTTTTTCCGATAATGATCATACCGGCTTTTTCCAGACGGTCAATTACCTCCGCATTATACTGTGGTACAAAATTTTCAAGAATTCTGGATGCACAGGTTGTCTTTTTACCCTTTATGCAAATGTTGTCTTTAATTGCGATCGGAACACCGGCCAGAGGGCTTGTGTATGTTCCGTCCTGAATTCCTTTTTCTACTTCTTTCGCTCTTGCAAGAGCATCTTTTTTATAAATATCAAGATAGGCATGTACTTTGCCTTCTTTTTTCTCTATCTGGTCAAAAACTTCCCTGACACCGTCTGCGACTTTTACCTGACGTTGTCTGATCTTTTTTGCCAGCTCCAGGGCTGTCATCGTTTCCAGTTCCATAATCTGTCTCCTCTACGCAGATTCCTTACAGGAATCCTCTCTTTATCCAATGGTCTTCGGTACCTGATACTGTCCTTCTTTTGCCTTTGGTGCATTGGCAAGCATTGCCTCTTTATTATCTCCGTTTGTTACAACATCTTCACGGAAAACATTCTGGTCACCAAAGATATAGGACAGCGGCTCTGCACCATCTGTATCCAGTTCATCCAGTTTTTCTACGTAATCCAGCATTTTCTGCATGTCCTGTTTTGCTTTTTCTTTTGCTTCATCATCCAGAGAAAGCTTTGCGAGGATACATACATTTTCGATTGTTTCATCATCTATGATCTTTGCCATTTTCTTTTCCTCCTCATGTTCTTGCGGAATGCTGACTGAAACCGATTACGGTTCCAGTCTGTTCAGATCTCTCGGGAACAGGCAGGCTTCACGGACATTTTCTTCACCAAGAAGCTGCATGGTCAGACGTTCCAGTCCGATACCCAGTCCTCCATGAGGCGGCATGCCATGTTTAAAGGTATCCAGGTACTGTTCCATACCTTCTTCTTCCATGCCTCTTGCGGCAATCTTTGCCTTTAATTCGTTATAATCATGAATTCTCTGACCACCTGTTGTAACTTCCAGTCCATGGAACAGAAGGTCAAAGCTCAGTGTAAATTTATCATCCTGCGGATCATCCATTGCATAGAACGGTCGTTTCTTTGACGGATAATGTGTAACAAATACAAAGTCCGCACCGTACTCTTCTTTGAAGTATCTTCCTATCAGTGCCTCTTCTTCCGGCTCCAAATCATATGGATTGCGAATCTTACGTTTGTATTTCTCGGAAACCAGCTCTTTTGCCTCATCGAAACGAACAGCCGGAATCTGATCCACCTTCGGAAGCTGGATTTTCAGGATCTGAAGCTCTTTCGCATAGTCTTTCTTCAGAAGTTCCATCGCATACTGCAGAAATCCTGTTTCCATTCCCATGATATCTTCAAAGCCGTCAATATATCCCATTTCAAAATCAAGACTGGTATATTCATTCAAATGGCGTTTTGTGTTATGCTTTTCTGCACGGAAAACCGGGCCTGTTTCAAATACTCTGTCAAATACCCCTACCATCATCTGTTTATAGAACTGCGGACTCTGTGCCAGCACAGCAGGTTTGTGGAAATAGCTGAGTTTAAACAGGTTTGCACCACCCTCAGCGCCTCTTGCTCCAATCTTTGGTGTATGGATTTCGGTGAATCCCTGCTCATAGAGGAAATCACGGAATGCACGCACAAGAGCTTCCTGAATTTTAAATTTGGATCGTTCCTGGATATTGCGGAGTGCGATCGGGCGTAAATTCAGTTTTGCTTCCAGAGATGTATTTAGTTTCCATTTGTCAATTGCCAGCGGCATAGGTTCTGCCGGTGTTGAAAGAATTTCAATTTCCTGCACCCGTACTTCTCTGCCATGAGGAGCTCTTTCTTCCTCATTGAGCGTTCCTTTTATACGAAGAGTCATCGCTTCTTTCAGATCGCGAACAGAAAGGTTTGCTTTTTCATTTTCAACAACAGTCTGAAAAAGGCCTTCTCTTCTTCTGAGAATTACAAAAGCCACATCGCCCATATTACGGATACTGTGAACGGCTCCTTCCAGAACTACTTCCTGATTTAACAGAGAAGTACCCAACAGCTCATTCCATTCGGTTACTTCTTTTTTGATAATACCGTTCAAAAACTCCATTTCCTCATCCTCCATGTATCTAGTCTTTTTATTTTTTAAGCTCAGACCTGATGATCTGAGTCATTCTTAACATTAATGTATAAATATTACTAATTTTCGTACAACAGCATCAGGAGCATCTGTGCCGTTTCAACCATGTTGGTTCCTGAATCCATACTTGATTTCTGAATATATCTGTATGCCTCATCCTCACTTAAGTGGTTACGCTGCATCAGCATCATTTTTGCGTTTGAAATATAGTTCTGTTCTTTTTCAGAACGAAGCTTTGGTTTCTTTTTTTCTTTGCGCCGCTTCCGCTCCTGCTGCATGAGGATCATATTTACCGTATTGACCAGATCACTGGCTTTCATCGGCATCTCCACTGACAGGATTGACGGCGGCACATCACTTATCACCCTTGCAGATGCAAGAAGCAGCATCTCAAACTCTCTTGGAAGGCACTCTGCCAGATCCAGATAATTCATATCCGGCAGACGATGTCCACAGATCAGGACACCGTTTCCAAGTTCAGAAGCGTTGGAAAGAGCATTGGAAGCCGTACTGCATACCGAGGCTACAGCAAATCCGTGGCGTTCAAGGACGCTGCGAATTTTTCTGGCATCTTCTATTTTGGGTAATGCAATGACGATGCTGCTGCTCATACCAGTGTCTCTCCTCTTCCCTTAACTTATATATTTCCTGTTATGATCATAAACAGACCTTACAGACGATACAGATATTCTGAAATTTCCCAGTCAGTTATCTGTCTGGTATATCTCAGCCACTCATTTTTCTTTTCAGCCACATACTGTCTGCAGAATTCCTCTCCAAGTACTTCTTTTACCCAGTTACTGGATTCAAAATAATCGATCGCCTCTTTCATCGTTGACGGAAGGTGTTCTGTCTGCTGATCCTGTGTTGCATAATTTGATGATTTTGTCGGTGTGATCTTATTTCTGATTCCATCCAGTCCTGCTGCCGGGCAGACTGCCAGAACAACATATGGATTAGCTGATGTATCAGGGCTTCGAAGTTCCACTCGGATACCTTCACCTCTTGTAACCGGAATACGGACAAGTGAATTCTGATTATTTTCTGTCCATGTCAGTTCTGTCGGTGCATCATAACCCGGAACAAGACGTTTGTATGAATTAACGATTGGATTGGTAACCAGTGCCATCTCTTTGCTGTGTGCAAGCAGACCACCGATAAAATAATAGGCTTCCTGACTCAGTTCTCCCGGATTTTCCTGGCTTTCAAAGACATTCTTTCCATCTTTAATAAGAGAAAACTGAATATGCATTCCGGATCCGTTTACCTCAGCCTTTGGCTTCGGCATAAATGTCGCATGGAGGCCATGTCTCTTTGCCACAATACGAACCGTCATCTTGAAAGTAGTAATACAATCCGCAATCTTACGGATTTCGCCATAGCGGAAATCGATTTCATGCTGTGCCGGTGCAGCTTCGTGATGAGAAGATTCAACTTCCATCCCCATATCTTCCAGGGTAAGCACCATATCTCTTCGTGCATTCTCACCAAGATCCAGCGGACTGATATCCAGATATCCGGCCTGCTCATGTGTCACTGTCGTCGGCTTCCCGTTATCATCTGTATGGAACAGGAAAAATTCACATTCCGGATCGATATAACAGGTATATCCTTCCTTCTGTGCTTTGCCCGCAACATTTTCCAGAATATATCTAGGACTGTTTTTATAAGGTGTTCCATCCGTGAAATACAGGTCACAGATCATTCGTGCCACTTTTCCCTGCTGTGGTCTCCACGGCAGGATTGCAAACGTATCCAGAGCCGGTCTGAGATACAGTTCGGCATCCTTTAATCCAGTTGTTCCTGCAATCTGTTCTCCATCCACCACACACTGATTATTCAGTGCTCGGGGAAGTTCCCGAGCGGTTACAGCGATATTTTTGATCGTTCCGAACATATCGGTAAACTGAAGACGGATGAATTCTACGTCTTCATCCTCCACCATCTGTAAGATTTCCTCGCTGGTATAATTCCCCATAATCTTCTCTCCTTATGATAAAAAAATCTTATATTATAGCCTGTGATTCAAAATAAAAA
>CAVFJK010000013.1:0-5642 GCA_963622815.1 Ruminococcus bicirculans (ex Wegman et al. 2014)
TTATATGCGGGTGTAGTTCAATGGTAGAACACCAGCCTTCCAAGCTGGATACGTGGGTTCGATTCCCATCACCCGCTCTTATGCGATAGTGGCGTAGTTGGTAACGCGCGACCTTGCCAAGGTCGAGACCGCGGGTTCGAGCCCCGTCTATCGCTCTTAAGGATTCTGAGTTTTCAGAATCCTTTTTTCTTTATATAAAAAGTCAGGAGGAATGAAAGATGCCAGTACCAACCCCTCATATTGAAGCAAAAAAAGGTGAGATTGCGAAGAATGTTCTGATGCCGGGAGATCCGCTTCGGGCAAAATATGTGGCAGAACATTTTCTTAAAGATGCCACACTGGTCAACCAGGTCAGAAATATGTATGCATATACCGGAAGATATAAAGATAAAGAGCTGACTGTTATGGCTAGTGGTATGGGAATGCCGTCCATTGGAATTTATTCCTATGAGCTGTATAAGTTTTATGATGTGGAAAATATTATCCGTATTGGTTCGGCAGGATCTTATACAGACCGGCTTGCAGTGCTTGAGGTGGTTCTTGCAGAGAGTGTATGGAGTCGTTCAAGTTTTGCAAAAGTGCAGAACGGGTGCGAAGATGATATCCTTTATCCATCTGAAACATTGAATACCAGAATCCTTGAAACAGCAGAACGTCTGCAGATTCCGGTTAAGACAGCACGCGTTCATTCCTGTGACGTTTTTTATCCGGAAGAACATATGGAAGATTTCAGGGAGATCAATCGTAAACATCAGTGTGAGTGTATAGAAATGGAAAGCTTCGCACTGTTTCACAATGCGAAGCTCCTTGGTAAAAATGCGGCCTGCCTTCTGACAATTTCAGACTCCTTTGTGACACATGAAGAATTGTCATCACTGGCAAGACAGGAGTCTTTTGAAAACATGATGAAGGTAGCACTGGAGTCCTGCTGATCAGACAACCGTTTTATCTTGATCAACCAGACCATAAAAGGAAAGAAGATAGAGCCCGCAAAGGCCTACCAGCCCATAAACGATTCTGGAGAGCCAGCTCATACTTCCAAAGAGAAGAGCTACAAGGTTCAGATTGAAAAAGCCGATCAGTCCCCAGTTGATGGCACCGATCACGGCAATTGTCAGTGAAAAGTATTGTAATAATTTATTTCCCATAAGTCACCATCCTTTCATAGTGCTAGTATGGCGGGATAATAAAAAAATATTCGCGGCAGTTAAGAACTGTCGCGAATATTTTTTATTGTAATTTAATTGTCTGTGAAGTGACGTTGCCGCCGCCGAAGGCAAATGCTTCGGATGCTTCCAGAGTGACATCTGATTTGTCATTCAGAGAGAATGCATAGCAGACAGTTACGGTACTGCCAGGTTCTACTTCTGCGATGTAATTGTCGATTGCCGGTTCGTCCTCTTTTGGAACTGCCGGTGAAAGCTTTTCTCCATTTTGTTTTGCAGAAAGCTGTACATCTACCAGTGCGCTGGATGAAGACTCGCTGTTGTTTGTATAATCGCAGTACAGCAGCAGGCAGTCAGAATCATCAATCGCCTGTGTGACACGGAACTCTTTCAGTCGAAGAGTGAAATGGTCGTTATCCATGTCGATGCTGGTGGTCTCTGCAGGTGTGGCAGTAGAGTCTGTCTCTGTGTTTTCAGGATCATTCATATCTGCCAGAGACTGGTTGATCTCATCCTGAACATTTGTGAAGTTAGCGGACATGACTTTTACCGTATCAGCATCGAGAGAAACTACTTTCCATTTTCCATCTGCTTCGATCAGCGGATAAGTGATATCAATTTCGGTGAATTTGTCTTCTACACTGCCGGATTTTTCTTCCAGAAGAGCAGCGAGTTTCTGCTGGGTTTCTTCCTCGGTAAGAGTTGTTCCGGAGAATGCAGTTGAGACGATCTGTTTCAGAAATTCTGTGATCGTTTCTTTGTAGATGTCTGCACCATCGATATAATTAATGTGTGCGGTGACGGATGCAGTTCCGTTTTGAATGTGGAAACTGGTCTTCGTGATCTTATAAGTCATTTTCTCATTGATCTTTTTGAAAAATGAGGAATAAGCATCACTGGTGATATCTGCATTGTCAAGAGCGGACATGTCACTGCTCTGCAGAAGATTTTTCATTCCGTCAAAATTCATGGCACGCATGTTCTCCAGAAAATCTTCTGTTGCGGAAATCGGTTTCTGGCGCTGCATAAAGTAAAATCCGGTGCCGCCGGCTACAACAAGAATAAGGATGATCAGAAAAATGATCAGACCTTTTTTCTTCTTTTTCTTACGTCTGGGAGCAGCGGACTGTTCTTCGTATACTTCCTGATTGTTCGTATCCATACTTCCTCCTTATGAAGTTGTCTGGCTACATTTATATAGTAACCATATGACTGCATTATAAATGCGATTTCATTATTAACGTTTCTATTATAACAGAATGCGACGTTACTTGACAAGGTCAATTCATAACCATACAATGAGTCTATAATTATGTTGGATGGAGGGAATGGACATGTCGATAAAATACGAGGGAAGTTTTCTTTCAGAAGCTGATGCACTGGAAATTTCAGTACTTTGCCTGATGCCGGAGCTGGGAGTGCATCCACGTGCGATCGTGCAGCTGGTGCATGGAATGAGCGAATATAAAGAACGATATATTCCGTTTATGGAATATCTGACATCGAAAGGATACATAACAGTGATCCATGATCACAGAGGTCATGGAAAAAGCGTTTCAAATAAAAGAGATTTAGGATATATGTATGGCGGCGGAGCAGATGCCATGCTGAAAGATATTCTGACGGTGAATACGGAAATAAAGCGACATTTTTCGGATCTGCCGCTGATCCTGTTTGGGCACAGTATGGGTTCGCTTGCGGTCCGGGCGTTTGCGGCAGAGCATGATGATCGTATAGATATGCTGATCATCTGTGGTTCACCGAGCGAAAATAAGGCAAGACCTCTTGGAAAAGCAATTGCAAAAGTACAGGGGAAACTTCTGGGATCACATCATAAAAGTAAGATTCTGGAAACCATGTCTTTCGGGTCCTATGCGTTGAAATTTAAGGATGAGAGAAATAAAAATGCATGGATCTGTTCGGATCCGGAAGTTTATGAGGCATATACGAAATCCGAATTATGTGGATTTACGTTTACGGATGATGCATACATAGCTTTATTTGACCTGATGAAGAAGGCTTATGATATACATAAATGGACCTGTGCCAGACCAAAGATGCCGGTACTTTTTATCAGTGGAGCTGAGGATCCGTGCCTTGGAAATGTACGTAAATTTGCCGGAGCAGTTCATGCGATGCGAAGAGCGGGCTATCTTGATGTAAAAGGTAAATTATATCCGGGAATGCGTCATGAGATCCTGAACGAAAAAGGAAAAGAAAAAGTCTGGCATGATGTATTTGTATATATGAAGAAAAAAGGATTTTAAAAATGTATCAAATCTGGTATAATCTTTTTTGTGTATATTTACCAGATTTGGAGGAGATAAAATGAGAGCAAGTGGCATTTTGATGGGAATATCCAGTATTCCGTCAAAGTATGGAATCGGATGTTTTTCAAAGGAGGCCTATGATTTTGTAGATCAGCTTGAAAAAGCAGGGCAGCAGTACTGGCAGATCCTTCCGCTGGGACCGACCGGATATGGCGATTCTCCGTATCAGTCAGTTTCTACTTTTGCGGGAAATCCATATTTTATTGATCTGGAAGAACTGATCAAAAAAGATCTTCTTACAAAAGAAGAATGTGAAGCCTGTGACTGGGGCGGCAGTGAATCTTATGTGGATTATGAGAAAATGTATCTGTCCAGATATAAACTGCTCCGTAAAGCATATGAAAAAGCAGAATTAAAGAATGATCCGGACTATGCGGAGTTCCTGAAAGAAGAAAAAGACTGGCTGCAGGATTATTGTCTGTTTATGGCAATAAAAAATGATCAGAAAGGAATCTGCTGGATCGACTGGCCGGAAGAATTGAAGGACCGTCATTCAAAAGCTGTAAAAGAAGCAGAAAAAGAACTGGCAGAAGAGATTGAATTCTATAGCTTTCAGCAGTATTGTTTCACTACACAGTGGAGAAAACTGAAAGCATATGCAAATAAGAAGGGAATCAGTATTATCGGAGATGTTCCAATCTATGTCGCACTGGACAGTTCCGATGCGTGGGCAAATCCGGAGATGCTGCAGTTTGATGAGGATTATAACCCGAAGGCCGTTGCAGGCTGTCCGCCGGATGCTTTTTCCGCTACGGGTCAGCTGTGGGGAAATCCGCTGTATGACTGGAAGAAACTTAAAAAAGACGATTATGGCTGGTGGGTGCAGCGTATGACTCACTGCCTGGAACTCTATGATGTAGTAAGAATCGATCATTTCCGAGGATTTGATGAATATTATGCAATCCCGTATGGTGATAAGACCGCAGAGAATGGTAAATGGGAAAAAGGACCGGGACTTGACCTCTTCCATACACTGGATAAAAAGATTGGAAAGCTTCGTGTGATTGCAGAAGATCTTGGTTTCCTTACAAAGAGTGTCCTGAAAATGCTGAAAGACAGTGGATATCCTGGAATGAAAGTCCTTCAGTTTGCATTTGACGGCAGCGAGGACAGTAGTTATCTCCCGTATAAATATGAACATAACTGTGTTGTCTATACAGGAACTCATGATAATGAAACAACAAAGGGATGGCTGGAAAATCTTCAGGGTCATGATCTGAAATTTGTCAGAGAGTACATAAACTGCTATGAACAGCCGGTGAATGATTGTGTATGGGCGTTGATTCGTATCGCACTTTCCAGTGTGGCAGATCTTGCAATCATTCCGATCCAGGATTATCTGTGTCTTGGAAATGAAGCGCGTATGAATGCTCCGGCTACACTTGGTGATAACTGGAAGTGGAGAATGACAGCCGGACAGCTTAACGAGATCACGATCTACAATATGAGAGAAGTGACCAGAATCTATGGTCGTCTTGCAAAAGAGCCGGTAGAAGAAACAGAAGAGTCGGACGATGAGACTGTTGAAACTGAGGCAAAAGAAAAATCAGGCAATAACGGCAAAGACGTGAAGACAGTCGGATAAAGACGCGAGAGGAGATGCAGAATGGAAGAACAGAACAAGAATCCTGAGAATTCTGAACAGCAGGAAAATAACGTACAGGATTCACAGAATACGACACAGCAGAATACCACGCCAACCAAGAGCTATGTGCTGATGATTCTGGCAGGATGTTATCTTATATATACAGGGTACAGGCTGTGTAAAAATGTTATTGATGGGGTCGATGGCGGAAGCTGGGGATTTTTTGCAGCAGGAGTCGGATTCCTGGTCGTTGGAGCAGTGATGCTTTTTATCGGCGGAAAGAATTTCCTCAAACGTGATAAAGAAAGACGTGAGAGAGAAGAAGTTGCCATGGTGGAACAGAAGGCGGCTGAACCGGAGAAACCTGCTGAGAAGAAGACGATGAGCATTGCCGAGCGTGCGAGACTGGCTTCTAATCTGGAAGATGCAGAGGATGAAAAAGAAGCTGAAGAAACGAATGCTTCAGATGATACTGAGCAAGTAGAAAAAACAGAAGAGTGAGTATAAGAGAAGAGCGTCGCAGAATATTATCTGCGGCGCTTCTTGCGGAAAGTTTTCTTT
>CAVFJK010000013.1:5652-9931 GCA_963622815.1 Ruminococcus bicirculans (ex Wegman et al. 2014)
TTTGCGGGATTTTTTCTTTTTTCTGGATGAACCGGAAGGATTATGTAAGGTGGACCAGCAAAACAACTGGACCAGAATGATTCCGATCAATGCACCGGAACTGTCGATGCAGACATCTCTTACAGACGGGCTGCGTCCGGCAACGAAAGACTGATGGTATTCATCAAATCCGGCAAAACCGACACAGAAAATGCCGGCAAGCAGGAACAGCCAGATACCTCTCACGCGATATACATAGAGTGGGAAAGAGACAGCTACGGCGAGGAGAAAATACTCGGTCATATGAGCCGCTTTTCTTACATAAAAGTGAATCTGGTCAGCTTCGTAACTCAGTTCATCATAACTTTTTCCTTCGTGCAGTACCTCACTTTTGACTTCGACGATCTTATAACTGATCTCATAACTTAATTCCCCGGACACCTCCCCGGTCTGGGCTGAAAACGAAAAGATCAGATACATCATGAGAAGCGCCGGAAGAAAAGATAAAGGCTTCAATAATGTAATCAATATTTTCATGGCATTAAATATAGCAAAGGGGGAAAAGATTGTCAACTGAGAGTGAGATATGTTATACTTGTAATACTGTTATGAACTTATAGGAAAATACTTAAAGAGACAGCAATCAGCTGATTAAATACTAAGAGAGGGACAGAAAGATGAGTTTAGCAGATGTTACATTTATTAATATGTGCAAAGATGTCATAGAGAACGGAACCAGTACAGAAGGTGAGAAGGTTCGTCCGGTATGGGAAGATGGTACTTCCGCATATACGATCAAGCGTTTTGGAGTTGTGAACCGCTACGACCTACGTAAAGAATTTCCGGCACTGACACTCCGGAAAACAGCATTAAAGAGTGCAATGGATGAAATTCTCTGGATCTGGCAGAAAAAATCAAATAACATCAAAGACCTTCACAGTCATATCTGGGACAGCTGGGCAGATGAGAACGGCTCTATTGGTAAGGCATATGGCTATCAGCTGGGGGTAAAACATCAGTATAAAGAAGGTATGATGGATCAGGTAGACCGCGTCTTATATGACCTTAAGAATAATCCGTACAGCCGTCGTATCATGACAAATATTTATGTGCATGAAGACCTGCATGAAATGAATCTGTATCCATGCGCATATTCCATGACATTTAATGTAACAAAAGAGCCGGGAAAAGATAAACTTACGTTGAATGCGATTCTGAATCAGCGTTCGCAGGATATTCTGGCTGCAAATAACTGGAATGTCTGCCAGTATTCGATCCTTCTGATGATGATCGCACAGGTATGCGATATGGAAGCGGGAGAGCTGGTTCATGTCATTGCCGATTGTCATATTTATGATCGTCATGTTCCGGTCATTAAAGAACTGATCAGTCGTACACCATATCCGGCACCGATTGTGAAACTGAATCCGGAGATTAAAAATTTCTACGATTTCACAACAGATGACCTGATCGTAGAAAATTATCAGACCTGGCCGCAGATCAAGAATATTCCAATCGCAATCTGATTTTAAAGGGTATCGGGTTCAGGAATACAGAGTAATAGAAAAGAGGAAGATCAATATGAATATTATCGTAGCAGTAGATAAAAACTGGGCAATCGGGAAAGACAATAAGCTTCTTGTGAGCATTCCGGCAGACATGAAGATGTTCCGCCAGGAAACTACAGGAAAAGTTGTTGTTATGGGACGTAAGACGCTGGAGAGCTTTCCGAACGGACTTCCGCTTAAGAACAGAACCAATATCGTCCTGACAGGAAATAAAGATTATAATGTCAAAGACGCGATCATTGTTCATACCGTGGAAGAACTTCTGGAAGAGGTTAAAAAATATCCATCTGAGGAAGTTTACTGTATTGGCGGTGACAGCGTATATAAACAGCTTCTGCCGTATTGTGATACTGCACATGTGACAAAAATTGATTTTGCATATGAGGCAGACAGTTATTTCCCGAATCTGGATGAGAGGCCGGAGTGGAAAGTGACTGCAGAGAGTGATGAACAGACATATTTTGATCTGGAATATGCTTTTGTGAAATATGAGAGAGTGAAATAATTAAAATCCCTGTAAATTTTGCATTGAAGTCACCGTGATAAAGTGCTAAAATAAGTAGAAAAGGTTACCTAGAAGCGTAACTGTAAAGAAATCCATACGAATGGAGGAAGATATATTATGGAAAAAAAGAACATTGACTGGGGCAGCCTCGGATTCGGCTATATCCCGACAGATTATCGTTATGTTGCTAATTTTAAAGATGGCAAATGGGATGAAGGACAGCTGACAACAGATCCGAATGTTACACTGAATGAATGTGCCTGCGTATTCCAGTATGCACAGACTGTATTCGAAGGAATGAAAGCTTATACAACAGAAGACGGACATATCGTTACTTTCCGTCCTGACCTTAACGCAGAACGTCTTGCTAATTCTGCAAGAAGACTGGAAATGCCTGCATTCCCGGAAGACCGTTTTGTAGAGGCTGTTGTTCAGACTATTAAAGCAAACGAAGCATATGTACCGCCATACGGCTCCGGAGCAACTCTGTATGTTCGTCCGTATATGTTCGGAAGTAACCCGGTTATCGGCGTTAAACCGGCTGATGAATATCAGTTCCGTATCCTGACGACACCGGTTGGACCGTACTTCAAGGGCGGCGCAAAACCCATCACGATCCGTGTCACAGACTTTGACCGTGCTGCACCGCATGGAACAGGACATATCAAAGCTGGTCTGAACTATGCAATGAGCTTACATGCAATCATGGATGCACATCGTCAGGGATATGATGAGAACATGTATCTGGATTCTGCTACAAGAACAAAAGTAGAAGAAACAGGTGGAGCAAACTTCATCTTTGTTACAAAAGACAACACTGTTGTTACACCGAAGTCCAACAGTATCCTTCCATCTATCACACGTCGTTCTCTGATCTATGTTGCAGAACATTATCTTGGACTGAAAGTAGAAGAACGTGAAGTATATCTGGACGAAGTAAAAGACTTTGCAGAATGCGGTCTCTGCGGAACTGCAGCAGTTATCTCTCCTGTAGGAAAGATCGTAGACCATGGAAAAGAAATCTGCTTCCCAAGCGGAATGGAAGAAATGGGACCGACAACAAAGAAACTTTACGAGACACTTACAGGCATCCAGATGGGACGCATCGAAGCTCCGGAAGGCTGGATCAAAGTTATCGAATAATTTATGATATCAGGGTTAAAAGATCTAAATCCACATGAGCTTGCTCATAAGTGGATGTAAGATCTTGGAACCCGCCCCGATATGAGCATAAAAGTGGGATGATAATCCCGCGATATGCGAATAGAGGGAGGATTATGAGAGTGCATAGCACGGAATAATCCGTAGATACATATATAGTATATTTGGAACAAGGTACAGGCAGATGTCCTGTGCCTTGTTTTTTTGTCTGGATTTCGGTATAATAAGAAATAGTTTACAGGAGGACGGAATGGACAAAAAATCTTATGATAACGGACCGGATTTCAGCTTTGTGGAGCAGAAAGTCCGTGAAGTTCAGACAACGATAGAAAATGCTGTAAAAACAAGTAATTATCAGGAACTGAATCAGTCAATCACCAGGATGGTAAATAATACGCTGAAACAGTATCAGAAAGAACATCCGACGACACCGGTTCATAAAAAGCCGGAGCAGAGTGTGGCGAATCAGAAACAGCCAGTACAGGAAACGCATCCGGAATTATATGGAAATACCGGTGGGGAAAAAGTAAAAGATATTCTTCTGATCGTATTCGGCGGAATCCTTTCCGGAAGCATGGCGATGGGACTTCTGACAGTACAGATTCTTCAGGCTGTGATGGGACATGGCGGTATCGGTTCTACAGCGGTGACTCTGATCGGTACGCTGGCAGGCGTAGGCATGATCGGCGGAGGCTGTACAGGTCTGGGAAGACTGAAACGCTTTAAGAAATATGTGCAGGTGCTGGGAAATAAGACATACTGCGATTTTGAACATCTGGCAGGTGCTGTCGGACGGAATGTGAAATTTGTAAAAAAAGACATTCGTTATATGATTCAAAAAGGCTGGTTTCTGGAGGGAAAGATGGATCAGAAAGAAACCTGTCTGATCACAAGTACAGAAACATACCGACAGTATACAGAAACGCAGAGGGCACTGGAACAGCGTACAGAGGAAGAACAGCTGAAACGTCAGAAAGAAGCTGAAATGGCT
This sequence comes from Ruminococcus bicirculans (ex Wegman et al. 2014), assembly GCA_963622815.1. Taxonomy (GTDB): domain Bacteria; phylum Bacillota; class Clostridia; order Lachnospirales; family Lachnospiraceae; genus Blautia_A. Next base: position 9,857 of record CAVFJK010000013.1, read on the forward strand.
GATATAGAGGCGGAAAAGCAGAAGCGTATCAGCCCGCAGGTGCAGGAAGTTCTGGATAAAGGAGAGGCCTATATC
>CAVFJK010000013.1:9964-20457 GCA_963622815.1 Ruminococcus bicirculans (ex Wegman et al. 2014)
GTAAAATCCATGCAAGTAATGATGCGATTCCGGGAGAGGAGATCTCTGCGAAGATTGCCAGAATGGAACAGATCGTAGAGCAGATTTTCCAGAGAGCCGAAGAACATCCGGAGATCATTCCGGATCTTAAGAAAATGATGGATTATTATCTTCCTATGACAGTGAAACTTCTGGACGCCTATGAGGATATGGACAGACAGCCGATTCAGGGAGAGACGATCCGCTCATCAAAGAAAGAAATCGAGGATACGCTGGATACGTTAAATGAAGCATTTGCGAAGCTCCTGGATTCTGTGTTCCAGGATACTGCATGGGACGTTTCAAGCGATATTTCCGTGCTTCATACGATGCTTGCACAGGAAGGTTTGACCGGAAATGATTTCAGTAAGAAATAACAACAGATCAACACGTATTTTGTATAAAACACGATAAGGAGAATGATATGGGTGATGAAATGAAACAGGCAGAAACGGGGATGCCGACATTGACACTGGAACCGGAGAAAGAGCCGGAAGTAAAGATTCAGGGACAGCTGATGGAGGTTGCACCGGAGATGGATCCTGTTCAGCAGAAAATGGCGCAGACTGTACTTACACCGGAAGAACAGAAGATGGTGGATGATTTTGCCTCTAAGATCGATGTGGAGAATCTGACGCAGGTTCTGCAGTATGGAGCCGGAACACAGAAAAAAATGGCAGATTTTTCTGATGAAGCACTGAAAAATGTAAGAGCACAGGAGCTTGGAGAAGTCGGAGAACTTCTTTCCGGAGTTGTTGGTGAACTGAAAGGCTTTGACGCGGAGGAAGAAAAGGGATTTTTCGGCTTTTTCAAAAAACAGGCAAATAAACTTGAAAATCTCAAAAATCGTTATGATAAGGCAGAAGAGAATGTCGAGCATATTGCAGATGCACTTGAGAAACATCAGGTTCGGCTGCTGAAAGATTCTGCAATGATGGACAAGATGTACGAACAGAATCTTCTGTATTTTAAGGAATTGTCCATGTATATCCAGGCGGGAAAGCAGAGCCTGGCACAGACACGCAGCGGAAAACTGCATGATCTGGAGGAGAGAGCGAAAATGACCGGACTCCCGGAGGATGCGCAGGCGGCCAAGGATCTGGACAGTAAATGTGCACGTTTTGAGAAGAAGCTGCATGATCTGGAACTTACCAGAATGATCTCACTGCAGACGGCACCTCAGATCCGACTTGTTCAGAATAATGACACCATGATGGCAGAAAAGATCCAGACAACACTGGTCAACACGATTCCACTTTGGAAAAGTCAGATGGTTCTGGCACTTGGAATCGCACATTCTACAGAGGCTGCGCAGGCCCAGCACCAGGTATCGGATCTGACAAATGAACTGCTTCGTAAAAATGCTGAAAAGCTGCATATGGCATCTGTAGAGACCGCAAAAGAATCCGAACGCGGTATTGTAGATCTGGAAACTTTGCAGAAGACAAATGCAGATCTGATCCAGACTCTGGATGATGTGATGAAGATCCAGAAAGAAGGAAGAGAGAAACGACAGGCAGCAGAAGCTGAAATGGTCAGAATGGAAAATGATCTGAAAGCAAAACTGCTTGAAATTCAGCACTGAATATAACCAAGATGGGGCTGTTCGGAAACAACAGCTCCGCTTTTTCGCTAAAAGGAGAGTTGAGTATGTATCGTGATCATACAAAAATTGTACAGATAGGAAATAAAAAGATTGGCGGCGGAACCCCGATTCTGATTCAGTCTATGACAAATACAAAAACAGAAGATGTGGAAGCGACTGTTCGCCAGATTCTGGAGCTGGAAGCGGCCGGATGTGACATTATCCGCTGTGCGGTTCCGACGATGGAAGCGGCTGAGGCACTGAAAGAGATTAAGAAACAGATTCATATTCCGCTTGTTGCAGATATTCATTTTGATTATCGACTGGCAATTGCCGCAATGGAAAACGGTGCAGATAAGATTCGTATCAATCCAGGAAACATCGGAAGTACGGACCGCATCCAGGCAGTTGTGGATGTTGCAAAAGAGCGAAATATTCCTATCCGAGTAGGAGTAAACAGTGGTTCTCTTGAGAAAGACCTGGTAGAAAAATATCATGGCGTAACGGCAGAGGGACTTGTTGAAAGCGCACTGGATAAAGTTCGTATCATTGAAGAGATGGGATATGATAATCTGGTGATCAGCATTAAATCTTCAGATGTTATGATGTGCGCGAAGGCACATGAGCTGATTGCAGAAAAGACGGATCATCCGCTCCACGTTGGTATTACAGAGGCGGGAACTCTGTATTCTGGAAATATTAAATCAGCAGTAGGACTTGGGATTATTCTTTCTCAGGGAATCGGAGATACGATCCGTGTTTCTCTGACCGGTGCACCACTGGAAGAAATCAAATCCGCAAAACGTATTCTTAAGACATTGGGACTGCGTAAAGGCGGTGTGGAAGTTGTTTCATGTCCGACCTGTGGACGTACACGCATTGATCTGATCGGACTTGCCAATAAAGTAGAGGCAATGGTACAGGATATTCCTCTGGACATTAAAGTTGCTGTTATGGGATGCGTGGTAAATGGACCTGGTGAGGCAAAAGAGGCAGATATCGGAATTGCCGGTGGTGTTGGCGTCGGCCTTTTGATCAAAAAAGGTGAGATCGTGAAAAAAGTGCCGGAAGACCAGCTTCTTGATACGCTGAGAGAGGAACTGCTTCACTGGGAAGGATAAGAAAGAGGCATAAAACGTGGAAAAAGAATTTTTCGATGTATTTTCCAATTTAAAAGTAAAAGACCAGCTGCATGAATGGCTGGAGATGGTAACTGTTTCAAGAGTTTCATGCAATCCGGCAAAGACGAGACTGTGGGTCTATATCCACAGTGAACGCTGGATCCATAAGAAGTATATCATGGCACTGGAAGACCAGATTGAAAGACAGTGTTTTTCAGGACTTGAAATGCAGGTAACGGTGATTGAACGCTTTCATCTTTCCAGACAGTATTCGCCGGCGAATTTTCTTGAAGTTTACCGGTCCAGCATGGAAGTGGAACTGAAAAACTTTAACATGCTGGAGTACAATCTGTTCAAACGCGCGCAGATTGTTTTTCCGTCAGAAGACCAGATGGATCTGACTCTGCCGGACTCTGTGATTGCCAGAGAGAAGAGTGGAATTCTTGTAGAATATCTGGAGAAGGTTTTCTGTGAACGATGTGGCATGAATCTGAAGATCAACCTGCAGTTTGTAGAGGCGGAAGAAAGTAAGTACCGCAAAAATGCGGCTTTACAGATCCGTCAGGAAGTAGCCAATGTGCTGAAACATGCAAAATTGACACCGGAAACAGAGCAGGAAGAAAAAACAGAAGAAACTGTGTCTGCAGAAACAAAGGACAGTAAAAAGACAGAAACCAAGAGCGGAAAACCGGAACAGAAATCAAAAACATTTGAGAAAAAAGGCCAGCGCGGTGATTTTCATGGCGGCTTCCGCAGAGACAGCAATCCGGACGTTGTTTACGGAAGAGATTTCGAGGGAGATACCATTGATCTGGAATCCATTACCGGTGAGATGGGAGAAGTCATCATTCGAGGTCAGGTCATGGACGTGGAAGCACGTGAGATCCGTAATGAAAAGACAATTCTGATCTTTCCTGTGACGGATTTTACGGATTCCATTGTGATAAAAATGTTCCTGCGTAATGAGCAGGTGCCGGAAATTAAGGAATCTATCAAAAAAGGCGCTTTTCTGAAGTTTAAAGGCGTAACAACGATTGACCGATTTGACAGTGAACTGACGATCGGATCGATTTCCGGTATCAAGAAGATTGCAGATTTCCGAAGCACCAGAATGGATACCAGTCCACAGAAACGTGTGGAACTGCACTGCCATACAAAGATGAGCGATATGGACGGTGTTTCTAATGCAAAAGATCTGGTAAAGCGTGCGTATGAATGGGGACATAAAGCAATTGCAATCACCGATCATGGCGTCGTACAGGCTTTCCCGGAGGCAAACCACTGCTTTGATGCATGGGGAGGCTGTGTTCCGAAAGATTCCGATTTTAAAGTCCTGTATGGCATGGAAGCATACCTTGTTGATGATATGAAGGGCATTGTTACGAACAGCCAGGGACAGTCGATTGATGGAAAATTTGTTGTATTTGATATCGAGACAACGGGATTCTCTCCATTGACCTGCCAGATCATCGAGATTGGTGCTGTAAGAGTGGAAAATGGTGTGATCACGGATCGTTTTTCAACTTTTGTTAACCCGAAAGTACCGATTCCATACAGAATTGAACAGCTGACCAGTATCAATGATTCCATGGTTATGGATGCACCGGAAATTGAGACGATCCTTCCGCAGTTCCTTGAGTTCTGTGAGGGCGCGGTCATGGTGGCCCATAATGCGGACTTTGATATGAGCTTTATCATAGAGAATTGTAAAAGACAGGGACTGCCGCAGGAGTATACATACGTGGATACGGTCGGTATGGCGCGTTTCCTTCTGCCGGCACTGAACCGATTTAAACTGGATACCGTTGCAAAGGCGGTCGGGGTATCGCTGGATCATCATCACAGAGCAGTCGACGATGCGGCATGTACTGCGGAGATTTTTGTGCGTTTCGTAGAAATGCTGAAGGAACGTGATATTTTTGATATGGATACATTAAACCAGCAGGGAAATGTATCTGTAAATACGATCAAAAAGCTGCCGACATACCATGCAATCATTCTTGCAAGAAATGAGACCGGCCGTGTGAATCTTTATAAACTGGTCAGTCAGTCTCATCTGAAATATTACAGACGTCGTCCGCGAGTGCCGAAGAGTCTTTTTCTGGAACTCAGGGATGGACTTCTGATCGGAAGTGCGTGTGAGGCCGGAGAACTGTATCAGGCACTGCTTCGAAATGCACCGGAGCCGGAGATTGCCAGACTGGTCAATTTCTATGATTATCTGGAAATTCAGCCGCTTGGAAACAATGCATTTATGATCGCGGATGAGAAGAATGACCGTGTGAAATCGAATGAAGATCTGATTGAATTGAACAAAAAAATCGTGAAACTTGGAGATCAGTTCAAAAAGCCGGTCGTTGCTACCTGTGACGTGCATTTTATGGATCCGCAGGATGAAATCTACCGACGGATCATCATGGCTGGAAACGGCTTCTCGGATGCGGATAATCAGGCTCCTCTGTATCTGCGTACAACGGAAGAAATGCTGGAAGAATTTTCTTATCTGGGAAGTGAAAAAGCCGAAGAGGTTGTTATTACGAATACAAATAAGATTGCGGATATGATCGAAAAGATCTCACCGATCCATCCGGATAAATTCCCACCGGTCATTGAGAACTCTGATCAGGATTTAAAGGATATCTGTTTTAACCGTGCACATGAGATGTACGGGGATGAACTTCCGAAAATCGTTGAGGACCGACTGAATAAGGAACTTCATTCTATTATTTCAAACGGATATGCCGTTATGTATATCATTGCACAGAAACTGGTATGGAAATCAAACGAGGACGGATATCTGGTTGGTTCCCGAGGATCTGTCGGTTCCTCACTTGCGGCGACTATGTCCGGTATCACAGAGGTAAATCCGCTGCCACCGCATTATCTGTGTCCGGAATGTAAATACAGTGATTTTGATTCGCCGGAAGTTAAAAAATTCGGTGGTAGGCCGGATGCGATATGCCGGATAAAGTATGCCCGAAGTGTGGGGCAAAGATGAATAAAGAGGGATTTGATATTCCGTTTGAAACGTTCCTTGGATTTAAAGGAGATAAAGAGCCTGATATCGACCTTAACTTCTCCGGTGAATATCAGGCGAATGCGCATCGTTATACGGAGGTTATCTTCGGAAAAGGCCAGACATTTAAAGCCGGAACAATTGGTACTCTTGCAGAAAAGACTGCGTTCGGTTACGTAAAGAACTATTATGAGGAGCGCGGACAGCATAAACGTTACTGTGAGATCAACCGTATCGTACAGGGTTGTACCGGTATCCGACGGACAACCGGTCAGCACCCTGGAGGAATCATTGTTCTTCCGGTTGGGGTAGAAATTGAAAAATTCACACCGGTGCAGCATCCGGCGAATGATGAAAACAGTGATATCATTACAACGCATTTTGATTACCATTCCATCGATGGAAACCTTCTGAAACTTGATATTCTCGGACATGATGATCCGACAATGATCCGTATGCTGGAGGACCTGACAGGTTTAAGCGCCCGTGATGTCCCTCTGGACAGCAAAGAGGTCATGTCTCTGTTTGCAAGTACGGATGCATTGGGAATCAAACCGGAGGATATCGGAGGATGTAAACTCGGATGCCTGGGTGTACCGGAGTTTGGAACGGATTTTGCCATGCAGATGCTTATCGATACAAAGCCAAAATATTTTTCTGACCTGGTTCGTATTGCCGGTCTGTCTCATGGTACTGATGTATGGCTTGGAAATGCGCAGACTTTGATCGAAGAAGGAAAAGCGACGATTTCTACGGCGATCTGTACACGAGATGATATTATGATCTATCTGATCAGTATGGGAGTAGAGAGCAGTCTTGCCTTTACGATCATGGAGGCTGTTCGTAAAGGTAAGGGGCTTCGTGAAGAATGGGAAGCTACCATGCGTGAGCATAATGTTCCGGAATGGTATATCTGGTCCTGTAAAAAGATCAAATACATGTTCCCGAAAGCCCATGCGGCGGCATATGTTATGATGGCATGGCGTATTGCATGGTTTAAAGTTTTTAAACCTTTGGCGTATTATGCTGCATTTTTCAGTATCCGTGCCACGGCGTTTTCTTACGAGACGATGTGTATGGGACGTGACAGGCTGGACTTTTATCTTGCTGAGCTCCGTAAAAAAGGAGATGCGGCGTCCAAGAAAGAGCAGGATACAATCAAAGATATGAGAATCGTGCAGGAGATGTATGCACGAGGCCTGGAATTTATGCCGATCGATCTGTATCGTGCAAAGGCAAACCGTTTCCAGATCATTGACGGAAAACTGATGCCGGCACTGAACTGTATTGACGGAATGGGCGATAAGGCTGCCGAGGCAGTCGTAGATGCAGCAAAACAGGGAAAATTCCTGTCAAAAGATGATTTCCGTGACAGGACGAAAGTAAGTAAGACAGTCATTGATCTGATGGATGATCTGGGAATCTTCGGAGATATCCCACAGTCCAACCAGTTCTCATTATTTGATGGTGTAATTGCATGAGAAAGTAGAGCTTTTTAAAGGAAAAACAGGGATTACCGGGGAGATTTCCGGTTGTGCTACCATAGCAAAAAGGAGACGATTATGAAAAAAGAGGAGTTACGGTATTTACAGAGACTTGCAGAGTTATATCCAACGATCGGAAAAGCATCCACGGAGATCATCAACCTGCAGTCAATTTTAAATCTTCCAAAGGGAACTGAACATTTTATGTCGGATTTGCATGGAGAGTATGAGGCGTTTTCTCATGTGCTCCGTAACGGATCAGGTGCTGTTCGTAAAAAGATTGATGATGTATTTGGTCATACGTTGAGTAACAGCGATAAAAGAGCGCTGGCTACGCTGATCTATTATCCGAAGGAAAAGATGCAGCTGGTCAAGAAGACAGAAGAGGATATGGAGAACTGGTATAAGATCACGCTGTATCGTCTGATCGAGGTCTGCAAGACAACTGCATCAAAATATACCAGGTCAAAAGTGCGTAAAGCACTTCCGGCGGATTATGCTTATGTGATCGAGGAACTGATCACAGAGAAGGCAGAGGTTCTGGATAAAGAAGCCTACTATGACTCTATCGTAAATACGATCATTCAGATCGGGCGTGCAGAGAACTTTATCATTGCTCTTGCAGAACTGATCCAGAGACTGGTTGTAGATCATCTTCATATTCTGGGAGACATTTTTGACCGTGGTCCGGGACCTCATTTTATTATGGACCGTCTGATGCAGTACCATTCCCTGGATATTCAGTGGGGAAACCATGATGTGGTATGGATGGGTGCAGCAGTAGGACAGAGAGCCTGCATAGCGACGGTTCTTCGAAACAGTATCCGCTATGGTAATCTGGATATTCTGGAAGACGGTTATGGAATCAATATGCTTCCGCTGGCGACTTTTGCAATGGAAGTATATAAAGATGATCCGTGTACGGCTTTTGAGATGAAGGGAACTTCGAATTATAACGCACTGGAAAAAGAGCTTGGACAGAAGATGCATAAGGCAATCGCAATCATTCAGTTTAAGCTGGAAGGTCAGCTCTTAAGAAGACATAAAGAATTCCACATGGAAGACAGATGCCTGCTCCATCGGATCAATCCGGAGAAGGGAACGGTTACCCTGCCGAACGGAAAAGAATATCCTTTACTGGATACGGATTTCCCGACGATCAACTGGAAACATCCGTATGAACTGACACCGGGAGAACTGGATGTCATAGAGCGGCTGGAAACTGCATTCCGTAACTGTGAGAAGCTGCAGAATCATATGCGTCTTCTCCTTGATAAAGGCGGCCTTTATAAGATCTATAATGGAAATCTGCTGTTCCATGGCTGCATTCCGCTGAATGAAGACGGAAGTCTGAAAGAAATCCAGATTTATGGGAAGACTTATAAGGGACGCGAACTGTATGATGTGCTGGAAGCTTATGTAAGAAGAGCGTTTTATGCGGTGGACAGGGAAGAACAGCGAAAAGGCAGAGATATTCTGTGGTTTATCTGGGCGAGCCCATCCTCTCCGTTATTTGGCAAAGATAAAATGACTACATTTGAGAGATATTTTATTGCAGATAAGGAAACGCATAAAGAGACCAAGGGCGCATATTATCATCTGCTGGAAAACGAAGAAGTGGTAGATGGCATGCTCCGGGAGTTTGGACTGGATCCGGAGACCGGTCATATTATCAATGGTCATGTTCCGGTACATCAGGGAGATGGCGAAAGTCCGGTAAAATGTAACGGTAAAGTGATCGTTATTGACGGTGGATTCTGTAAAGCATATCAGAAGGTGACCGGAATAGCCGGATATACACTGATCTATAACTCCTATGGACTGGTCCTGACGGCGCATGAGCCTTTTACGTCTAAGGAAGATGCAGTCTCAAAAGAAAGTGATATTGTATCCAACAGGGTATCTGTACATTACACATCCAAGCGTCGCCTGGTTGGAGACACAGATACAGGAAAAGCACTGAAAGAACGTATCGGTGAGCTGATGCAGCTGCTAGACGCGTATCGGAAAGGTGTTATCAAAGAGAAAAAGTAATTGCCGGTTACAGGTAATCCGAAATACAAAAGTAATAACAGAGGTGATCGAATGAGAAGAAAAAACAGGCTTAAGGTACTGCTGGTGATCCTGATATCAATCTTTATCATGTTCAGCGCGGCAGCACTTCTTCTGGCCGGGTTCCAGAAAAGTGAGAGAGAAGCACAAAAGAAAAAAGAGGCGATGGCAGCACTGGAAAGCCTGCCGACCGTGGCACCGACAGAAGTTCCGGTGACACCTTCTCCGAGTCCGACACCGAGACCGACAGCAACGCCGACACCGCTTCCAAAAGAAATGGTAACGTTTAATCCGGATGATTTCTGGGATTACTGGTACAGTAAAGACGGTCTGGTAACGATCAATATCTATAATATCAGTCAGGACAGCGTGTCTTTCAGCTTTTATCAGACAGATGCGGGACAGACACAATCTGTTTCAGCGGATGTGACAGCAGAAGTAGCCGGAACGGCAGCAGCATTTTCTTTTTCTGATACAGCCGGAAATACAGCATCCGGAAATCTGACGTTTGATAATGGACAGTTATATCTGCGTGTATCTACAGCAGAGCCGGTATCATCGGTCTATCCGAATGTGAGCTGTATCATGAGCCGGACACAGGTACAGTTATCTACACCGGATCCGACAGCAACACCGGTTCCGGAGGAACAGACACAGAATACTGCCGAGACAGGGGAGTATTTCTTCCCGGAGAGCAGCAGCCGTTATCTGGCAGATGAGGAGATCTCAGTGTACAGTTCTGAACAGCTGGAACTTGCAAAGAATGAAATCTATGCACGCCATGGACGTCAGTTTGTAACAGATTATATTGCAGATTATTTTAACAGCAAGTCATGGTATCAGGGAACAATCGATCCGGATACTTTTGATGCAGAACAGAGCTCTATTTTTAATGAATATGAGCTTGCAAATATCTCAAAGATCGCAGAGTGGGAAGAGCAGAAAGCGAGTCAGGGAAACTGATCTGTCTTACAGTATAAAAAGAGGAAACCGTCAGATGATGATGGTTTCCTCTTTTTGAGTAATGGAATTATTTAATTGGATCTTTTTTGTCGGTCCTTCCAACCAGATAATCAATGGTAGTATCATAGTAGTCAGCCAGGCGGATCAGCATTTCGATCGGAATGTTACGAGACCCGGTTTCATAATGTGAATAAGAACGCTGGCTGATATGAAGAATTTCACCGATTTTTTTCTGAGAGAGATCAGAATCTATA
>CAVFJK010000014.1:0-3174 GCA_963622815.1 Ruminococcus bicirculans (ex Wegman et al. 2014)
CTCCGCGAGGTTTATAAAAAAGCAGAAGGACCTGTCTGGTCTCAGTTTTCACCGGCACGCCATCCAGGCAGACAACTGCATCGGACGGAATTCTCTCTCCGGTTCCGATCACCTTCCCATTAACGGTGATACGACCTGCTTCTGTCAGCTGGTCAGCATCTCTTCTGGAACATACCCCTGCGGCACTCAGATATTTATTTATTCTTATAGCATTTTTATCTGCTGTCATCTTTTTTTCGTCCATTATTCCATTATATAGTTTTTTCTTTTTGTCCGCAACCGAGAGCTTGTTTTTTTTTACCACATATTGTATGATGAAGTTACTGTTTGAATAAAAAAGACATTGCAACTGACTAAAGGAGGGAAAACATGTCTGATAATAAACGACAACTTAATCCTCTGTTGCTTCTGATCGCGATTTTATTGTGTCTGTCTGCCGGATTTTTATTCCATCGAACCACTTTCGATCCAAAATACAAAATTCCATCCAGACACACTTCTGTAATAAAGAAAGCACAGTCCACACCGACACCTGTGATCACGCAGAAACCAAAGGCAACCGCCGGCATCTCTGCTGCACCGTCCGTAACGGCTAAGCCTTCGGTCGCACCGACTACATCAGCCACACAGGCTGCACAGGAAACTCCATCTCCACAGGCAAGCAACGGAGTCTGGACTTCAAGCGGCAGCAACTGGATGTTTATGGTAGACGGCAGTCCTTATACAGGATGGCTGATCGATACAGACGGTAAACATTACTTTTTTGATAAAGACGGTATCATGCAGACCGGATGGGTCGATGACAACAGCAAACGCTATTACATGGATATGGATGGCATCATGCAGACCGGAACGATCACTGTAGATGGTGAAACCTATGAACTTCAGTCCGATGGTTCACTGAAAAAATAAGTCAAAAAAAGACACGGGATACATTTTGATATGATCCTGTGTCTTTTTGTTTGCTTAAATATCTTACTGCAGCAGTCCACTGTATACATATCCAGTCTGACCATCGTATTCAATCTGAATCCAGTCACCTTCCTGACCCAGTTTCTGAATCTGATCCCCTTCATCAAGACCGCCTATGATCTCACTGTCGCTGCTTGCTTCAGCTCTGACATTACACCCTTCTGTAACTGTCAGCATTGTGCCGTCTGCGCTTGTTTCAGAAGAATTATCAGCTTCTTCACCCAGTCCGTCAAGGAACTGCGCAAGAGCGGGATCATCCTTCTGTGCCTGCTCGTAGTCCGCCTGCACCTCCGCTGTAAGCTCCTTTACATCTTCATCAGATTTCAGCGAATCCATATAATCGGAAACGGTTGTGTTCTGTTCCAGGTCCCCTAATATTCTATAGGTACCATCACTGTCTTTTACAACATAAGAACTCCAAAGAGAAGGTGCCGGTGTATCAATACCCTTACAGATGAAACTTCCCTTCGTATAAACAACATACGAATTGTCATCCAGTCCCTTCTTCATATAAACTTTGCTGACCTGATATCCTTCGATATAGTCCTTTGCATTTGTAATTCTGGATTCATCAGAAGGTGTCAGATTACTTACCAGCGTTCTTAACGTTGTAATATCTTTTTCCCCTAAAGCCTTGTAGTAGCTGTTCATAAGTGCAGTAACTTCTTCACTGCCATCCTCCAAGGGATTCGTGTCTTCTTCTTTCTTCCCGTCGTTTGTCTCCCCATCATCTTCCGGAGAAGAAGGATCATTTCCCTGGCTGTTGTCCTGTGCTGTAGTCTGTTCTCCGTCTGAAGTCCCCTTTCCACTTCCGACACAGGCACGTATGCCAAAGAACAATACAGCTACGATTATCAAAATCGCTCCGCCAAGCATAATATAGCGAAGGTTATCTGATAACCATTCCCTGAAATTATCCAAGTTCTTGTCCTCCTTAACTATTACTGTTCACTACGTTCCCAGTAACTTACAGCGCACTGAGGCAGACCCATTACCTCGTGCAACACACCTGAAGGGAATCGAACCCCCGCACATGGTACCGGAAACCACTGCTCTATCCACTGAGCTACAGGTGCAAGCTTTTCCTAAAGCTTTTTATAATATAGCACATATTTGAGTATTTGTAAAGTTTTTGAATTATTCCAACTTTTTTAACTGTTTATTCAGAATTTAAATCTGTCTTCTCAAACAGTCCTGTTCAGCCATTTTTATCTATACGACTTTCCAGACACGGCAGTTTCCTGTCTGTCCGATCACATTCATCGTTGTGCCTGCCAGATATTCATCCAGTTCCTGCGAGGTTGAAATGATATAATCGATCTTACTGATCTCTGCCAGATGCTGAAACTCCTCCGCTTCAAGCTCATAATCATGATAGTAATAAACCGCGATGATCTTCTTCATCCAGTCTTTAATCTTCTTTTTCTTCATAAATTTTTCTTCTGAAGACTTCTCAATCTTCTGAAGGATACGGCGGCTCACATAAGATTCCACATCCGGATCATACTGTCTGTAAAGAAGCAGCAGGCCATCACTCAGTATTCTCGGCTGTTCAAGCCCTTCGCTGTGTATAATATTAGAAAGATCCAGAATTTCCTGATCTATAAAATATTCGTTGGTTGCCTTCGTATACGGAAAGCCCTCTGCTCCTTTAAAAACCGGAATTCCAACTGCCACGATCAGTGCAGCGCAGATTACACCGGTCACAATCCTCACCCAGATTTTTCCTGACGCAAAGATCAGTAACGTCAGCGCATACGCGATTGTGATAAAGAATACCAGAATCCAGAGGAATCTGACAAACCGGCTTCCAAATCCAAATACATCCAAAAGGATCTTAACAATAAACGGATTGAAGATCGTAAGACATTCTGTCACAAGAACTCCAATAAATAACTTGCGGTCTTCTTTTTTTCCAAGGAACCAGATCAGGACAAGCGCCACAGGATAAAGAAGCCAGATCAGATTATTTCCTGTATAAGTCTTAAAAGACTGTAGCAGAAATTGTATCGTCTCATTTAAATTTACCAACAATTCTTCCTCCTTCTGTCCGATTCTATATCAGATTACTGATCAGCATCCAGAATACCGATGGAAGCAATACGATCACGTAACGTCTCAGCAGATACCACTTTTTCTTTAAAATTCCCTCACATAATATATAAGGAAATAATGTCACAGCGATCATGCAAGGAACTATAA
>CAVFJK010000015.1:0-2675 GCA_963622815.1 Ruminococcus bicirculans (ex Wegman et al. 2014)
TTTCCATGCTTTCACATAATCTAAAAAGTAAATCCATATAATAATCCCGTTTTTCCGGATTAAATATATGATTAATTCCAATAACTTCACTTATTAAATCATCAGAAATCACTTCTTCCCGCGATAAATATCTACTTCTACTCAACCATCCATCAAATGGTTCTACTATCTTCCTTAATCGGTAAAAAACAGCCATAGCCTGATCTTGTTGCTGTTTTTCAGTTAAATCCTCTACCGCACTTGTAACAGCATACAGAGCTCTGCCGACTGTTGTCTTTCCTGAATTATTACTTCCAGCAATTACGGTCAGACCGTCCATTTTTATATCTGCTTCTTTTATAATACCAATTCCCCTGATTGAAAATTCCATATATATTTATTTCCTCCTGGATAGTACCCACTAAGTCAAATCATTTCTTATATCTTACTATATATCCTTTCAAAAATCCAACATATTATTTCGACACAGATATACAAAAACACCACCCTTCAGACCATTTATAGTCATCAGAGTGGTGTCCATTTTCTTTATTCAACCGTTACGCTCTTCGCAAGGTTTCTCGGCTTATCTACATCAAGACCTTTTGCAACGCTCACGTAGTATCCCAGGAGCTGCAGCGGAATGACTGCAAGGGATGTTGCAAAATGCGGGTCTGTCTTCGGGATGTATACGGTAAAGTCTGCGGTATCCTCAATGTTGTAGTTTCCGAATGTGGTCAGCCCCATCAGGTAAGCACCACGGCTCTTGCACTCTACCATGTTGCTGACTGTCTTTTCATACAGGGACGGCTGGGTGAGAACGCCGATTACCAGTGTACCGTCTTCGATCAGGGAGATTGTTCCATGTTTCAGCTCGCCTGCCGCATATGCCTCGGAATGGATGTAGCTGATTTCTTTCATCTTCAGGCTGCCTTCCAGACAAATTGCATAGTCAATGCCTCGACCGATGAAGAATACGTCTTTGGCGTTTGCCTGTTTGGATGCAAACCACTGAAGGCGCTCTTTGTCATCAATAATTCTCTGAATCTTATCCGGCAGAGTTCCAAGTTCTTTGATGTATGCCACATACTGTTCCTCGGAAATCGTACCTTTTACTTTTGCAAACTGGATAGCCAACGCATAGGATGCAATCAGCTGTGTGCTGTATGCTTTTGTTGTTGCAACGGAGATTTCCGGACCTGCCAGTGTATAGAACACATTATCTGCTTCACGTGCAATAGAAGAACCAACAACATTAACAATGCCAAGTGTACGGATATTATTTTCTTTACAGAGTCTTAAAGCAGCAAGGCTGTCTGCTGTCTCACCGGACTGACTGATGATGATTGCCAGTGCTTTTGGATTCAGGATCGGATTTCTGTAACGGAATTCGGATGCCAGCTCGACACGGACCGGAACGCGAACCATATCCTCAAACACATACTGTGCAGCCATTCCTACATGATATGCAGAACCACAAGCAATGATGTAGATCTGATCAATGTCCTGAATGTTTTCGTCTGTAAGTCCGATTTCAGAAAGATCGATCTGTCCGTCTTTTATAACAGAATTCAGAGTATCCTGAACTGCCTTCGGCTGCTCATGGATCTCTTTCATCATAAAATGCTCAAAACCAGCTTTTTCTGCTGCTTCTGCATCCCACTCAATCGTTTTCATCTGTTTCTGGATTTCTTCGCCGTCCAGGTTGTAGAAAGTGATCTCACCTTTACGAACGCGTGCCATTTCCAGGTTACCGATATAATATACGTTTCTTGTGTATTTCAGGATAGCCGGAACGTCAGATGCAATATAAGATTCTCCATCAGACACGCCAAGGATCATCGGGGTGTCTTTACGGGCTACATAAATTTCTTCCGGATAATCTTTAAACATGATCGCAAGTGCATAAGAACCACGGATACGAACCATCGCATGGTTAATTGCATCAACCGGAGTTCCCTCATATTTTTTATAATAGTAATCTACCAGTTTAACAGCAACTTCTGTATCTGTATCTGAATAAAAAGCATAACCTTTACGAAGAAGTTTATCTTTCAGTTCCTGATAGTTCTCGATGATACCGTTATGAACTGCAACAACATTTCCATCATCACTTACATGCGGATGCGCATTGTTCTCAGACGGTTCTCCGTGAGTTGCCCATCTGGTATGTCCAATACCGCAGGTACCCGGAACAGATTCTCCACCATTTGTCTTTTCAGCCAGAACTTTCAGACGTCCTTTCGCTTTAATGACTTCTGTCTCGTCCTCACCGTCGCGAATCGCAATACCCGCGGAATCATATCCACGATATTCCAACTTAGAAAGACCATCCAGAAGGATCGGCGCTGCCTGATGGCATCCTGTAAAACCAACTATTCCACACATAAATATTTCTCCTCTTCTCTTCGACCTGCCGCATGTTATACGCAGACAACTATAATAATGTAAAAAATAAGCATAATTTTATAAAAACCAAAATTTGCGTCTATCATAACACAAAACATGCTGGAATTCAACATTCTATCTCATGATAATATATGCACTGTAGATCAGATACATCAGCACCATAACGATACCTTCCCGTCTGGTAATCTTCTTTTCACTTCTCGCAAATGCCCAGACTGCAATTGAAAAGATGATCAATACCAGAATATCGATCACATTTTCGCTGATCAGAGATAGCGGGCTGATTG
>CAVFJK010000015.1:2717-4305 GCA_963622815.1 Ruminococcus bicirculans (ex Wegman et al. 2014)
ATTCCAAGATCTATCGCAATCCGGCTTGCCGCATCAACTGTCAGATCTCCGCCAAACGCAATGGCTGCCGCTCCGCCAATGATGCATACGATACTTTTCGGATAAGAAAGAAGCTTCATCTCTCCATCCTCGAGTTCTTCTATGCCTTCAATTTCTATTTTTTTACCTTCTGCTCTTGCCTTCAATGCAGTTCGGATCATATACAAAACATATCCTGCAAAAGCTCCCAGGAAAATCGCTCCATCCAGATGTCCAAGAGTCATCCCATGTGTATCGCCCCATGCAAGATAACCAAGTCCCAGAAGAAGCAGTGCACAGAGAACTGAAAAAGGGATATCTCTCACAATAGTTTCTCTCTGTACCAGCACCGGTGTAAGGATTGCACACACACCAATTACAAACATCAGATTAAAAATATTCGAACCAACCACGTTGCTGACTGCCAGCTCATTGTTGTGTACCAGAGATGCGGTCACACTGACGGCCATTTCCGGAAGAGAGGTTCCCATTGCCACGATCGTCAGTCCAATAATAATCGATGGAACTTTCAGTTTCTTTGCAATGCTGGAACTTCCCTCTACAAAAAAGTCCGCACCTTTAATCAGAAACACAAATCCGACAAGCAAAAACACAACTACCAGCATCAATGGCGCATTGTTTATATACTGTTCCATAAAGAACTCCTTTCATTTATGATTCTGTCTCTACTCTATCATTTTTCTTTTCGATGCCTATCATATCATGAATCGATTGCACCGTAAAGGCAAAAGCTAATTCTGCTGGAAATAGTTGACAACCACCCATTCTGCAAATTACAATAAAATAAATCACAAGTAATAAGAAGTAAATAATTTGAAGGGAGAACTCGCAATATGAAAAAGAAAAATTCAACACTCCACCGGCTGCTGCCTGTCATCTGTGCTGTCCTGGCTCTGTACCTTATGGCTTTCAGTGCAAATGTTTTTGCTGCTACCGGAAACACCCGAAACAAAGGTGCTCAGTTTCCAAATTACAGCCAGGTTAAAACCATCTATGTCTCCGCCGATAATTTTGACAGAGAATTCTACAATGCTCTGGAAGAGGCTGAATACGGTGCCAGCAATTCCGTTCAGTACAAGATCATCCTTCCAAAAGGAACTTTTACTCAGGGACATGCATACACCATTCCAAGTAATACTTATGTATATGCAGTAGGTACCACGATCAATACCACTGGCAGCCGAAAAAGTATTTTCCGTGGAAATATGAGCCACAAAACTGAAAATATCATTGTAGAAGGCGGCACCTGGTCTACACTTTCCCAGACTTATACCGGTGACAGCACCTGCATCCGTTTTACCGGCGTCACAAATCTGATGTTAAAGAATGTAATTGTCAATGTAAAACGTATCGGACACATCATAGAAGTTGCCGATATCAACGGTTTCACCATGACAGGCTGTACACTTACCGGAAATAATCTGGATACCGCAAAAAATCCATATAATGTCCAGCCGAAAGAGGCTTTACAGCTTGACATTGCCACAAAGTCCGCAATTCCGGGATATAACACAAAAGCCAGCATGTATAACGGCAAAGGCTGCCACAA
>CAVFJK010000015.1:4315-6896 GCA_963622815.1 Ruminococcus bicirculans (ex Wegman et al. 2014)
AAAGGTGCAGAAAAAGATCCTTACACTTACATCACGGTTAAGAATAACGTCATCCGCAACTGTATCGGCGAGGGCATCTATGGACAGAACTGGAAAAACACTACCATCTACGGCAACACGATCCAGAACTGTAAGCAGACCGGTATTCTGATCATGCAGACCCGCAATGTTGTTGTAAGAAGTAACCGCATCAGTCAGGTCCGCAGATATACCGGAAAACGTCAGAAAGTATACGATCCGAAGAAACGCTATGGCTGTGGTGTCCTGATCCGCCAGAGCAAGAAATATACTGTAAAAAGTAACCGCATAACGAATGTCACCCGTAAGAAAAATAAGGGAATCGTTAAAGAAAGCTAAAACAGAAGTTAAGAATTAAGGAGAACACACAAATGCAGATAACACGTCCTACCTTTTATAGAGAATTCTCCTGCATTGCAGGCACCTGTCCGGATACCTGCTGTGCAGGATGGCAGATCATGATTGATGAAAAGAGCCTTCAGAAATATCATAAATTCAATGGAGCTTTTCGAAACAGACTTCATAATGATATCGATTGGAAGGAGCAGTCTTTTCGTCAGTACGGCCGACGCTGTGCATTCCTGAACGAAGAAAATCTCTGCGATATCTACAGCGAAGCAGGCAAGGACATGTTATGCGACACCTGTCGGAAATATCCACGGCATATTGAAGAATTCGAGGGACTGAGGGAATATTCTCTGTCCCTCTCCTGCCCGGAAGCTGCACGCATTTTTCTTTCTCATAAAGAAAAAATCACCTTCATTACCAGAGAAGTTCCGGTGCCGGAAGAAACTTATGATGATTTTGATTATCTTCTCTTTACAGCTCTGATGGATACCAGAGATTATCTTTTTTCTGTTATTCAGGACCGGTCTGTACCTGTCAGATTACGCCAACAGAAGCTTCTGGCATGCGCACACGATTTCCAGCTGAGTCTGGATAAAAATGAGCTGTTTCAGTGGGAAGATATTCGCAGTCGCCATGAAAAAGCAGGGTTTGGAGAAAAATTCCTTGAGAAGGTGCAAAGATGGGCGGAAGGTGTTTCAGATTTTTCAAGTTCTTCTGTTCCAGAATCGGCTGCTCACGATGGCAACACTCAAAATCATTTAACATTTTGCAAACAGATCTGGAAAACTGTCATTCCTAAAATGGAAGTTCTCCGTCCAGGCTGGCATCATTACCTTCGAAAAACACTGGTACCACTTTATGGTCCCTGTAATAATGATGAGGAACTTATAAATGCTTATGCCGCGTTCGAAAACTATTACCCAGATTGGTCAATTCAGGAAGAACAACTTCTCCTCTATTGGATCTACACCTACTTCTGTGGTGCCGTTTACGATGACCAGATTTTCGCCAAAGTAAAAATGGCCATCATTTGTACCTTTATGATCCATGAACTTGCCGTAGGAACCTGGCTCAAAAATGATCGCCATTTTACATTTGAAGATATGATTTCCATCTGCTACCAGTTCTCCAGAGAGCTTGAACACTCCGATCCGAACCTGAATGAAATGGAACAATTGATGGATGAAGAAGATGTGTTTGATTTCAGAAATCTGCTCAAGATATAAAAAATGCAGGAGGCTCCTGATATGTTCCCAAATCCGGGACACATATCACACAAAGTCTCCTGCTTATTTTTTATTGGATTATTTCTGTAATACCACCTTACAGTTCTTTTTATAACATGCAATCCCATATTTAATGATATTTCGCATACCATCATCTTTCAGTTTTGCTGCATAATTTCTGTCCTCTATCTGCTGCAGAGCTTTCTCACAGGCGGCATCCATATTGCCATCCTCTGCGTATTTCAGTTCAATAACAATTCCTGTACGGTTCTTTGGTACTTCCACGAGAATATCACTGTAACCAATCCCTGATTCCGCATTGGATTTTACCAACCAGTTAGACTTATAGCCCAAAAGTCCCAGAAGGATTCCATGATAAAAGTTTTCTTTCTTCGAAGACGCTGTATCTCGAATACTGATCGTATTCCACAGGTAATCGCTGAAAATCTCTTCAATTTTCTCCGGATTCTGCTCCGGAAATGCCTCGCAGAACTGGTTCAGCGTTTCTCCATCCTTTCTGGATACATCACGGAACCACTCCCGAATCTGTTTCATAAACAATTTCCGAATTTCCCGATTAGGAATCACCAGCCTGTACTGATCTTCTCCGACACGGCCATGCTGTGTCAGATAACCGGTCGTAAAAAGTACACTCCATAAATTCTCAATGCTGCTATCCAATTCATTATATGTCAGTTCCTGGTAAATTTCCTTCACGATTTCCTCACCGGAAATTAACCGTTCAATCTCATCGCGTGTCTGAGTGTCTGCCTTATCAATAAATCTGCGCACCATTGCATTTCCGCTTGTATTAGACCAGTAATCTTCCGGTATCGCTTTCGGATCCGCACATAAACTCTTGCAATAGCGAATCACGTCCCATGGACAATATACTTCTGTATTACCAAACCGATATCCGTCATACCATTCCTTTACTTCTGCATAATGCTCTGAAAGATCATAATAATCCAGCATATCTTTCACTTCTG
>CAVFJK010000016.1:0-2398 GCA_963622815.1 Ruminococcus bicirculans (ex Wegman et al. 2014)
CTCCGGCATCGCCGTAACTGACGGTGCAAGCGTAATATTTGTATGTTTTCCAGAAGACTCTCCCAACGACTCTGCAACTTCCGGCAGAAGCACGGATATTGTCCCTGCCGCACAGCCGCCAAAAATCATTCCACAGACAGCTGCTGTAAGAAATTTACGAATCAAAGCCTTTTTGTCTGACGGACGTTCTTTAATTGTTTCTTTTATGAAAGGGTAATTCTCCGAAGATGGTTTCTTGTCATTTCGTTTCACCATAAGAATTCTCCTATAAATCCTAACCTGATAAATCGTGTTATATTTTAGCAAAATTTTATGAAGTTTTTATGAACAAAATTTCACATTTTTCTTTTCATTCATTCCAAAATCATGTAGAATAGAGACTGGTAAATTAACCCAATTTAAGCAACGAGGAGTTATTATGAATCAAAAAGCATTAAATGCATTGGAATATCCAAAAATCATATAAAAACTTACAGATAAAGCTTCTTCTTACATGGGTAAACAGCTCTGTAAAAATCTGGAACCGTCTACAGACCTGGAAACGATCCGTCTGAAGCAGGTACAGACAAAGGATGCTCTGACCAGACTCTTCCAGAAGGGCTCTGTTTCTTTTGGAAATGTCAAAGATATCCGTGGTTCTCTGAAACGACTGGAAATCGGCAGTTCTCTGGGCATTCAGGAAATTCTGGCCGTCTGTGGACTTCTGGAAAATACCGCCAGAGTTAAAGCTTATTCCCGAAAAGAACGAAACGATCTTCCGGAAGATTCTCTGGACAGTATGTTTGACGGACTTTCTCCGCTTACACCATTGTCTGCCGAGATCCGCAGATGCATTCTCTCTGACGATGAAATCAGTGATGATGCAAGTCCTGCACTCCGCCAGATTCGCAGAAATATGAAGATCACTAACGACCGTATCCATACACAGCTTGCCGACCTGGTAAACGGCGGTGTGCGTACCTATCTGCAGGACTCCGTCATCACCATGCGTAATGGCAGATACTGCATCCCGGTCAAGGCCGAATATAAAGGACAGGTTCCTGGTATGATCCACGACCAGTCATCTACCGGTTCCACCTTGTTTATCGAACCAATGTCTGTTGTCAAATTGAATAACGATATGCGTGAACTGGAACTTCAGGAACAAAAAGAGATTGAAGTGATCCTTGCTGACCTCAGTCAGCAGATTACCGTTGAACAGGAATCAATTTCTCTCAATCTTGAACTGATGGTTCAATTGGACTTTATTTTTGCAAGAGCAGCACTCGCTATGGAAATGAATGCAAGCGAACCTGTCTTCAATGATGAAGGCCGCATTAACCTCAAGAAGGCCCGACATCCGCTGATCAACAAGAAAAAAGTTGTTCCAATCGATATCCGTCTTGGTGATGAATTTGATCTTCTGGTCATTACCGGTCCAAACACCGGTGGTAAAACTGTTTCCCTGAAAACAGTCGGCCTGCTCACCCTGATGGGACAGTCCGGTCTTCATATCCCGACTCTGGATCGAAGTGAACTTGCCCTTTTCCATGAAGTTTATGCTGATATCGGTGATGAACAGAGTATTGAACAGTCATTGAGTACTTTCTCTTCTCATATGACCAATATTGTTTCTTTCCTGACCAAAGCCGACCGCCATTCCCTGGTTCTGTTTGATGAACTCTGCTCCGGAACAGATCCGACAGAAGGTGCCGCACTGGCTATTTCCATTCTTTCCTATCTGCATGAACGCGGCATTCGCACGATGGCAACTACCCACTACAGTGAGCTGAAAGTTTTTGCACTCTCCGCTTCCGGTGTAGAAAATGCCTGCTGTGAATTTGATGTAGAAACCTTAAGTCCGACTTACCGCCTGCTGATCGGCATCCCAGGTAAAAGTAATGCTTTCGCGATTTCCTCAAAACTGGGAATCCCGGAATCCATCATCGAAAAAGCCCGTGAGCAGATCAATGAACAGGATGAATCTTTTGAAGATGTACTGACTTCTCTGGAAGAGAGCCGTATTACGATTGAAAATGAGCGTACAGAAATTGCTCAGTATAAACTCGAAATTGAAACACTTAAGAAACAGCTGGAAAGTAAACAGGAAAAGCTGGATGTCCAGAAAGAACGCATCATCCGTCAGGCAAACGAAGAAGCCCATAAAGTTCTTCAGGATGCCAAGGATTATGCTGACCAGACCATGAAGCTTTTCCATAAATTCCATAATGAATATGTAGATACCGCTTCCGTGGAAAAAGAACGCCAGAATCTGAAAAAGCGTATGTCAAAAGCGGAAAAAGGCATGTCCTCCAAACAGCAGAAACAGAAACCAAAGAAGCAGCTGAAGCCATCCGACCTTTCTCTTGGCGATACTGTAAAAGTTCTCAGCCTGAACCTGAAGGGAACTGTTTCCAGC
>CAVFJK010000016.1:2408-3789 GCA_963622815.1 Ruminococcus bicirculans (ex Wegman et al. 2014)
TATGTAGATACTGCTGCCGTCGAACGTGAACGCCAGCAGCTTCGAAAACGCCTTAATAAAACAGAACAGAAAATGGCTCAGCCAACTGTCAAAAAGAAACCGAAGAAAGAGCTTACAGCAAAGGATATCCATCTGGGCGATACGGTACGTATTCTCAGTATGAATCTCAAAGGTACGATCAGTACCCGTCCGGATTCCAGGGGTTATCTGTTTGTTCAGATGGGAATCATCCGCTCAAAAGTCCACATCTCCGATCTGGAACTGATCGATGAGCCGGTGATCACCACTCCTTCTCTTTCCAAGACCGGAGCCGGAAAAATCCGCATGTCCAAGTCAGCCAGTGTCTCCACAGAGATCAACCTTCTCGGAAAAACCGTCGATGAAGCAGTTGCTGAGCTGGACAAGTACCTGGATGATGCCTATATTGCGCATCTCAAAACCGTCCGAATCGTTCATGGTAAAGGAACCGGTGCACTTCGTAAAGGTGTACACAATTACTTAAAACGTCAGAAACATGTCGCATCCTACCGTCTCGGTGAATTCGGTGAAGGTGATGCCGGTGTAACGATCGTAGAATTCAAAAAATAAGAGAAAGGCGAATACCATGGTAACAAAACAGAAAATCTTAATCGTAGATGATGACAACAATATTGCTGAACTGATTTCTTTATATCTTACAAAAGAATGTTTTGAAACCAGAATTGTAAATGACGGCGAACAGGCACTAAAAGATTTTGCTGCTTTTCAGCCGGATCTGATTCTTCTTGATCTTATGCTTCCGGGCATTGACGGATATCAGGTCTGTAGAGAGATCCGCCATACTTCAGACGTTCCGATCATCATGCTCTCCGCTAAAGGAGAAACCTTTGACAAGGTCCTTGGTCTCGAACTGGGTGCAGACGACTATATCATCAAGCCATTCGATACAAAAGAACTGGTAGCCCGTGTACGTGCTGTCCTGCGTCGCTTTAAGGTACGTCAGCCAGCCGGCAATACGGATGAAAAATGTGTCAGCTTCCCGGATCTTACGATCAACCTGACCAACTATTCCGTCACTTATATGGGCCATCAGGTAGATATGCCGCCAAAAGAACTCGAGCTTCTTTATTTCCTGGCAGCATCTCCAAATCAGGTATTTACCAGAGAACAGCTTCTGGATCATATCTGGGGATACGAATATATCGGCGATACCCGTACCGTAGATGTCCACATTAAACGTCTGCGCGAAAAGATCAAAGATCATCCGCAGTGGAGTCTTTCTACTGTATGGGGAATCGGATATAAATTCGAGGTCAAAAACAAATGAAAAAACGACTGACAACGGTATTTTTTACCGCATATATCCTGCTGGGTGTGTTTGGTTTTCTTCTTGTGACTTATG
>CAVFJK010000016.1:3799-4506 GCA_963622815.1 Ruminococcus bicirculans (ex Wegman et al. 2014)
GTTCTCACCTTCTTGAGAACCGGCTGGAGAAATCCATCAGTGCGGATATGTATCAGACTGCACATCGTATTGCCGAAAGCGATCTGGTCAGTCATAACATCACTTCTTCAAATATGGAAGAAGTCCGGAGCAATCTTTCTCTTGCTGCCAATTATCCTGATACGATCATCTGGGTCATTAACAGCAACGGTCAGATCATTCTCAGTACACGAAAAGATATCTCCCCTGATAATCCAATCGATCTGGAAGGATTTAATCCGGCTTCATGGGGAAGCAACTACTATCAGATTGGGGATTTTTATGGATATTTTCCTGAATCCCGACTCAGTACGATTGCTCCGGTCACGGAAGATATGACCACCAGAGGTTACGTTGCAGTTCATTACCTGATGAGTGATCTGTATCAGAACCGCAGTACATTGCTGTGGATCATTCAGGCCCTGTATATTTTCACTTATCTCGGTGTTGCTGTACTTTTTGTATGGTACATCCACTGTATACGTAAACCATTTCATGAGATCACAAAAGGTGCTTCAGAATTCGCAAACGGAAACCTTTCCTATCAGATTCCCGTCAATTCTGAAAATGAACTCGGTTATCTTGCAAAAAATCTGAACTATATGGCTGATAAACTAAACCGAAACGGTGAATATCAGCGACAGTTTATCTCAAATATTTCGCATGATTTCCGTTCACCGCTCACCTCG
>CAVFJK010000016.1:4516-12272 GCA_963622815.1 Ruminococcus bicirculans (ex Wegman et al. 2014)
GCCATGATCGATGGTACGATTCCCGTAGAAATGCAGGAAAAATACCTCAAAATCATTTCCTACGAAGCCGAACGACTGGAAAAGCTTACCCGCGGTCTCCTGACACTGAATGAGCTGGATATTCAGAAACGTATGCTCAATATTCAGCCATTTGATATCAACAGTGTCATTAAGGCAACTGCCGCTTCATTTGAGGGATCCTGCACCAGCCGCAACATTCTTCTGGAACTGATCTTATCCGGTAAGGAACTGATCGCACAGGCGGATATGGAACAGATTCAACAGGTACTGTACAATCTCTTAAGCAATGCAATTAAATTCAGCCCGGATAACTCTACCATCACAATTGAGACAACTGAAAAAAACGGAAAGATCTTTGTCTCTGTGAAAGACCACGGAATCGGAATTCCAAAGGCAAGTCTCCAGAAAATCTGGGAACGTTTTTATAAAATTGACCGATCCAGAGGAAAGGATCAAAAAGGAACCGGTCTTGGTCTGGCAATTGTCAAAGAGATCATCCATGCACATGGCCAGCACATTAATGTAATCAGCACAGAAGGTGTTGGAACAGAGTTTATTTTCACATTAGAAAAGGCAAAGTAGAGCTTTCTCCACTTTGCCTTTTTCTATAGCGATAAGCCGTTGTTTATTCCCATGTGTGATTATGAAGCTGTCCCTGAAGCTGCATATGATCAAAATGATTCTGGCGCAATGCCTCATAAAGTACGATTGCTACAGAATTACTCAGATTCAAAGAACGTATCTCATTGATCATCGGGATACGCACACAATTGTCCTTATGTTCCATCAGGATTTCTTCCGGAATTCCGGCACTTTCTTTTCCAAACATGATATAACAGTCTTCTTCATACTGTACATCTGTATAAGTCTTAAGAGCCTTCGTCGTCGCATAATAAATTTTTGCATTTGGATTCTTTTCTACAAAATCCTCATAATCCAGATATGTTGTCACATCCAGATCCTTCCAGTAATCCATACCGGCTCTTTTAAGTGCTTTCTCACTGAGACTGAATCCCAGTGGCTCGATCAGATGAAGTTTCGTATCCGTTGCCACACATGTTCTTCCTATATTTCCTGTATTTGCCGGAATCTCAGGTTCCAGCAGTACAATATTAAGCTTTGCCATCTTCTCTTTCCTTTCCGGATGTCATTTCAGATAAATGCTGTCTTGGTCTTTCCAGATATCTGGTAATCTCTCCACTGTGAAGGAGACGGTCGTTTCCACTGTCAGCATGTCCGATCACAGCTGCATGAATTCCACGTACCTCCAGTTCCCGCACCAGTGCCTCTCCCTGTGCAGTACCAATCAGCACAGAACCCTTCGCCTCCAGCTTATACGGATCCACATCCAGTCGTTCACAGACCTCTATCGTTTCCTGTCGGATTGGAATTCTGCGAAGATCCACATCCATACCAACACCGGAAGCTTCTGCCATTTTCCACAGACCACTCAAGATTCCTCCGGCTTCTGTAAAATACAGTGCAGAGATTCTGTCATCCTTCCAATATTCATCATCTTCTGATATCATACATTTTTGAAGATCATCCGCTCCCATGCGAAGAAAACTTTCTGAAAAGTACTCCCGCAGGCTCTCCCATTCCTGTCTGATCAGCAGTAAAGTTCCTGATATTCCGATCTCTCCTGCAACGACCAGGTCATCTCCCGGGCGCAATCTTCCTGTAATTTCTGCCTGCAGTGCCTCTAATGCCTGCTGTCCTAGTTTCATGATTCTCCTCCAGTGCTGTTTATTCCCTGCTCTCTGTTTATAATAAAATAGAAAGAATGCTTGGAACCACCATCGCCAGAACCAGAATTACAGCAATCACAGCTGTAATGATCTTTCTCTTTTTCGGATCAAAAATTCCCATTTTATCTGTCACCTCATATCCTATAAATCAAACCTGTCCGATTAAATAATCTTTATTGTAACTGAATCGTTTCGGTATGCGCATTATTTGACAGCGGATCACGATTTTCATAATCAAATAAAACCACTGTTCCATTCTCAAACACTTCAATATGTGCAGTCTTTGAAACCTGATTATTTTTTCTGTAATTCCAGACTGCTATCTCATATGGTTTCTGGTCCGGTGCAAATACCGGGCGTTTTTTCAGTTTTTCTCTGAGATAAAGGTCATACAGCATCTTTTGAGCAGCATCTTCTACCGGTATTTCTGTTTCTTCTCTCAAAAACTCCAGAAGGATCTCATAACGCCGCATACGTGAATGAGAAATCTCACTGTATCCTTTTTTCTCGTAAAAAGCTCCCAGCTGCTCATAGAATGTAAATGCATCCTCTGCAAACGGAACCAGATATTCCAGCGTATGCCAGAACTGACCACTATTATAATACACTTCCACCATACTTTCTACCATTTTCAGTTTTAAAACTTCTCCGTAAGTCAGCCAGTTTGTAGAAAGCACTTCGTATGGTTCTTTTTCCTTATGGACAATTCCATAACCTTCTGCTTCCTGCTGCATAAGTGACCCCTTCAGAACTTTCAGAAAGCCAAGCTGCAGCTGATCAGGTTTCATACGATACACATCATTAAAAGAACGATGAAACGTATCATAATCCTCATACGGAAGTCCCGCGATCAGGTCCAGATGCTGATGGATATTACGGAAACTGTGTACCCTGTCCACACATCGTTCCAGTTTTTCCAGATCCATATGCCGGTGGATCGCACGAATCGTCTCCGGATTCGTTGACTGAACACCAATCTCCAACTGGATCAGCCCCGGACGCATATGCTTCATCAGTTCCATCTCTTCTTCACAAAGAAGATCTGCCGATATCTCAAAATGAAAGTTTGTCACGCCATTATCATGCTCCAGAATATATTTCCAGATAGTCATCGCATGCTCATGTTTACAGTTAAATGTACGGTCAACAAACTTCACCTGCGGTACCTTATGATCAAGGAAAAACTGCAGTTCTTTTTTGACCAGTTCCAGGTCGCGGAAACGAAGTTTCTTATCTATGGAAGACAGACAGTAACTGCAGGAAAATGGACAGCCTCTGCTGCTCTCATAATAAATGATTCTGTTTTCAAACTCCTCCAGATGTTCATAAACAAATGGAATCGCACTCAGATCCATCAGTTCCCGCCAGCCATTGTGGCAGATTTTATCCCCATCTCTGTAAGCAATTCCTGAAATTTCTTCAAGACTGCCCTTGCCGTCTATGTAAAATTCCAGAAGATCATGAAATGTTCTTTCGCCTTCTCCTACCATGACACCGGTCATTTCCGTCATTTCTGTCAGAAACTTTTCCGCATCATAAGAAACTTCCGGGCCGCCGGCCCAGAAAGCCGTTTCCGGAAGTATTTTTACAAGATCACGAATCAGTTCTCTCACGAAGGAAATGTTCCAGATATAGCAGGAGAAGCAGACAACGTCTGCTCCACTGCTGTAAATATCTTTCATGATCTCATCTTTCGGCTGATTGATTGTGTACTCCCGAAGAAGTACCTGTTCGTCGTAATCTGAAGAATATGCCTTCAGATCATATACTGCCAGATTTGAATGAATGTATTTTGCATTGCATGCTGCAAGTAAGATTCTCATGAATATAACAAGCCTTTCCGAAATTATTCATCCAAAAATTTCTTAAGGTCTTCCTTGGATGTCAGACCTACCAGACGATGAACTTCCTGTCCGCCTTTAAAGATCAGAAGGGTTGGGATACTCATAACTTTGAACTGCTGCGCAAGCCCCATCTCCTGATCCACATCAATCTTTCCTACATTGTATCCCTCTTCTGCCAGAGCTTCCACGATCGGACCCTGACGCATGCAAGGTCCGCACCATGTTGCCCAGAAATCAAGCAGGATTGGTTTTTCTGATTTTAATACTTCTTCTTCAAAATTCTGTGATGTAATTGTTTTTGCCATAATAATTCTCCTTTTTTCTATATGTTGTTGATCAGTATTTTCAATTTTATTATTCAGTCAGCTGGCTGATTTTTTCTGCCGGACATATTTTCCTGCACTGATACCCGCCACGCTGCCTTCATACACTGCTTTCGATACCTGCAATAATCCGCCAGTACAGTCTCCTGCTGCAAACAGCCCCGGAATCGTTGTTTCCATCTCAGCATTCACTCTGACGTTTCCTTTATCCGTCAGTTCTGCTCCCATCTGTCGTGCGATCTCCGTACTGCCGGCAATTCCAAGCGCTACAAATACTCCGTCCGCCGGATAGAAAGACTCTCTGCTGCCGTCTTCTGATGCGGCAACATCACTTTCCATGCGAAGTCCGGAAACAGTATCTTCACCCTCGATCGCCTGAATTTTCATCGTGTTCACCGCGATCGGATGTTCTCTTGAAAATTCCGGTTCTCTTCCGTTTGTATAAATGGTAACAGATGATGTCACATTTCGAAGCTCTTCTGCCTCATGAAGTGCAAAATCACTGTTTCCAAGTACTGCCACCTCTCGATTCCGGTAAAAGAACGCATCGCAGACAGCACAGTAACTGACTCCACGGCCTTCAAATTCGCGGATTCCCGGAATTGGCGGGGTGGCACGCTTTCCGCCCGTCGCAAGTATCACACTGACCGTATCAAAATCTCCGGCAGTTGTCTGAACCGTAAATGTATCAAAACCACTGATTCCCAGCACCTGTGCATCAATCACACGAACACCAAGTGCTTTTGCCTGCGCAAGACCTCTTTCATAAAGCTCTTCTCCTGAAAGCGGCTGTTCCAGGCCATAATAATTCTCAATCTTCTCAGCTTTTGCCAGTGCACCGATTCCATTATTGATCAGTAATGGATTCAGATTACCTCTGGCTGTATATAAGGCTGCTGAAATCCCGGCAGGACCTGCACCGATAATAATTACATTTTTCATTTTATCACCTGAATTTCCTGTTGCTTTATATTATAATATGTTCCTGTTCACCGCTGTCAGTGAACATCAACTATAATATACACTATTCTGTAAAAAATTACAGCTTTTATTCTGTTTTCCTGCCTTTTTATTATACTTGACTCCAGTTATTTTCTCAAGAGAATTTGTCTTATATAACTTTTCAAATACATATTCTTTGCTTTTTTCTTAATTTTTTTGCTTGTTTTCCTGTAATTTTTGTTACAATTATGCTATATTTTTATTATATTATGCTTAATCCTAAACAAGGAGTTTAACTATCATGAGAAGTTTTGAATATTATACACCTACTAAGGTGATTTTTGGAAAAGATACCCATTTAAAAGCCGGTGAAATTCTGAAGGACTATGACTGTCATAAAGTCCTGATTCACTATGGCAGTGAAAGTGCTGTAAAGTCCGGTCTGATCGATGAAATCAGTAAATGTCTGACTGATGCCGGAATCGACTTTGTTACTCTTGGCGGAGTTGTACCGAATCCGCGCCTCTCAAAAGTGCGCGAAGGTATTGCTCTCTGTCAGAAAGAACATGCGGATTTTATCCTTGCCGTTGGTGGCGGAAGTGTTATTGATTCAGCAAAAGCAATCGGCTATGGTGTTGCCAATCCATGGACAGATGTCTGGAATTTCTTTTTGAAAACAGAGGTTCCGACTGCCTGTCTTCCAATTGGTTCCATTCCTACGATTGCTGCATCAGGAAGTGAAATGAGCGGTTCCTGTGTTATCACAAATGAAGATGGCTGGCTGAAACGCGGAAGTACCCGAAGCGATCTCTGCCGCCCGAAATTTACACTGATGAATCCACGTCTTACTTATACACTTCCGGAATATCAGACCGAAAGTGGCTGTGTAGACATTCTTCTGCACACGATGGAACGTTATTTTGTCAATATTGAAACTATGGAGATTACGGACAGTATCAGTGAATCTCTGATGCAGACCGTCATTTATAATGCGAGGATTCTTCTGAATGAGCCTGGAAACTATAATGCCAGAGCTGAGATCATGTGGGCAGGAAGCCTTTCACATAACGGTCTTACCGGCTGTGGAACCGGTGGCGGCGACTGGGCATGTCATCAGCTGGAACATGAACTTGGCGGACTTTATGACGTTACACACGGTGCCGGACTGGCTGCTATCTGGGGAAGCTGGGCCCGCTATGTCTACGATGCAAACCCGGAGCGTTTTGCACAGTTTGCTACCAATATTTTCGATATTCCGTGTTTTGCTGATTACGAAAACACAGCACTCGCCGGAATCGAAGCGATGGAAGACTTCTTCCGCTCTATCCATATGCCGACCAGTCTGCATGAGCTTGGTCTTGATCTGACCGATGAACAGATTCACGAGCTTGCTTTTAAATGCAGTTTCGAAGATACCCGTACCATCGGCGTTTTCAAACAGCTGAACATGAAAGACATGGAAAAGATTTATCTGATGGCAAGATAGTTACAACTGATTTTAATTTTTTAGCACCCAATATTTAAAGGCAGGACATCCCGAATATTCAGGAGTCCTGCCTTGTTTAAACATAAAAATCATTCTATTAAAGAACATTCCATTTTGTACATAGAATCTGCTTTTGATACCACACCGTATCATTTAATGAGATACACTTCTGTATTATATGTACCCTTTGCTTCGCCCTCTGCATGGGTAGCTACATAAATATCAATTCGATTTTTCTTGATCGCACCACCGCAGTCTTCGGCCACATAGACCTGTCCATTGATCACAACTTTGCTTCCATACGGAATCACCGACGGATCTACTGCAATCGTATGATTTGTGGTAGCCGTTACCCCGGTAGAGGTAATACCATTTGCATATGGGCCGCAGCAGATACTACACGGGCAATAATGTGTGATCTTAAATACTCCAAGGTCCTGCAAATTCGCGTCTGAAGAAGCCGCAACCGGTGTACCGATCTGCACTCCATTCTCAACAGAAACGCCCGGATCCACGTCTTCCAGTGCATCCGCAAATACACCTTCCCCGCTTCCCTCATGCAGTGTTCCGGCATCTTTATCCTTGTCAATCGTATCCGTTTCTTCCTTCGCTGTATCTGGAAGATCCAGACAGCTTGTCGGAATGTATCCTTCTGCTTCTGTTCCGTCGTCATTTTGGTACGTAATGCGGCTCCATACCCCATTGACAGTTCCTGTCTGCTTCACTTCATCCAGTTCCAGAACTTCTCCTACTTCTTCCCCGTCTTTTCTGCTCGGATAATCCAGCACTGTGGCATCACTCTTTACTTCTACCTCTTGATCTGCCGGCTGAATCTGATCCGTATCACTGAGCATCTGGTTCTGTATATATCCAATGACATTACTTCCATTTACTTCACAGGATACTTTACTCCATCCATTATCACAAACGGCACTTCTCTCCAGTGTATCGCCCAGTGCAACATCTGTCAGCTTCTCACTGGAATCACCCGGTTTTGAATAAATTCCTGCACTTTTTGCAGCAACATACAGTGTATCCTGCACTGCCGCAACACTGACTGAATTTCCACTGCCATCATCCGTCTGAAATGCCTGAAAAACTTTATTATCCTTTTTATCTGTTTCTGTAACCGCCTGATAATCCTGTACCGCACCATAGACCAGCGGTGTATGACACATCAGTGCCATGCCGGTCAAAACTGCATATACTTTTTTCTTCACAGGTTTTCACCTCATCTCTATATCTTTATGTTTCCCATCTCTTACTCGGGCTTATTTTAGCACATGAAACGCCTGATTTCAAATATACACCGTTTTTTCACATAATTTTAAGAAAATCATTAGAATTCTTTTCTTTTCAAACAGTCACTTACAAGCTACAATAGGAACTATG
>CAVFJK010000017.1:0-7912 GCA_963622815.1 Ruminococcus bicirculans (ex Wegman et al. 2014)
GTTTATGCAGAACCTGAAAAAGCGAATGATGGAGACGCTTGAACTGGCCGCAGAAGATGATGCAGGTATTTTTGAAGCAATGCTTCTCGGCGAAAAGACAAATCTGGAAGATGAGGTCAAAATCCGTTACCAGATGGCTGGAATCATACATATACTGGCAATTTCAGGACTGCATATCAGCGTGATGGGAATCGGATTTTTTGATCTTCTGAAAAAAGCAGGACTTGGAAATATAGCGGCTGGGATGCTGGCGCTTATTGTTCTTCTGCAATATGGAATCCTTACCGGAGAGAGTGTATCTGCGATGCGGGCGGTATGCATGTTTCTGCTGGCGGTGGGAGCAAGGATTGCGGGAAGGACGTATGACCTTATGACGGCACTGGCAGTGTCGGCTGTTCTTTTATTGCTGGATGCACCTGCAAATCTGTATAACAGTGGTTTCTGGCTGTCGTTTGGAGCAGTTGCGGGTCTGGGTGTTGTGGCACCGGTGCTGACAGGATATATCAAGACAGAAAAACGGCTGGTCGGGACAGTTACGAAAACGCTGGTATCTTCAATCGCTGTGCAGATGGCGACTTTTCCGATCATGCTGCGAATCTACGGGGAGATTTCGCTTGCCGGATTTTTTCTGAATCTTTTGGTGCTGCCGACGGTCAGTGCGGTATTGGTCAGTGGGATTGCAGCTGTTGCTGTTGGAATGGTATCCGGCAGTATGGCGGTTTATGTAGTGATGCCGGGAAGGGTGTTGCTTTTTGTATATGAAAAACTCTGCGAAGTGGCAGCTGAGATTCCGTTTTGTACCTGGATCGCAGGCAGTCCGGAGTTGTGGCAGTGTGTGTGGTATTATGTGTTGTTGTTTGGAGGAATTGGAATTTTATGGAAGTGCCGGAGAGCCGCTGCATGGAGGAGGCGTGCAGGCAGGAGAGAAGAGGAAAATGATGAATTCATGCAGGAGAAAACGAATGATGTGGATGTGAACATATATCTGAGGAAATATCAATTGTTTTCAGGTATTGCAGGAATTGTGATGATGGTTGGTATGATAGTCCTCATTTATCGTCCATCTGGAAATTTAAAGATCACATGTCTTGATATCGGACAGGGAGATTGTATTTCCGTTCAGCTTCCGCTGGGAGAAAATTTTCTGATTGATGGCGGCAGCAGCAATAAAAAGAATATTGCACGTTACCAGATTCTGCCATATCTTAAAAATCAGGGAATCAGTGTGGTTGATGCAATCCTGATCTCACATACGGATAATGATCATATCAGCGGGGTCCTGGAGCTGTTTGATTATATGAGTGAGCATCTTACATCTGTGCGGGTGAATAATCTGATCCTGCCGGAATGGGGACAACCGGATGAAGCATATCAGCAGCTGGTGGATAAAGCACAGACAGCAGGGGTAAATGTGCAGAAAGGAAGGAAAGGAGAGAGTCTGCAGATTGGAGATGCGTTGTTTCAGTTTCTTTCGCCGGAGAAGGGAGCATCAGGAGTAGATACGAATGAAGAGGGTATGGTTGTTAAGTTGACATACGATGGATTTAAAGGGCTGTTTGTCGGGGACATCGGAGCAGAGACAGAGAAAAAATTGCTGCCGGAACTGGAAGACGTAGATTTCCTGAAAGTGGGGCATCATGGTTCCAGATATTCGACTTGTCAGGAGTTTCTGGATGTAGTGCGGCCGGAGCTGGCGGTGATCTCCTGTTCTGCGACAAATACTTACGGGCACCCGTCAGAAGAGACGATTGAACGTCTGAAAGATGCCGGGGCGAAGATCTGGTATACGATGAAAGAAGGAGCAGTGACGGTGAGTACGGATGGTCGGAAAGTATGGACGGATAGTTACTGTTCACTCCGTTCACAGCAACGATGGATATATTTATTGAGAAATAAGGCAAAATCGTCTATACTAGATTGATAGTGAGTATTTTTTTTCGGGAGGTTTCACAGGAATTGAAAAATTTACAGGAAGACATCAAGACAGGAAATTTCAAAAATGCATATCTTCTGTTCGGAGAGGAAGCTTATCTGAGGATTCAGTATAAAGAAAAGCTGCTCCATGCTTTGAATCCGGATGATGATACGATGAATTTCAGTAAGTATGAGGGCAAGGGGATTGAGGTACGGGAAATGATCGATCTCTGTGAGACGATGCCTTTCTTTGCGGATTATCGTGTGGTTCTTGTGGAAAACTCCGGTTTTTTTAAGAACAAATGTGATGAACTTGCGGATTATATGAAGACGCTGCCGGATTATCTGCGGATTGTTTTTGTGGAAGAGGAAGTCGATAAGAGAAGTCGTATGTATAAGGCGGTGAAGAACTGCGGACGGATCGTGGAGTTTGCAAAGCAGGATGAAAAGACGCTGATGCGGTGGGCTGCAGGAATCCTGGCGAGAGAGGGACGTAAGATCACGACCAGGGATATGGAACTTTTTCTGACAAAGACTGGCACGGATATGGGAAATATTCGTATGGAGCTGGAAAAACTGATCACATATACGATGGGGCAGGATATTGTAACGCGGGAAGATATCGAGGAAATCTGCACGACAAGGACAGAGAATAAGATTTTTGATATGGTGCGTGCGGTTACGGAACGAAATCAGAAGAAGGCACTGGATTTATATAATGACCTTCTGACGCTGCGGGAGCCGCCGATGAGGATTCTGTTTCTTCTGTCGAAGCAGTTCCGGCAGATGTGCCTTGGAAAGAAGATGGCGGGAGAAGGTGCATCCCAGAATGAGATTGCGACCAGACTTGGTGTACCGTCGTTTGCGGCGAGAAATATACTGGCGTGTGCAAGAGCGTACAGTGTAGAGGAGCTTGAGCAGGCGGAGGAGGATTTCGTTGAGGCGGAAGAGGCCGTGAAGACCGGAAGACTGCAGGATGTGCTGAGTGTGGAACTGTTGATAGTGAAATATAGTACTGAGAGAAAAAAATAGAAGACATAACAGGTGAGATAAAATATAGTACCCGGAAACGGCTTCATCGTCCGGTTGTACTAGAATATAACCTGACTGTTAAAGGCGTCAAAATCGTCAGCAAACTCGCTACGCTCAGACAGAGCTTCCGATTTTGCCAACACAGCCAGAACATATTCAAGGACAACGACGAACGATTGCAGATGTTTCCGGGTACTATATTTATCCACCTGTTTTCGCTTTTATTTAGTTTCTCTCCCCGGGTATTTGCATGCGGATAAATTTGTCGGAATAAACGATAATTGATGTCCTGGATTCACAGGCTAAGAAATATAGGAGTATGGAACCTCTGGAAGGACTGTAGATTTTTATGAATGGTTTTAATAGTTGGATAGACATCTTAGAAATTCTAAGTTCTGAAGCTGTTTCATACTCCTATATTTTCTGTAGCCGTGAATAAAAATGATACTACTTATTCTGGCATATCTTTACACCAAATAGATATTTCTTTACACCAATATACACAGGTGTCTTGACACCTGACAAGCCGGGGAGTATAATCACAAATCAGAAGTCAAGAACACACAAAATACAAAACCCAACAGAAAATCCGGCATCCACCGGTACGAGGAAACAAAATGAAAGAAAATTACGACGTCATTATCGTTGGAACAGGAGCCGCAGGTCTCTACTGTGCCCTGAATCTCCCTTCCAGAATGAAAGTACTCATGCTCACGAAACAGCAGGCAGACCAGTCCGATTCCTTCCTGGCGCAGGGCGGTATCTGTATGCTCAGAGGTGAAGAAGACTACAACGACTATTTCGAAGACACCATGCGTGCAGGCCACTATGAAAATAATGCGAAAGCAGTCGAGCTGATGATCCGCAGTTCCAACACCATTATTCGAGATCTTTTGCAGAGAAATGTTACATTTGAACGCACAGAGACCGGAGAACTGGATTTTACCAGAGAAGGCGCTCATTCCCAGCCACGAATCCTTTTCTATGAAGATATTACAGGTAAACAGATTACACAGACTCTTCTGAATCAGGCACAGACAAGAGACAACATTGAAATCTGCGAATATATGACCATGGTTGATATCATTTCAAAAGACAACATCTGTGGCGGTGTGATCGTGATGGACGAAAGGAACGAGGTATATCCGGTAAGGGCACCATACGTCGTTCTGGCATGTGGAGGTCTTGGAGGTCTTTATAAAAATTCCACCAACTTCCCACATATCGCAGGTGACGGACTTGGAATCGCCATGAAACATCAGGTGGTTCTTGAACATCTTGATTACATACAGATTCACCCGACAACCCTTTATTCGCATAAACCGGGACGTCGTTTCCTGATTTCCGAATCTGTCAGAGGTGAGGGCGCACTTCTGTACGACAAGAATGGACAGCGGTTTACAAATGAACTGCAGCCACGAGATCTGCTCAGCGAGGCAATCTTTGCACAGATGGAAAAAGACGGTACCGACTTTGTGTGGGAGGATATGCGTCCGCTGGGAGAAGCGACAATCATGAAACATTTTCCGAATATTTTCCACAGATGCGTAGAAGAAGGATTTGATCCACGCAAAGAGCCGATACCAGTCGTTCCGGCACAGCATTATTTCATGGGTGGAATCAAAGCTGATCTTGGAAGCCGTACTTCCATGAAGGGACTGTATGCCTGCGGCGAGACAAGCTGCAATGGGGTGCACGGTAAAAACCGCCTTGCAAGTAACTCACTTCTTGAATCTCTGGTCTTTGCAAGACGCGCTGCAGATGATATCATATTTGGAAGAAAACCAGACCCGTGCAGACCGGGTACTATAGACCTGAAACCATATGAAGACAGAGAAGCTGTGCTGACTGTTTATCACGAAATGGTTTTAAACGAAATCGAAAGGATGAAGAAGAGTCATGAATGAAATTACAATGAAAATGCAGGCTGATCAGCTGATCCGTATGGCACTGCAGGAAGATATCACAAGCGAGGACGTTTCCACAAATGCAGTTATGCCGACAGCAACAAAAGGAAGCGTAGACCTGATCGCAAAAGAAGACGGCGTCGTTGCCGGACTAGATATTTATGCAAGAGTATTTACGATCCTGGATGAGAAAACAGAGATCAATCTTCACTGCAAAGACGGAGATGAAGTAAAAAAAGGTGAACTGATAGCAACGGTAACGGGTGATATTCGTGTTCTTCTTTCCGGAGAACGAGTAGCATTGAATTATCTGCAGAGAATGAGCGGTATCGCAACGTACACCAGACAGGTTGCAAAACTTCTGGAAGGCAGCAATGTAACTTTGCTGGATACACGTAAGACAACACCAAACTGTCGTGTATTTGAGAAATATGCCGTAAGAGTTGGAGGTGGATGCAACCACAGATACAATCTTTCCGACGGAGTTCTTCTGAAAGATAATCATATCGGAGCAGCTGGAAGTGTTACGAAAGCGGTACAGATGGCAAAAGCATATGCACCGTTTGTACGTAAGATTGAGATTGAAGTAGAGACACTGGATCAGGTGGAAGAGGCCGTAGAAGCCGGTGCTGATATCATTATGCTCGATAATATGACACCGGAAGTGATGAAGCAGGCAGTAGAACTGATTGATGGAAGAGCACAGACTGAATGCTCCGGAAACATCACAAAAGAAAATATTCAGAAAATCCGTGAGATCGGAGTTGATTTTGTTTCCAGCGGAGCCCTGACACATTCCGCACCGATCCTTGATATTTCCATGAAAAATCTTCATGCGTTATAAGGAGTCGAATGTATGAATACTGGAGAAAGACGTAGAGAAATTTTAAGAATCCTGAAACAGACAGAGACACCGGTGGCAGCGAGAGAACTGGCTGGAAAATTTGGTGTCAGCCGTCAGGTGATCGTACAGGATCTTGCAGTGATTCGTGCATCAACACCGGGAATCCTTTCTACGACAAAGGGATATGTCATGCAGCAGGACAGCAGCTGTACCCGTGAATTTAAGGTGCGTCACAGTCAGGATAAAGCTGCGGAGGAACTGAATCTGATCGTGGACTGCGGTGGTCATGTTAAAAATATCAGCATCAGTCACAGGGTTTATGGGCGTGTCAGTGCTGAGATGGATATCCGTTCCAGACAGGATGTGAATGAATTTGTCCAGGCATTGCAGAACAGCCGGTCTACAGTATTGAGCAGTGCGACTTCGGGATATCATTATCATCTGGTCGAAGCAGCCAGCGAAGAAAGACTGGATCTGATTGGGGAACAGTTGGAAAAAGCAGGATTTCTGGCACCACTTCAGCCGTGGGAACAGAATACCGAGAAAGGAAATATTAAGTTATGACAATACAGGAAATTCAGCAGGAGATCCTGCAGATGAAAAAAGAACAGGATGTTTGTATTCTGGCTCATGCTTATCAGGGTCAGGAGATTCTGGAAGTTGCAGACTATATGGGAGATTCTTATGGACTGAGTGTGCAGGCATC
Organism: Ruminococcus bicirculans (ex Wegman et al. 2014); assembly: GCA_963622815.1. GTDB lineage: Bacteria > Bacillota > Clostridia > Lachnospirales > Lachnospiraceae > Blautia_A. The sequence continues at coordinate 6,404 of CAVFJK010000017.1, forward strand.
CAAGAGCAACTGCAAAGGTGTCATCATGTGCGGTGTCCGTTTTATGGCAGAGACATGTAAAGTTTTAAGTCCGGAGAAGAAAGTATGGCTTGCAAATCCGACTGCAGGATGTCCGATGGCAGAGCAGCTGGATCTGGAAAGTCTGCGTAAATTAAAAGCAGAGCATCCGGGGTATGCAGTTGTGGCTTATATCAATACAACTTCTGAATTAAAGACAGAGTGTGATGTCTGCGTGACCTCTTCCTCAGCAGTGGAAATCTGCAGTAAACTGGAAAATGACAAGATTCTGTTTATTCCGGACCCGAACCTGGGACGTTTTGTTGCAGAAAAACTTCCGGAAAAAGAATTTGTTTTCTACAAAGGTGGATGTCCAAGACATATCATTATGAGTGCCAAAGATGTAGAAAAAGCAAAGAAAGCACATCCGGATGCCCTGCTTCTGGTTCATCCAGAATGCCGCCAGGAAGTCGTAGAACTGGCAGATTATGTCGGATCTACAACCGGAATCATGGAATATGCAAAGAAATCTCCGAATAAAGAATTTATCATCGGAACTGAGAACAGTATTGTAGAACATCTTCAGTTCGCATGTCCGGATAAACAGTTCTATCCGCTGTCCGTCATGCTGACCTGTATGAACATGAAGATCACAACACTGATGGATATTTATAACTGCCTGAAAGGAACAGGCGGAGAAGTGATCGAACTTCCGGAGAATGTCATGGAAGGCGCCGGACGGTGCATTCACCGTATGGTGGAACTCGGAGGGTGAATATAAATAAAAATATGTTGAGCTGCTGGAAAGTATATTTTCAGCAGCTTGTTTTGTACTTGAGTTTATAAAAAGTTTCGTTGACCAGACAGTAAACTTCTGCTAAGATTAGAACATAAAGAGCTGCGAAAAGAAAGGATGGTACAGAAAAAATATTTACCTGTACAGAAGATAAAACTTTCTGGGTGAAACAGAAAGTGAAAGATACATTCCGATAATTCCTTTAAGAAACAGTATTCAGAGAAGATGAAAGACTACGTGAAAAACAATATCTGAAACTATGTAAAACTAATAATACGAATGGAGGACGTTATCGAAATGGAGAATACACCTACAACCCCGGACAATGAACTGGAACAGCGTTACATAAGATATAAGAGCGTGATAAAAGAACTTACGATCATGAATGACATTTTTATGAGAAATGTATTCAAGAAGCGTGAATGTGTAGAGCATGTTTTGCGTATCATAATGAAAATGAAAGATCTGCAGATATTGGATTACACGGTCCAGAAAGATTATAAGAATCTGCAGGGAAGGTCTGCAATCCTTGACTGTGTGGCGAGGGATGATGCAAATAAGCAATACAATGTGGAGATCCAGCAGGATACAGAAGGAGCGACACCCAAAAGGGCAAGATATCACAGTGGATTACTGGATATGAATACTTTAAATCCGGGACAGGATTTTGAAGAACTGCCGGACAGTTATGTGATCTTTATTACGAAGGATGATGT
>CAVFJK010000018.1:0-3976 GCA_963622815.1 Ruminococcus bicirculans (ex Wegman et al. 2014)
GTTTCCGAGACCGCTCATATACGCCATTGCGTTAGCGTTTTCTAACCATTTATTTTTATACCATATCTCTTTTTTCATGTCTACAAAAATGTTAGTATTTTCTAACCAGAAATCGACTTTTTTTCTCATTAAGGCTCTTATTGAAAATCATTTTCAATAAGGAAATAGTACGAAATACACTTGTTATTTTAATTTAACTTTTCTGTAACAAAAAAGCACCGTGCAGTTTTTCAACCACACAATGCTTTTTTTATTTTAGTTTCTCATTGTCATCCTATAAAGTTACACCAATTCTTTCATAATATCCAATATTGATATTTCTTTAATCAGTCCATTGAATTCTTATATTTTCTTAACTCTGCCTCCAGTTCCTTAATTCGGTTTTGTGCCATATCAGCACGCTTCTTCTCTCTTTCTGTATTCTTCATTTCCGCCAGGCGTCCAGCACGACGTCCTTCTTCCCGTCCAATTTCACGTCCGGCTTCCTCTCCTTGTGCGTACATTAGCTGATCATGTTCAAAACTTTTCATATACCTCAACGACACCTCCCCATCTCTCTTGACTGTATCCACCATTCTCTGAATGTCTTGTAATTCTGCATTCACTGCATTGCTTTGGTCTGTGTTCTCCATGTAATTCAGAAACTGTCGGAGTTCTTCTGATATCATCCCTTTTGTTCCTCTGGTGTACAAAACAATCGTCTCAGCCCCATCATCATACTCCATCTCAGGTTCTTCCAGGCACTGATTTTTTATCGTATACAATACTCTGTCATAGCCAAACGGATCATAATTACAGATAAAGATTACGTATACCTGCTTCAACTTACCAAAGTCTTCTCCTGACTTCAGACTCCTGCTGTCAATGATCGCATGATAAAATCTTGACCGTTTCGGAAAAGCAGACACATCCTTCGCCTTATTATTCTGATCCGGCTCCACATCATACACCGATGGGATATCCTTTTCCTCAATGTCTACATAATCAGCTTCAATACAGACATCTAGCCTTGCCCCTCGAAGATCCGTATTCATCCCCGCATAAAACTTCTGTGTGCTCACCTTCAGATTTTTAAATTCACGATCAAACAATAACTTCAAAATCTTCTGCGTAAACTTTTCACTTGTTTCTGGATGAGTCAACATTGCGTTAAATAAAAAGTCATCCATCAGATTCAATTCTTCCAGTTTTCTTCTTTGCATCCACATTCTCCTTTTCTATGATGGCAAAGAAGAATGTCGATAACTCATGTCCGGCTCATCCTCTCCGCCATATTTTCTCGTTTTCTCATATGGGGATTAGATAACCGAACGGTTAAAGAACTTTCCCAGATATGTATTTTTAATATAACAAATTGGGCTAAAAATGTCAATTGAGAACTATAAGTTCTTTTTTAGCACAAAACCGACAAAACTCTTTTTAGAATCTTGTCGGTTCAGATCTACATCTCTTCTTTTAATTTTTCGAAAGCATCTTTACTCTCCTGCCATGCCGCAGGTGTTCCTCCGATGATCGAACAACCTTCATGTAAGGTGATCGGACTGCCATCGATCTGTGTAATCTTACCTCCGGCTTCCTCCAGGATCACTGACGCAGCCGCATAATCATATGGCTGCAGTTTCAGTTCCAGGTAAACCGTATTGCTTCCGGATGCACCTCTGCAGAGTCCCAGTGCCGCAGAACCACCGCATCGGATAGAGAGACTGTTCTGGAACATTTCCTTTACCACGCGGAACAGCCAGTCGATTCCAGCCTCATTATATCTCGCACAGCCGAATTCCACGATTCCCTCTTCCACCGGTTTATCAGCCATCTGAAGTCTTTTTCCGTTCAGATAGCTTCCGTGTCCTCGCACAGCCACATACATATTGTCCACATAAGGATGATATACAAATCCTGCGATCATCTGCTCACCATGCGCCAGACCAACCGATACACAGCTGTGATGATAATCAAACATAAAATTCGTAGTTCCGTCAATTGGATCTATGTAGAAAGTAAATTCACCTTCTGCATCCGCGCCGGCATTTCCTTCCGTGTCTTCTTCCCCGAAGAAAGCAGCTCCCGGAAGAATCTCACTCAGTCCCTTGATCAGAAATCTCTGAATCGCCGTATCATAATCTGTGCAGAAATTTGCAAGTCCCTCTTTTTTGTGAATATTTTCCTCACCCGGTCTCGCCTTCAGCATTTTCTGTCCGGCTTCTCTTACCAGCTTTTCAATTGCAGCATATCTCGGCTCCGGACATTCCGGTTCAATTGCCTCTTCCGGAAGGCTCCCCTCTACGGCTGCGGAAGATTCCGTACTGTTTTCCACATCTGCTTCTTTCTGCGCGGTACTTTTCCACGGGATAACATCCCAACCGCCGATTTTCTTCACGCTGGAAACAATTCTGTTTCTGGTTCTCTCAAATCCCCAGTAGATTGCTCCTCCAATTATTCCACCAAGCGTATTAAAGAAAAGATCCGTCAGCTGGAACGTTCCGATTTTCAAAAACAGCTGGCAGGTTTCAATCCCCAGCGAAAAACAGAAACTGATCTCAAAACTGTTCAGCAGTACTTCCTGAATCCTTTTATCTTTCGTATGATCTTTTTCTTCTCTCGCCCAGAAAAGAAAAATAATAAACGGCGTAAACAGTATCAGATTTTCAAAATTCTCGGTATACAGCTGCCCGTTATAATGCAGTCCCCAGATTCCGATCACATTTTCCAGCGGATTTCCCCAGATACTCCGACAGAATAACGTACGAAAAAGCAGCATACAGGTATAAAATGCAAGGAAAAAGTGTCTGCGGAACCAGCTGCTCTCTTTAAACTGCCAGATCCATGCTCTTGCTACCGGCCCAACGCCCTGTTTTCTTCCCAACATATATACACACATGATCAGGGCCGCAATAAGCAGCGACGCTCCCGCTGTCTGATAAACTGCTCCAAGAACATCCACCAGCACATTTACAAAATACTTCATATCTTCCCTCTCTCTCCGATCAGTTCATAATAAAAAATATATTGCTGCATGATGCCCCTCATGCCATGATATCTCCTGTTCGGAAATCCTCTGCGATAATGTTCATTAAGGACCTGCCGGATATGCGTATCGATCGGGAATGCATCCATGTGATGCAGTGCAAACAGACAGATACAGTCTGCAACTTTCTCACCTACTCCGCTTAGCCTCATCAGTTCTTTTCGAGCTCTGCGATAATATTTCATCTGATACAGCTTTTCCAGTGAAACTTCTCCATCCAGAACGCTTCGCGTTGTCTCCACGATATATCTGGCCCGGTATCCCATTCCAAGCCCGCGCAGTTCTTCTTCCGTCGCCCCGGACAGCTGCTGCGGTGTCGGAAATGAATAGTATTCCGTATCGCCTGCTTTCAGTTTCTCGCCATATCTGGCACAAAGTCTCTCGATACAGCCACGGATCCTGGAAATATTGTTCTGCTGCGAGATCAGGAAAGTAATGATCATTTCCCAGAGATCCTGTCGCAGAATGCGGATTCCATTTCCACACTGGATCGCCGCACTCAGATACTTGTCCCTCGGATTCACCTTTTCAATATATCTTCCATAGTCCGAATCAATATCAAAATACGGTACCCAATAGCAGATAAATTCTACATCACTGCAATAAAAATTTACAATGCTTCCCTCCTGGGATATCTTCAGATATTTATCCCCGGCAACCAGTTCATATGTGTTATTTTCTGCCGTCTCACGCATACGGAAGCACTGTCCCGACCGACAGATTTCTCTCAGGCTGAAATTATCCAGCTCTACTGTAATCATATTTTTCTCCAATCTGTTCTGCATCTGATGTCAAACCATTACTGTTCGCTACATCTGGGGTCTCACTACAACTGTTCACTTCGTTCACAGTCGTTGGTCAATATGCATTCCAAATCACCTTCGGTGATGGCATTTTGCCCCGTATGTCTCGGGATTTTGCCATATTCATGGCAAAACACCTCGCGGAATA
>CAVFJK010000019.1:0-3481 GCA_963622815.1 Ruminococcus bicirculans (ex Wegman et al. 2014)
GTGTTATATCTGTATAACTTTTATCGTTACTTTTATCATTAATGTTCACTTTTATCTGATAAGAACCACACTTCGATGTGACGATAAAAATTTATTTCTGGTACATATCTGACTGATCGCTGTCAAAGTAATTGATTCTCATGGATGCCTTGACATCTTTCAGTGTCTCGGCTGCTTTGGCTTCTGCTACTTTGCTGCCTTCTTTCAGGATGTCAAGAACGTCCGGGATGCGCTGCTCCCATTCTTTTCTTCTTTCACGGATCGGACTCAGCTCAGCCTGCATAACGTTATTAAGGAATTTCTTAACCTTGACATCGCCCAGACCACCTCTGCGATAATGATCCTCGAGTTCCTCAAGATTCTGATATTCCGGCAGAAATTCCGGGAAATACTCCTGTTTACAGAATGCTTCCAGATAAATGAATACCGGATTGCCTTCTACACGGCCCGGATCCTGCACGCGAAGATGATTCGGGTCTGTGAACATGGACATGATCTTCTTCTTAACATCTGCCCCTTCATCAGAAAGATAGATACAGTTGCCAAGAGACTTGCTCATCTTGGCCTTACCATCGATACCCGGCAGACGTAAGCATGCCTTGTTGGACGGCAGGACGATCTTCGGATCTGTCAGAGTCTCGCCATATACCGTATTAAATTTGTGTACGATCTCCTTGCACTGCTCGATCATCGGCATCTGATCCTCACCAACCGGTACATGTGTTGCACGGAAAGCAGTGATATCTGCTGCCTGGCTGATCGGATAACAGAAAAATCCAACCGGGATGCTTGCCTCAAAGTTACGCATCTGGATCTCAGATTTAACTGTTGGATTACGCTGCACACGGGCAACTGTTACAAGATTCATATAATAGAATGTCAGTTCTGTCAGCTCCGGCACCATAGACTGGATGAAGATCGTAGATTTCGTCGGATCGATTCCACATGCCAGATAATCCAGTGCTACCTGAATAATATTCTGACGTACTTTCTCCGGATGCTCAGCATTATCTGTCAGTGCCTGTGCATCTGCGATCATAATATAAACTTCATCATAATCACCGGAATTCTGAAGTTTTACACGTTCTTTCAGTGATCCTACATAATGTCCCACATGAAGTCTTCCTGTAGGACGATCACCTGTTAAAATTACCTGTTTCATTATTTATCCTTCTCCTCAGGGCACTTTTCTGAACCCTGTGGTGCCTCTTTTTCTGTAGTTTCTGCTTTTTCTTCCGGCTGTTCTGCTTCTTTTAATTCTTTTAAGACTTCCTCGCATCCGGCTTCTTCCTGTCTCTCTTCAAAAGGTACAAACTCAGAATGCTGACCCACATATTTATATGCCGGGCGGATGATCTTGCTCGCATTAAGGATTTCTTCCAGTCGATGTGCACTCCATCCCGGAATACGTGCGATCGCGAAAATCGGTGTGAACAGCTCTTTCGGGATTCCAAGCATAGTATATACGAAACCACTGTAAAAGTCTACGTTTGCACAGACATTTTTGAAAAGTCTTCGCTGCTCCATGACCAGTCTTCCGGCAAGCCGCTCCACCAGTTCATAAAGGGCAAATTCTTTCATCATGCCCTTCTCCTTTGCAAGATCTCTGGCAAAGCGTTTGAGAATAACTTCACGAGGATCGGAAAGAGTATATACCGCATGTCCCATACCGTAGATCAGTCCGCTTCGGTCAAATGCCTCTTTATTCAGGATTTTACGGAGGTAAGCTTCAACCTCTTTCTCATCTGTCCAGTCTTTGACGTTTGCCTTGATGTCTTCAAACATATTCTGGACTTTAAGATTCGCTCCACCATGACGAGGTCCCTTGAGAGAGCCGATCGATGCAGCGATTGAAGAATATGTATCTGTTCCGGAAGAAGTGACTACATGTGTGGTAAATGTTGAATTGTTACCACCGCCGTGCTCTGCGTGAAGGATCAGTGCTATATCGAGTACTTTGGCTTCCAGTTCTGTGTATTTACCGTCCGGACGGAGCATCAGAAGGATGTTTTCTGCAAGAGAAAGTCCCTTCTGCGGATTACGGATAAACAAGGTTTCGTCTTTACGGAAATGTCTGTAGGAATGATAGGAATATACCGCGATCAGAGGGAGCTTTGCGATCATTTCAATGCTCTGACGCAGAACATTCTCTGCCGAAATGTCCTCTGGTCTGGAATCATATGTATACAGAGTAAGAATACATCTCTGCATTGCATTCATGATATCACCGTTTGAAGCCTTCATGACAACATCACGGACGAAACGTCCTGACAGAGCCTCAAAATTTTCCATAATATTCTTAAACATTTCCAGTTCGTTTTCGGATGGAAGTTTACCAAACAGTAACAGATAGATTGTTTCCTCAAATCCGAATTTGCGGCCTTTAAGTCCGTCTACAATATCGTTTACATTATATCCCTGATAGTACAGTCTGCCATGTGCCGGAATCTTACGTCCGTTAACCAGGTCATAGCCTGTAACATCCGAAATCTCAGTAAGTCCTGTCAGGACACCTTTACCAGCGGAGTCACGAAGACCTCTTTTTACATCATATTCCACATACAGATTCGGGTTGATCCGATGGCCATTCATCAGTTCTTCCCCCAGCAGCTCCATGCTTTCTCTAAGGCTGCCCATCTCTTCAAGATTCATCATTTCATGATCTGCCATTTATCTCTCCTCCATCTCTATTCTATTTCTGTCGTGATATCAGATGCGGGACACTATCTGCTTCGCGGTCTGATTCATGCATTCATGCTTTACTAGACTAAATTGTAATCTATTTTACACGAATACACACAAAATTGCAAGACCAGTACAGTGAAAATTAAGTATCTGCTATATCTGCTGTATTGAACAGTAAAATCAAGGGTTTACGGACTTTCGTACATTAATTCATCAAAACCATTGTAAACAAAAAAGCCGGAACCTGTTACAGCTCCAGCTCTTCACTTTAAGCATCCATCGCTTTTATCCATTGTTGCGGTGACAATGTAAAAGCATTATCTCCTGATTACGCCTTAAACCTATCGACTTCGATGGGTTTAAAATGTCCCTTTTTTAGTGGTGATATTTTTTTCAGGAAATACGTTTTAATCTGTAAATTTTATTCTTTGTCTTTCCTTCACTTTCAAAAATATTATTTTTTTCTGCTTTTGAGAGAAGCCTGGCCGCTGTTTTAGGCTGGATATTCAGAATCTTTGCTGCCCTGGCGCTGGTTATCTCATTAAATCCTTTTATCTGCTCCATATACGTCAGTAACCGATACAACCTTTCTGATTCCAACTCCGACATTGCTGGATACTTCATCTCTGTCAAAAAAGAATTCTCTCCTATTATCACCTTATGCCCGAAATTATTTTTCCAACTGTCCTTTCCGCTTTTTTCGGACATTTTTTCGGACATTTTTTCGGACATTTTGTCCTGTTTAAAACCATCTCTTATAAAAATAGTAGTTTCGAGATAGTTTCTATCTTCATCC
>CAVFJK010000019.1:3491-3986 GCA_963622815.1 Ruminococcus bicirculans (ex Wegman et al. 2014)
TCATCCATATCAAAAATTGGTTCTGGCGAACCATTCTTTTTTAATTCTCTGAGAATCTTCGTAATTCCGGTTCCCTGTTTTTCAGACAGGTCGATTTCTTTAAAAAGCTCCCCGATTCTTCTGTTACGATATTTGCGCGCTCTTCCTTTTCCAGCTTTAAATTTCTCCTTGCTGATGTATTTCTCAACACCCGGGAAATTGATGATCACAATACTGTCCACATAAATCCGGACTTCTACAGGCTCTGGTTCTCTATAGGACTTATGAAATACAGCATTCACGATGGCTTCTTCCAGTGCATTATACGGATAATTAACATAACGTTCTGACTCTGCCCGTCCCCAGATCTTGACAACTTTTTCCTCTATGATATTTGTGTTAATATAATCAAGGACATCTCGGACCTGTTTCCAGATTGGTCCATAAAATGTCTTTTCAAAAAAATCATCTGAGCCTTCTGCTTCTTCCGTATTAAATTTCACCAAATCTATCTGT
>CAVFJK010000020.1:0-4703 GCA_963622815.1 Ruminococcus bicirculans (ex Wegman et al. 2014)
ATCTATACGGAGATCCTGAATTCGCTGAAATTTCATAACTTCACCTCCTTTATTTTCTATAACAATTATAAAACGGTCCGAAATGTGCTATTGCAATTGGGAGCAAAATGGACTATAATAAAAATCATTTCTTTTTATTCCCACCACGTATACAAATAAATATAGCAATGCAGATCGGGGTGCATATGCAGACAGGAGGGCTATTTATGTTTGCAAGTGTACTATCAGCAACAATTTTAGGAATGGATGTCCATCCGATTCAGGTGGAGGCAGATGTCAGTGATGGTCTGCCTACGTTTACTATGGTCGGTTTTCCGTCGGTACAGGTAAAAGAGGCTCAGGACCGGGTCAGAACAGCCCTGAAAAATAATGGGATTGCGCTTCCACCTAAAAGAATCACGGTAAATTTCGCACCGGCCGATATTAAAAAAGAGGGGGCGGGATTCGACCTTCCGCTGGCAGCTGCGGTTCTGGCAGCGTCGGATATTCTGAAACCGGAACAGCTGAACAGGGTAATGATAGCTGGCGAGATCAGTCTGAACGGAGAAATCCATGCGATCTCCGGAATCCTTCCCATGATCATTAAAGCACGGGAAGAAAAATGCCGCTTTTGTGTAGTGCCATACGATAATCTGCGTGAAGCGAGCCTCATACCGGATATGAAGGTGATCGGTGTAAAGAACCTTCAGGATATGATCAGCTATGTGAAGAATCCTGAAACCTATATTAGAGAAAAAGACGGATTCGTGCAACATCCGGAGAAAGAAAAATTGGATTTCAGTGATATCCGTGGACAGGAAAGCCTGAAAAGAGCAGTGGAGATCGCGGTCAGCGGTTTTCATAATCTTCTGATGATCGGACCACCGGGCGCCGGTAAGACAATGGTAGCCAGGAGGATGCCGGGAATCATGCCGGAGCTTACTTTTGAGGAAGGACTGGAATTGACGAAGATCTACAGTATTGCCGGATTATTGACTGCCGGAGATCCGCTGATACGAACGAGACCGTTTCGAAGTCCACATCATACCTGTTCGGCACAGGCACTGGCGGGTGGAGGACATAACCCCAGACCGGGTGAGATCACGCTGGCACACAGGGGTGTGCTCTTTCTGGATGAAATGCCGGAGTTTTCGAGAAGAAGCCTGGAGATTTTGCGTCAGCCATTAGAGGATAAAGTGATCCATATTTCCAGAGTATATGGGACGTATGATTTTCCGGCGGACTTTATGTTGTGTGCGGCGATGAATCCGTGCCCCTGTGGATACTATCCGGATATGAACCGCTGTAAATGTACACCGCCGCAGGTTATGCGGTATATGGGAAAAATCAGTCAGCCATTATTGGACAGACTGGATCTGTGTGCCGATGTATCACCGGTAGATTTTGATGGACTGAGTAATGGACGTATGGGCGAGAGTACAGAGAAAATTAGGCAGAGAGTGATCTGTGCACAGGAGATTCAGAGAGAACGATATAAAATAGAAGGAATTCAGTTTAACGGAGAATTAAAGGGCAATCAGATCGAGAAATATTGTATTCTGGAAAACGATGCCAGACAGCTTTTGAAGATGGCGTTTCAGCATATGCCGTTCAGTGCAAGGGCGTATCACAGAATATTGAAAGTCGCACGTACGATCGCAGATATGGAAGCAGCAGAGAGTATTCACCGAAACCATATCGCGGAGGCATTGTCTTACCGCGCATTTGATAAAAAATAGGAGAGATATTTTATATGGAAGAAACTCTTAGTAAAAAGAAAGAAGGAATGGAACTGCCGATACGGAGACTCCTGAAAGATGACCCGGAATACCCGAAAAAATTGCTATATTATGAAGATATGCCAGAAAAACTTTATGTTAAAGGAAAACTGCCGGATCCGGAGCGTCCCAGTGTTGCAATCGTAGGAGCAAGAGCGGCAAGCCCTTATGGACGGATTCAGGCGTTTCGTTATGCGAAGCGTCTGAGCGAAGAGGGAGTACAGATCATCAGTGGAATGGCGTATGGAATTGATGCAGAGGCGCACCTGGGCGCATTAGAAGGAAAAGGAGGTACCTGGGCCGTACTGGGAAACGGAGTCGATATCTGTTATCCATCGGGAAACAGGGGAGTGTATCAGAGAATCCTTCGTAATGGATATGGAATCTTAAGTGAGCAGCCGCCCGGAATACAGGCCAGAAATTATTTCTTTCCGGCCAGAAATCGTATTATCAGTGGACTTGCAGATCTGGTACTGATCGTTGAAGCGAGAGAGAAGAGTGGATCTCTGATAACAGCACAGTGGGCGCTTGATCAGGGAAAACCGGTTTTCGCCATACCGGGCCCGGTGACAGAGGAACTCAGCATGGGCTGTCATAAGCTGATCTATGATGGTGCGGGGATTGCTTATACGCCTGAAATACTGCTTCGGGAACTGGGAATAGATTGTGAAAAAATTGTTAAAGTGGGAACAAAAAATAAGTTAGGACTTGCAACGGATTTAAAATTGGTGTATAGTTGTCTCGATTTGCAACCAAAATCTATGGAATTTTTGATTCAGAAGACAGGACTTCCGCCGGAAAAGGTTGGCAGTATTCTTCTGGAATTAAAAATATCGGGGTTAGCCCGGGAAATCGGCAGACATTATTATGTAAAAGTAACTTAAGACAGAAATCAGCCTCCCGGGAAGTTTAGAAAGTAGGAGAAGATAGCATGGCGAAATATCTGGTGATAGTGGAATCACCTGCAAAAGTAAAAACCATTAAGAAATTTCTCGGAAGTAATTATGATGTGCAGGCATCAAACGGGCATGTACGTGACTTCCCGAAAAGCCAGTTTGGTATTGACGTAGAAAATGATTTTGAACCGAAATATATTACGATCAGAGGAAAGGGTGAACTGCTTGCAAATTTACGAAAAGCAGCAAAAAAAGCAGATAAGATCTATCTTGCAACTGACCCTGACCGTGAGGGAGAGGCGATTTCCTGGCATCTGATGCAGGCTTTAAAAGAAGATCCATCAAAGATGCGCAGAATCTCCTTTAATGAGATCACAAAGACTGCAGTAAAGAATTCAATCAAACAGCCGCGTGATCTGGATATGAATCTGGTAGATGCACAGCAGGCGCGAAGAATGCTGGACCGTATGGTTGGATATACGATCAGTCCGCTTCTCTGGATAAAGGTGAAACGTGGCTTGAGTGCCGGTCGTGTGCAGTCTGTAGCACTTCGTATCATCTGCGACAGAGAAGATGAGATCAATTCCTTTATTCCGGAAGAATACTGGAGCCTTGACGGAGAATTTAAGGTAAAAGGTGAGAAGAAACCTCTCCAGGCGAAGTTCTATGGTACAGATAAGAAACTTCCAATCCATAATAAAGCGGAGATGGATGAGCTTCTTAAGAAGCTTGAAAATGCAGAATATGAGATTACAGAAGTCAAAAAGGGCGAACGTATCAAGAATGCACCATTACCGTTTACGACCAGTACCCTGCAGCAGGAAGCATCAAAAACACTGAACTTTTCCACACAGAAGACGATGCGTCTTGCCCAGCAGTTATATGAAGGTATTGATATTAAGGGAAGCGGTACTGTCGGTCTGATCAGTTATCTGCGTACGGATTCTACCCGAATCTCACAGGAGGCAGATGAAGCAGCAAGAGCTTACATTGGTGAGCAGTATGGAGAAAACTATGTCTCCACAAGTGGAAAGACAGTAAAGAAAGATCAGAAGATTCAGGATGCGCATGAGGCGATTCGTCCGACTGACATCACAAGAACACCGGCAATGATCAAGGAATCTCTTTCCAGAGATCAGTTCCGTTTATATCAGCTGATCTGGAAACGTTTTACAGCCAGCAGAATGTCAGCTGCAAAATATGAGACAACGTCCGTAAAGATCAGCGCGGGAGAGTATACTTTTACAGTTGCTGCATCCAAGATCGTATTTGACGGATTTATGTCTGTATATATGCAGGAAGAAGATAACCAGAAAGGCAACGTGCTCAGTCAGAGCCTTGAAAAAGGCATGAAACTTCAGCTGAATGAACTGAAACCGGAACAGCATTTTACACAGCCGCCGGCACATTATACAGAGGCATCCCTGGTAAAAGCGCTTGAAGAGCAGGGAATCGGACGTCCGAGTACCTATGCGCCTACGATCACGACGATCATCAGCCGACGTTATGTATCCAAAGAACAGAAGAACCTTTATGTGACAGAGCTTGGAGAAGTTGTCAATAACATTATGAAGCAGGCGTTCCCGAGCATTGTGGATGTTCGTTTTACTGCCATGATGGAAGGTCTTCTGGACTGCGTAGAAGAAGGAACGGTACAGTGGAAAACGGTTGTCAGAAACTTTTATCCGGATCTTAAGAAAGATGTCGATGCAGCCGAGAAAGAGCTGGAAAAAGTTGAGATTCAGGACGAAGTTACGGATGAAGTCTGTGATGTCTGCGGACGTAACATGGTCATTAAATATGGACCGCATGGAAGATTCCTTGCATGTCCGGGATTCCCGGAATGTCGAAATACAAAACCGTATTATGAGAAGATCGGTGTTGCATGCCCGAAATGCGGTAAAGATGTTGTACTGAAGAAGACCCAGAAGGGACGTAAATATTATGGTTGTATCGACAACCCGGAATGTGATTTCATGTCATGGCAGAAGCCGTCATCAAAGAAATGTCCGGTTTGTGGAAACTATATGGTCGAAAAAGGAAACAAAAT
>CAVFJK010000020.1:4713-5238 GCA_963622815.1 Ruminococcus bicirculans (ex Wegman et al. 2014)
TGTCTGCAGTGAGACAACTTGCGGTTATGTAGAGCAAAAGTCTAAAGAAGATTAAATATATAAATTTTCTGAAAATGCGGACAAAATCGAAAAAGTTATAAAAATATCTTGTATTTTCGTTGCAAAACGTGTACTATTATAACATAAGATTGAAAACATCGAAAAAACAAGAGAAGGAGGCCGTAATGAGCGTTCAGTTGTTGGATAAAACCAGAAAAATCAATAAACTTTTGCACAACAGCAGTTCCAGTAAAGTTGTGTTTAATGATATCTGTCAGGTACTGATGGAAACATTAAGCTCTAATATTCTGGTACTGAGCAAAAAAGGTAAAGTACTTGGAATCAGTTTATGTCCTGGTGTTGAGGAAATCACTGAGCTGATTGAAGATAATGTGGGCGGACACGTGGATTCCCTGTTAAATGAACGTTTCCTGGGCGTTTTGTCTACAAAGGAAAATGTAAATCTTCAGACACTTGGGTTCGAGCATGTAAACAGCAACTGTCAGGGCATTATTAATCCTATAG
>CAVFJK010000020.1:5248-8787 GCA_963622815.1 Ruminococcus bicirculans (ex Wegman et al. 2014)
TCATTAATCCGATCGATATTGCCGGAGAAAGATTGGGAACTGTCTTTATGTACCGTAATGACAAACCATATGATATTGAGGATATTATTGTCAGTGAATATGGTACAACTGTAGTCGGACTGGAAATGATGAGAGCAGTTCATGAGGAAAATGCAGAAGAAGACCGTAAACAGCAGGTTGTAAAATCTGCGTTCAATACGTTGTCCTTCTCAGAACTGGAAGCGATCATCCATATCTTTGATGAACTTGATGGTGAGGAAGGTATCCTGGTAGCGAGCAAGATCGCTGACCGAGTAGGAATTACCAGATCCGTAATCGTAAATGCACTTCGTAAATTTGAGAGTGCAGGTGTCATTGAGTCACGTTCTTCCGGTATGAAGGGTACTTACATTAAGGTACTTAATGAAGTGATCTTTGATGAACTGGAAGAGATCAAGGCACAGCGAAATAAGAAATCCTGATCATAATAAAGTTAGTATAGAGAGGTCTTTTCTCAAAATGGGAAAAGGCCTTTTTCTTTTGTTTATTTTAGGATGAAATACACTAAAAATAAGAAAGTGAGAAAATAAGAGAAAAATAAAGAAAACAAGAGATAATTTTAAAAAAGATATTGTTTTTCGACTGTGAAAAGAGTTGCAGAAAATCATGAATTTCAATAATATAGGGACAGTGATTAGCACTCAAACCAAATGAGTGCTAGTAATTCAAAAAAGGCAACGATAAAGGAGGAAATAGATCATGAAATTAGTACCTTTAGGTGACAGAGTTGTATTAAAACAGTTAGAAGCAGAAGAAACAACAAAATCCGGTATTGTACTTCCGGGTCAGGCACAGGAAAAACCGCAGCAGGCAGAGGTGATTGCTGTAGGACCTGGCGGAGTTGTTGAAGGCAAAGAAGTAAAAATGGAAGTAACTGTAGGAAATAAGGTTATTTATTCCAAATATGCAGGAACAGAAGTAAAACTTGACGGGGAAGAATATATTATCGTAAAACAGAGTGATATTCTTGCAATCGTTGAATAATCGTAACAGAGAAAAGAATCGTTACGGATCATTAATTATTTCAGGAGGACAGTCATTATGGCAAAAGAAATTAAATTCGGCTCAGAAGCAAGAGCCGCACTTGAAGCTGGCGTAAACAAACTTGCAGATACAGTAAGAGTAACAATCGGACCAAAAGGAAGAAACGTAGTTCTTGACAAACAGTTCGGTGCTCCGCTTATCACAAACGATGGTGTTACGATCGCGAAAGAAATTGAACTGGAAGACAGATTTGAGAACATGGGTGCACAGCTGATCAAAGAAGTTGCATCCAAAACAAACGATGTAGCCGGTGACGGTACTACAACAGCAACTGTTCTGGCACAGGCAATGGTTCATGAAGGAATGAAAAACCTGGCAGCAGGCGCTAACCCGATCATCCTCAGAAAAGGAATGAAGAAAGCTACAGATACAGCTGTAGAAGCAATCAAAGAGATGAGCCAGAAAATCAGCGGAAAAGCACAGATCGCAAATGTTGCATCTATTTCTGCAAGTGATGAAGAAGTTGGACAGCTGGTTGCAGACGCAATGGAAAAAGTTTCCAACGATGGTGTTATCACAGTTGAAGAATCAAAAACAATGCATACAGAACTTGACCTGGTAGAAGGTATGCAGTTTGACCGTGGATATATTTCAGCATACATGTCAACAGATATGGAAAAAATGGAAGCAAACCTTGAAGATCCATATATCCTGATCACAGACAAGAAGATCAGCAACATTCAGGAAGTTCTTCCGTTACTGGAGCAGATCGTTCAGGCAGGTGCAAAACTTCTTATCATTGCAGAAGATGTAGAAGGTGAAGCTCTGACTACTCTGATCGTAAATAAATTAAGAGGAACATTCCAGGTAGTAGCTGTCAAGGCTCCTGGATATGGCGACAGAAGAAAAGAAATGCTGCAGGATATCGCAATCCTGACAGGCGGACAGGTAATCTCCGATGAACTTGGTCTTGACCTTAAAGAGGCTACTATGGCTCAGCTTGGACGTGCAAAATCTGTTAAAGTTGCTAAAGAAAACACAGTTATCGTTGATGGCCTTGGTGACAAGAAAGCAATCGAAGATCGAGTTGCTCAGATCCGTAAACAGATCGAAGAGACAAAATCTGAATTCGATAAAGAAAAATTACAGGAAAGACTTGCAAAACTGGCAGGCGGTGTAGCTGTTATCCGTGTTGGTGCTGCAACTGAAACTGAAATGAAAGAAGCAAAACTTCGTCTGGAAGATGCTCTTGCAGCTACAAGAGCAGCCGTAGAAGAAGGAATCATCGCTGGTGGCGGATCTGCTTATATCCATGCTTCCAAGAAAGTTGCTGAACTGGTTGCAACTCTGGAAGGTGATGAGAAGACAGGTGCAAATGTTATCCTGAAAGCTCTGGAAGCTCCGCTGTTCCACATCTCCGCAAACGCAGGTCTGGAAGGCTCTGTTATCATCAACAAAGTAAGAGAATCCGAACCGGGAATCGGCTTCGATGCTCTGAATGAGAAATATGTAGATATGGTTGGTGCTGGTATCCTTGACCCGGTTAAGGTTACAAGAAGTGCACTGCAGAATGCAACAAGTGTTGCATCTACACTCCTGACTACAGAATCTGTAGTTGCTACAATCAAAGAAGAAGCTCCGGCTATGCCGGCAGGTGCTCCTGGAATGGGCGGCATGATGTAAAAAAAAGTTTCACAAATTAGGGGATTGGCGTCATAGACGCTGATCCCTTTTTGTGATAGAATTTAAACTAAATAATATATTGAGGAGAACATACATATGAGTGACCTTTATTCAGAATTACTGGTAAAGAAAGAGGCAACTGCAAAAGATGCTGTGATAAAGTATGGACTGATCGTTCTGACAGTGCTTGCAGTTTTTGCAGGACTCTTTATCAGCCCAATCGTTCTGATCGTTGCAATCGCATTAGGAGTGGCCTGCTACTTTGTGATTCCGCGTACGGACCTGGAGTATGAGTATCTTTTTGTGAATGGAGAATTTGACATTGATATGGTCATGGCAAAATCCAAACGTAAAAAAGTTATGTCTCTGAATTTAAGTGAGGCAGATCTGATTGCACCGCTTAATTCGCACAAAATGGACTATTATAATGGAAACAGCCGTATGAAAACTATGGATTATTCTTCCGGAAATCCGCAGCATAAGCGGTTTGCCGTCATCATTAAAGCGGGCGGGGAAAACAGCCGTATCATCATTGAACCGGATGACCAGATGGCACAGGCTCTCAAAAATTCAGCTCCGAGCAAAGTTTTTTTGGATTGACACTGTAAGTTATTTTTGTTACACTTTGAATCAAAATCAAAATAACATAATACAAGGGAGGAAATACAATGGGTACTATCATTGGTGAAGGCATTACTTTTGATGACGTTCTGTTAGTTCCGGCCTATTCAAAAGTAATTCCGAATCAGGTAGATGTTACAACACACTTAACCAAAAAAATTAAGCTGAACATTCCTATGATGAGCGCAGGAATGGACACCGTTACTGAACAC
>CAVFJK010000021.1:0-511 GCA_963622815.1 Ruminococcus bicirculans (ex Wegman et al. 2014)
GGCCTGTCAGTTCTTCCTGAAATGTATGAAGGCCAAATCCATTATGAATACACTGATTCAGGATTCCGCCAAGTTCTTTGTCTCTTTCCAGAATCAGGATACTTTCCGTTCCACTTTTTCGTGCTGCTACAGCAGCTGATAATCCTGCCGGGCCGCCTCCGATGATTACAATATCATATGTTTTCATGATCTCTCTTCCTCCTGAAATGCGTCTTTATTTACTCCTTCAATGATTTTGGAACCGCCGCCTGATTTTGTGATCGTTTCTACCGGAACCTTCAGTTCTCTTGCGAGGATTTCCATTGTCCTTGGCGAACAGAACCCTGCCTGGCATCTTCCCATACCTGCTCTGGCACGACGTTTCACTCCATCAAGCGATCTTGCTCCCAGTGGTCTCTTTATCGCATCGATAATTTCTCCTTCACTGACCATTTCACAACGGCAGATGATATTTCCGTAAGCCGGATTTTTTCGAATATATTCATTTCGCTCTTCAAGTGTCATGGTATTC
>CAVFJK010000021.1:521-6537 GCA_963622815.1 Ruminococcus bicirculans (ex Wegman et al. 2014)
TGGTATTCAGATCAGCGATTCCTTTTCTTGTAGAAATAAAGTTTTCTTTTTCTTTCAGATCATATTTTTTCTTAAAGATATCCGCAACCATCTCACCGATTGCCGGAGCACTGGATAATCCCGGGGATTCGATTCCCGCACAGTCTATAAAATCTTTTTCCGTTTCTCCAATGATAAAGTCGTCTCCGTCTTCATGGGCACGAAGTCCTGCAAAAGAAGTAATGATCTGTCTCGTCGGAATGTTTTTAACACTGTTTGCAGATTTCTCAAGAACCTCTGTCAGACCGCCACGTGTAGTATTGACCCCTTCTTTATTATCTATGTCTGTTGCTGTCGGGCCAATCAGAAGATTTCCATGTACGGTAGGTGTTACCAGAACACCTTTTCCAAATTTACCCGGCAAGGCAAAAACTGTATGGCTGACATGTGTTCCGGCAGTCTTATCCAGAAGACAGTATTCACCTTTACGTGGAGTAATGCGGATTTTCTTTTCACTGACCATGTTATGAAAAGAATCGGCATAGACACCTGCAGCATTAACGATACAACCTGCTTCAAAAATGCCTTTTGATGTTTCAATCTTCCATATAGCCCTGTCTGAAGATGTATTTTCCTTTGTGTCCGGTTTACGGGAAATGTTTTTTACTTCTGTATTAAAATGAAAATCTACACCATTTTCGCAGGCATTTTCTGCAAAAGCAATCGTCATATTAAACGGACATACGATTCCGCCGGTTGGTGCATACAATGCTGCAAAAACATGATCTGATACATTCGGTTCTTTTTTCAGCACTTCTTCCCGATTCAGAATCTGAAGGTCTTTCACTCCATTCACAACGCCTTTCTCATAAAGCTTCTGCAGATTCGGATAATCCTTTTCATCGAGACAGAGCACCAGCGACCCATTTCGTTTAAACGGAAAATCCAATTTCTCTGCCAGTTCTCCGACCAGCTGATTTCCTCTTACATTCAGTTTTGCTTTTAATCTCCCCGGTTCTGCATCATAACCAGCGTGAATGATCGCACTGTTTGCTTTCGAAGTTCCACAGCATACGTCTTCTTCCCTTTCCAGCACGCCGACTCTGCCCTCATAGCGAGACAGTTCTCTGGCGATTGCGGTTCCGGTCACTCCGGCCCCAATAATGATTACATCATATTTTTCCATTTTATTTTCCTCCTCGTTGTTAAGTTGTATATAGGAAAAGCCTGACAAATAAACCCATGTGTTATGGATTTAATGTCAGGCTCTCTTCTCTCTTGCCATAATATGAAATTATATTCTGCATTTATCTATTGCCGTGATCAGTTTTCTTCATCACGTGCCCAGCCATAGGCATATTTAACAGCTTTCTCCCAGCCACGGATACGTTTACTTCTTTCTTCCTCAGTGATCTCAGGTGTAAAGGTCTTATCAATTGCCCAATTCTTGAGAACTTCCTCTTTACTTGTCCAGTATTTAACAGCAAGTCCCGCAAGATAAGCTGCTCCCATAGCCGTTGTCTCGACGCATCGTGGACGATTGACCGGAGCATTAATAATATCCGCCTGTGTCTGCATCAGGAAATCATTCGCGCTGGCACCACCATCTACTTTAAGTGCAGCCAGATGAATACCGGAATCTGCTCTCATGGACTGTAGAACGTCATTTACCTGATAGGCAAGGGATTCCAGTGTAGCACGGATGATATGATACTTATTTACCCCACGGGTGATTCCAACGATCGTACCTCTTGCATACTGATCCCAGTGCGGTGCACCAAGACCGGTGAATGCCGGAACAACATAACAGCCATTCGTATCCTTAACTTTCTTTGCCATATATTCGGAATCTTCGGCAGAATCAATCAGCCGCATCTCATCACGCAGCCACTGAATCGCGGCTCCTGCTACAAATATCGAACCTTCCAGTGCATAATTGACCTTACCGTCCAGCCCCCAGGCAATCGTTGTAACCAGACCATTTTCAGAAAAAACAGGTTTCTCACCCGTATTCATCAAAAGGAAGCAGCCGGTACCGTATGTATTCTTCGCTTCGCCCGGCTGAAAACAGGTCTGCCCAAATAAAGCAGACTGCTGGTCTCCTGCTGCACCTGCGATTGGAATCGGACCGCCAAGGAATGACGGATCTGCCGTACCATAAACGCAGCTGGAAGGCTTCGGAGTCGGAAGCATACATTTCGGAATATTCAGTTCCTCAAGAATCTCATCATCCCACTGCAGAGTATTAATGTTAAATAACATTGTACGGGATGCATTGGAATAATCCGTGATATGAACGGCACCCTTCGTCAGCTTCCAGATCAGCCAGGTTTCGACCGTTCCGAAAAGAAGGTCTCCGCGTTCTGCTTTCTCTCTGGCTCCCGGAACGTTATCCAGGATCCATTTAACCTTCGTTGCTGAGAAATAAGCATCGATCACCAGTCCTGTTTTCATACGGAACTTATCTGTCAATCCCTTAGCCTTAAGAGAATCACAATATTCAGATGTACGCCGGCACTGCCATACGATTGCATGATAGATTGGATCACCCGTATGCTTATCCCAGACAATTGCTGTCTCTCGCTGATTCGTAATACCGATTGCCGCAATGTCGTGTGCCTCTGCACCGATCATATTCATCGCTTCCACTGCCACACCGAGCATACTCGCCCAGATTTCGTCTGCATCATGCTCCACCCAGCCAGGTTTTGGAAAATACTGGTGAAATTCACGTTGTGCAACACTGCACATTTCACCCTTTTCATTAAATAGAATGCAGCGGTTGCTGGTGGTACCAGCGTCCAGTGCCATGATGTATTTGTTCATGTAAAAACCTCCCGTTGTTAAAAGAGTTTTCTTTTAAAATATCTTTTTATCTATGCGAGGGGAGGACGCTCACAGTTGCGAAGGCCGCTCTCCCCTCGCGCACCCCTCTTGGCCACGCTTAAAAAAAGTGCACAATCCGAAATATACTTCGTTCTTCTTCGAAATTTCCGTTATCGGCCACGCTAAAAAAGATCATATATACTTTTTATTAAACAAAATCTTTTACAGTTAGTCAATAGAATGTCATCCCTTCGGGATATTTTCTTATTTGTTCAGGGAAGAATCCAGGGGTATGGTGCAATTTGGAATACATTTCTGGAACTATTTACTGTCCTGAAGAGTGTATTGGATTTTATAAGACTTCTCCTTTGAACTAAACTATATATCCTATCCCCTGCCGAGGGGTGTGCAGAGGGGACGGGCCACGTCCCTTCTGCGGTTTTATTTTTGCAAAAGGCAGGTTCTGGAATTACAAATTCCACACAGTATGATTCGTGGAAGAAACAGCTGTTGCCCCAGCCGTAAGAACCCCCATCACAGACTCTTTATCTGTGATCAATCCTCCTGCGATCACAGGCACTTTAATTTCAGAGCAAAGTCTCTGAATGACTTTTGGCATAGCACCTGGAAGAACTTCGATAAAATCAGGATGTACACTGTGCTGCTGTGAAAGGATATTCTCATATGCCATTGAATCCAAAAGGAAATACCGAAGCACCGTATACATGGATAATTCCCTGGCTTTTCGGATCAAAGCCGGTTTTGTTGTGATGATTCCATCGGCTTCTGTGTTATTCTTCAGGAATTCAACAGCAACTTCTCGCGGACTTAAGCCTCCGATCAGGTCCACATGTACCATTGCGATCTTACCTGCTCGTTTCACCCTCTTTACAATATCAGCTATGGAACAGATATCCCCAAACAGGATAAACACAACCCTTATATCAGAAATCTTACAGCACTGCTCCAGATCTTCCATGTTTTTTACCGCTGCTATGATCGGATTCTCCTCTACCGCATCCCAGAATATACGCTCCATTTTGAGTTCCTTCCCTGTTGCTTATGCATAAAAAATGAGCACAAGTAAAACAGCGATACGCTGTTTCAAATATGCTCTCCTGTCTCAGCATGAATTTATTTTTTATTTATATAAACCATATCATATATTATAAAAAATTACAATAAAAAAGAAGTTAAATCTTTTTCAGATTTGTATAAAATGATTTCTGGCAAAAACTTATAATTTTTACGCATGTATATGCGTATGGCAGATATAAAATTAAACTTTAAAATGCTACAAAGGAGCTCCTTTGCAATAACACAAAGGGGACGTGGCCCGTCCCCTCTGTACACCCCTCGGCAGGATGAATATGTAATTTTGTCGCAAATAGTAATCTTAGAAAAATCTAATACACATTTCAGACCAGTATACTTTCGTATGAATAGAACTCATACTTGCACCTCCGCCCCCTGGCTCTATGTAATAATTATATCTGAATTATCCCGCAATTATCATTCTATTTAATTATAACGTTAACTATTGTCATCACATTAAAAATATAAAGAATATTACTCTTTTCAGCGGGGCCAAGCAGGGGGAGTTTACACGCAACCTGGAGCTTCGGTCTTTCGCAACTATGAGCGTCCTCCCCTCGCATAGAGTTTTCTTATTTTTCAAATGTCGAAGGTCCTAGGCAGTACCTAGATTACCCAAAAGTTATCAGTGCACACAACCTTCCGATACGTCTCAAATCTAAACCATTTATTATGTACCTCAGAGCGTTTCTCTGCAGTAACCTTTTTTGCTTCTGCAAGGAATTTTTCAAGATCTGCTCTGCTCTTTACAAGCAGTGCCATTCCTCTCTCATCCACAACTGGAAGTCCCATATAACGGTAAGCTTCGATTTTCTGTATATCTTCTACTTTGCCATCGCGGATCAGAACGGCAGCTCCGTCCTCTACGGAAAGGATATCAAAGTACTCCGGATATTTGAAGCTGTCACCAACAACCGGTACTTCGTCGCCGACATGATAAGTCTTCTTATCGGATCCGGCTTTAGACATCATCGCATTCTCAAGGTTGAAATAAAATTCTTCAAATACATATCCTCCGACTTTGATATCGTCTTTCTGGAAATACGGCTTCTCGCCATCATTTTCTACAGTCTCAAGCACGCCACAGGCAGATGTCATATGGCTTACGCGGTCGATCAGGATCATCTCTCCGAGGGTCTTGTGTTTCTTAAACTCGTCAAGAACGATTTTCTCAGCCAGTTCGATCTCGCACAGTGCGATCTCATTTTTCTCGATGTAGTCTGCGGAGATGTGTTCTCCGGTATTAACATCGATCTTATATTTGATGCCGCGGATAAATCCAGGAATTCTCTTGGTTCCCAGTTTTACCAGATATTCTTTTCCAAGAGTCAGCTTGCTGTCATCCATCCAGAGCAGGGTTGCGGTGAAGCTTTTTGCTACGGAGAGCTGTGCCTGATCGGTGAGAACACATCCGCGGCTTACATCCACTTCTTTATCAAGCTGGATCGTTACTGCCTGTCCTGTCACAGCTTCTTCTACAGAAGTGCTTCCGTTCAGAAGGGATTTGACCGTTGCAGTCTCATTGCTTGGAAGTGTGGTGATGGTCTGACCGACTTTGATCTTACCACTCTCAATCTGTCCCTGAAAACCACGGAATTCGTGATTCGGACGGCATACTCTCTGTACCGGCATGTAAAATCCTGCTTCGCTCTCTGCCTCCGTCACATCAACTGTTTCCAGATGATCCAGAAGTGTTTTGCCTGTGTACCACGGCATATTTGCAGATCTGACTGTGACATTGTCGCCTTCTGTTGCACTGACAGGGACGATCACAACATCCTGAAGTCCGAGACTTTCGGAAAGTTCGTTGATATCTTTTACGATCTCATTGAATCTTTCTTCGCTGTAGCCTACAAGGTCCATCTTGTTGACTGCAAATACAAAGTGATGGATTCCCATCAGAGCACAGATACGGCTGTGGCGTCTTGTCTGTACCAGAACACCCTGTTTTGCATCGACAAGAATGATCGAAAGTTGTGCAAAAGAAGCACCAACTGCCATGTTTCTTGTATATTCTTCATGTCCCGGTGTATCTGCAACGATGAAACTTCTCTTATCAGTTGTAAAATAACGATATGCAACATCAATAGTGATACCCTGCTCTCTCTCTGCCATA
>CAVFJK010000021.1:6629-10730 GCA_963622815.1 Ruminococcus bicirculans (ex Wegman et al. 2014)
CTCTCTGCCATCAGACCATCCAGAAGAAGTGAATAGTCAATCGCACCGCCTCTGGATCCTACTTTGCTGTCGAGGATCAGGGCTTTTTCCTGGTCTGCATAAAGCAGCTTGGAATCGTAAAGTATATGTCCGATCAGCGTGGATTTTCCATCATCCACACTTCCGCAGGTAATAAATTTCAGTAAACCGCTCATTTAGAAGTACCCCTCTCTCTTTCTCTTTTCCATGCTGGCTGCACCGCCATCAGAATCAATGATTCGGCTGGTTCTCTCAGATTCTACAGAGCTTAGTGTCTCATCGATAATCGCATCAAGAGTATCTGCATCAGAAAGAATACCGCCGGTCAGTGGATAACATCCCAGTGTACGGAAACGAACTTTTTTCATTTCCGGTTTCTCGCCAGGGTTGAGGCGCATACGGTCATCATCTACCATAATAATGTTTCCGTCACGATAAACTACCGGACGTTCTTTTGCAAAGTAGAGAGGAACTATCGGAATATTTTCTCTTTGTATGTACTGCCAGATATCTTTTTCTGTCCAGTTGGAGATCGGGAAAACACGGATGCTCTCGCCTTTGTTGATCTCTGTATTGTAAAGTTTCCACATCTCCGGTCTCTGGTTTTTCGGGTCCCAGGCATGGTTTTCATTACGGAAAGAAAAGATTCTCTCTTTGGCACGGCTCTTTTCCTCGTCACGGCGGCCGCCTCCAAATGCTGCAGTAAATCCATATTTATTGAGTGCCTGCTTCAGAGCCTGTGTTTTCATGATATCGGTATAAGCGGAGCCATTGTCAAATGGATTGATTCCCTGCTTCACACCGTCCTCATTAATATATTCCAGCATTTCGATTCCCAGCTCTTTGGCTGTTTTGTCACGAAATTCGATCATTTCCCTGAATTTCCAGGTTGTGTTTACATGTAAAAACGGGAAAGGTGGTTTTTCCGGATAAAAGGCTTTCAGTGCGAGATGAAGCATCACTGAGCTGTCTTTTCCAATGGAATAAAGCATAACAGGTTTTTCGCATTCTGCTGCCACTTCCCGGATGATATATATTGCTTCTGCTTCCAGTTCATCTAAATGTGATAATCCGCTCATAGTTCTACTCCTGTACTAATATTTATTGGAATTTCGCCGGTCAACGCTGATGACCAGTTCGCTGCCGTCAGATCTGGTGATGTTCCAGTTGAGGAGATCACCTTTCTGGGTAACGTTCATGGTTCCACCCATGCCTCCGATGTCTGCACCAAGATAAAATTCAATGGCTCCTGCCTTGCATTCTTTTACGCAGGAAACGCAGCCCCAGCAGTTTTTCGGGTATTTCATGACCGCTTTTTTATCTATGATCTGAATCAGGGTACCAGGACATACTTCCTGACATTTACCGCAGCCGACACATCGTTCTTCACGAATTCGTATGCTCATAAGTATCCCCCTTTACCAGATCCCGGAACAGAATGCGGATCTTGCCGTCTTCCATTCTGGAATTTACATATTTTTCAAAATTCTGGTCTGTTTCCGGATGATCGAGGTTCTCATTGAAAGAATGCCATCTGGTTTCTTTTCTGTTCTTAAGATGCTCGATCAGCACCTGACAGACGAGAAGTCTTTCTTTTAATTCGTATGCAAAAAGAAGTTCATGCATATCTTCTGCACCGACCTTATCTGCAAGTTCGCTTAATCTTGTAATCTTTTCTTCTGCAAGATTTAACTGCTTCTCATTGAACTGATAGTTGCTGGCAATTCCACCTGCATATTCGTCCATAACTTTCTGCATGGCTTCTTCCAGTTCGTCAATGGTGAACAGACCATTTTCTCCATTGCGGATCTTTTCGTAATCGGCAAGGATCGTCTGTGTCTGTTTTTCGATTTCGGATGTTTCTTCGTTATGATTGTCTTTTAACTGTTCAATGATTGCAAGAGAGGCAATCTTGCCCTCTGCCAGAGCACCGGTCACATATTTCTGAGGACATCCGCCAGCCACATCACCGGCTGCATAAAGCCCATGAATCGTGGTTTCTCTTCGGGTATCTACCCAGAACCCGCTGGCTGTATGACCGCCTACAATGTATGGTTCTGTTCCCTGGATTTCTACGTCCTGTTCGCTTGGCATCTTGCCGCTCTCGATCCATTTAAGGGTCTGACTTGGTGCCATGTTCAGGTATGCTTTGAGAAGGTCCTGATCCTGCTCGGATGTGATACCGGAGGTCTTGAGATAACACGGACCATGACCGAGCTGATTTTCCTTGACGGTTCCATACACACGCTGGCTGGTAGTCAGACCATAAATGTGCTCATAGACTTCGCCTTTGGAGTTGACCTGTTTTGCCTGCACACCCTGCGCGATGGTTCCTGTCGGAGCAATCGTATCTTTACAGCGGAGTGCGATAAATCGCATCTCAAAAGTTGTCATCTCTGCACCGGAACGAATTCCCATTGCGTATCCGGCACCGGTATTGAATGGCGGATACCACATTTTATGTCTGGAAAATCCCGGGTTATTTGGTTTGTAGAGGCCGGCTGCACCGCCTGTTGCGATCAGGACTGCTTTTGCATGGATCACATAGGCAGTTTCTTCCATGATGGAAAAACCGACAGCTCCGTAGACTCTTCCGTTTTCTGTAAGAAGGTCTGTGATGTTTACGTAGTTAAGAACATCTACATTTTTGCTTTTGTATACGGCATCTGCAAGGAGTGGCTTGAAGTTTTCGCCATTGATCTTAATGTTACGGTTTCCTCTTGCCACGTAGTCTCCGTTTTCGTCTTTTAAGATCACGAGACCGAGTTTTTCCATATCTGCCGTTACTTCGTTGAATTCTTCTGCGGCTGTCAGAAGGAGGTCATTTCTGACGATTCCTGCCGCATCTTTGGTTGCATAATCTACATAGTCCTGTGGCTTACGGCCTTTAACAATGTAGGCGTTGATTGCATTGACACCTGCTGCAAGGCAGCCGCTTCGTTTGATGTTCGCTTTTTCTGCGACAAGAACAGAGGCGTCAGAGTTTCCGCTGATGGTGAGTGCGGCGTAGCAACCTGCTGTGCCGCCGCCTACGATCAGGACATCTGTATGTATGTGTTTTACCTGTAAGGGTTTGCTCATGGTTCTTTCTTCCTGACTTTATTCTGTGATCTCGATCTCGTGGATCGTGACGTTTTTTTCTTTGTCGATTCCGAATGCTTTGAGTACCGGGTTTCCTTCTTCCATAAGGGAAAGAATGAGGTATTCGATGGTCGGATCAAATGCCAGGCGTTTGTCTTCTTCGGATGGGCGGGATGGGGATTCCGGATGGGAATGGAAGTTTCCGATGATTTTGAAGCCGTTTGCTCTGGCGTCTTTGAGTGCTGCAAGCTGTTCTTTTGGATCCATGGAGAAATGTTCTCTGCTGGCATCTACGTTTGTAAGAAGGTAGACCTTTGTAACGGTAATCTCCTCACCCTCTTTGGTTCCTGCCAGAAGACCACAGGATTCGTTCGGAAGTCCAGCGATGCAATGATTCAAAATAACATTATAGTCTGCTTTTTTCATATATAATTTCATAATATAAGTTCCTCTAATATCTGCATGTACACGATATATTTTCAACTATGCAATATGTTATTTCTACAATTTCAGTGTGCGGATATATTACATATGCATATCGCACTCTACCTGTTCATAGTCGATTAACTTAGTAATGGTCGGATGATTTCCACATACCGGACAGTCATGGTTCTTCGGAAGCTTAATCGTACGGAAAGTCATGCTCAGTGCATCATAGGTGAGAAGTCTTCCTGTAAGAAGATCACCCTTTCCGATAATGTATTTAATAGCTTCCATTGCCTGGAGGCTTCCGATGACTCCACCCATGGCTCCGATAACACCGGCCTGTTTACAGGTCGGAACAGCGTCCTTCGGCGGCGGATCTTTAAATACACATCTGTAGCATGGTCCTTCTCCCGGAATATAAGTCATCAGCTGACCTTTAAAACGTATGATTCCTGCATGAGAAAATGGTTTCTTCGCCATAACACAGGCATCATTGATCAGGAATTTTGCCGGAAAGTTATCAGTTCCGTCAATGATAAAATCATAATCTTTGATGATATCCATGATGTTCTCAGA
>CAVFJK010000021.1:10740-15274 GCA_963622815.1 Ruminococcus bicirculans (ex Wegman et al. 2014)
GTATTGACCTTGACATCCGGATTGATTGCCTGCATCGTTTCCTTTGCAGATTTTACTTTAGCCTTTCCGAGGTCTGCAGTTGTATGGATGACCTGTCTCTGAAGGTTGGAAAGATCAACTTCATCGGCGTCTGCGATTCCGATCGTTCCTACGCCGGCTGCTGCCAGATACATAGCTGCCGGTGCTCCAAGTCCGCCTGCACCAATGATCAGTACACTGGCGTTCAGGAGCTTTTTCTGTCCCTTCGCACCAACCTCTTTGAGGATGATGTGGCGGGAATAACGCTCTAACTGTTCATTTGTAAATGCCATTATCTTGCTCCTCCTCCCATGAAGTACAGGAATTCAATCTCATCACCATCTTTAACTTCTGTTGTCTCGAAAGCTCCGCTTTCTACAAACTCGTCATTGATCGTTACGGTTACATACTGAGGTGTTTCCACATCCTCTTTCTCAATCAGTTCCTTTACTGTAAGTCCTTCCGGATATTCTTTTTTCTCTCCTGCTACTTTGATAAACATAGTGTGTAATCTCCTTTTATTTATTCATTCTTTACGGATATTCTATAAATGTTTCACCAAAGACACGCTCTCGCTGCCTTCGACGAAATATTTGATCCTGCACACGTTAATTTAAATATAATTTTCAAATAAAGCTTCGATTTCTTCTGGCTCTTTGAGACCGACTACTTTACCCTTCTGCTCTCCATTCACAAAACAGATCACAGTCGGTGCAGACATGACTTTATACTCTTCTGCCAGTCCCTTATCATAATTTACATTCACTTTGTAAATATAAACCGCATCCTCATTCTCGTCTTCAATATCTCCGAGGATCCCTGCCATCTGCTTACATGGAATACAGGTATCAGAATAAAAATCTACAAGAACCGGCTTATCAGCCTTTAACACCTTTTCTTCAAAATTTTCTGCGTTGATCCTGAGTGCCATATCATTCATCCTCAACTTTCTTGACGATCAGTGTAAAAGTATCATCCCCGTTGTCTTCAAGTTTCAGGATCTGGTGTCCTTCTTCCTTAATACTTCTCGGTACATTCTGTACCGGTTCCCCATTATTCATGCGAACGGCAAGAATCTGTCCATCATCCAGTTCCTCCAGTGCAACCTTCGCTTTTACAAAAGTTACCGGGCAAACTACATCTGTAATATCTACGGTATCATCAATTTTATAATCAGCCATCATAAGCTCCTTTCAGTACTTCGTACAGTTTTTCTTCTCCAACTCGGTCAATCGTAAATTTAAAACGCTCACCTGCATTTGCATGATCTGCAAAGAACTGGATTGCTGCATCTGTTACACGGAACAGCTGCTCTTCAGAAGTGATCAGCGGAAGGAATTCTCTTCCTTTACTGATATGATTTCCAAATGTACCACCGAAAGATACAAGAAATGCTTCGTTTACATCCCATGCATCAACCGGACAGGATTTTGCACAACGTCCACAGTAGTTACATTTTTCATTATCAATGACCAGCTTGTCATCCTGGAATGAAATTGCTTCCTCACGACATGCCTTTTCACAGACACCACAGTGGATACAGGAATCTTCTTTCCAGCTGATCTGTGCTGCTCCTTTAATTCCTACATCATTTTCTTCTGCTTTAAGACAGTTGTTCTGACATCCGGTCACACCGAATTTAAATTTATGAGGAAGTTCACGTCCGAAATATCTTTCATTTAATTTTACAGCAATATCATAACTGTTGATATTTCCACTCGGACAGACCGCATTACCCTGACATGCGGTAACTGTACGAACTCTCGGTCCACAGACACCCGGTTTACATCCACCTTTTGCAAGGTCTGCTGTCACATCATCAATATCGTTTAATTTAATAAACGGAATCTCAACGCCCTGTCTGGAAGTGAGATGAACATATCCATCTCCATATTTCTCTGCAACTTCTGCGATTTTCTTGAGGTTCTCTGCGGTAAGAGCACCGCCTACACAGGCAAGTCTGAGAGAAAAATTGTTTTTCTGTTTCTGGCGCATGAAACCGCCCTTCTTTAAGGTTGCATAATCAACTTTTGCCATTCTCGTCATCTCCTTCTATTACTCTTCTGAAATCTTCTTTTAAATCTTCTATGTCTTCAATTCCTACACTGATTCGTATCATATCATCATATACTCCGGAAAGTTCTTTTTCCTCCTTGGAAAGATGTGCCGCTATGGTACTGGATGGATGAATCACCAGGGTCTTAGTGTCTCCGATGTTAGAAACAAGCCACGGAAGCTTCAGTTCATTTAATATATGAAAAGCTCTTTCTTTGCTTCCGACTCTTAATGTAATGATTGCTCCAAACCCACCATGGAACTGTTTCGCCGCAATCTCATGATATGGATGTTCCTTAAGTCCCGGATAGGAAACGGTAATGCCATGTCCCAGTCCATTCAGGAACTCCGCCAGCTCCATGGCGTTACTACAGTGCCGCTGCATTCGAAGTCCCAGGGTCTCAAGTCCAAGATTATTAAGGAATGCATTCTGTGGTGCAAGGCAAGCTCCCATGCTCCGGAAAAGCCCGTTACGCAATTTTGCAAGATAGGCAAATGGTCCGAACTTTCTGAATTCTGCCATTGCCGGATATTTCTCAGGATCCCATTTAAATTTACCGTTGCTTGTCAGTATACCACTGATCGCATCACTGCTGCCATTAATATATTTTGATGAGGAATGAATGACCACATCAGCACCAAGCTTCAGTGGATTAATCAGATACGGGGTAGCCACTGTATTATCGACCATAAACGGAAGGCCATGCTTATGTGCAATTTCTGCCACTCCTTCAATGTCTGTTACATCCAGTTTCGGATTTCCGATCGTCTCCGCAAAAACGACTCTGGTTGAAGGAGTAATCTCTGCTTCAAAAGCCTGCGGTGTATTATCCTGTACGTAAGTTGTTGTGATTCCGTATGCTTTCAGCTCATCCAGAAGTTCTACCGTTCCTCCATACAGTCCTGCCGCAGCAACTACATGATCTCCTCTTTGAAGGACATTCATAAGTGCCATAGTCAACGCTGCCATTCCGGAAGAACACGCTACACTTCCGATTCCGCCTTCAAGCTTTGTCATTCTTCTTTCAAAAGATTCTATTGTCGGATTATTGATTCTTGTATAAGAATAACCTGCCATTTTATTTGCAAAAATCTTTTCAAGTTCCTCAGCTGTATCATGACGGAATGCACTGGACTGGTAGATCGGTACCTGTGTCGCGCCATGGGGATTCGTATCTTCGCTTCCATGAAGCAAAGTCGTATTAAAACCGTATTCTTTCATTCCTGTGCTCCTTTATAGTTCATTTCGTTTGTGTTGGTATTACTATATACCTATAAACATACCATGTCAATAGGTATTGTATGTTTTTTTCCAATTTTTTTCTGCAAAAGTAAAAAAAGAACAGAAGCTGTCGTTTCCAACAATTCTGTTCTCTTCATAATTTCACGGCTGTTTATAATGCTGTTTTTATCTCCCTGCGAGAAACAAACTGGCTGAGATCATAAAATCAGATTACATAATCTCCCATATCTGTATTCTGCTCCAGGAGATCTTCCAGTGTAATTCCGTCAAAGTATTCATTGATCATTTTATAAAAGCCCTCCCACATCTGTAATGTCTTACAGGATGCAGCTCGTTCACACTGATTCGGATGATCATCCAGACAGGCAACCGGAGCCAGAGATCCTTCTGTAATCCGTAAGATACTTCCGATCGTATACTCTCTCGGAGTCCTGACAAGGCGATAACCGCCGCCCTTACCACGCAATGCTTTAACAAATTTCTGTTTACTTAAAACAGATACGATAGATTCCAGATATTTTTCGGAAATCTCCTGCCTTTTCGCGATATCCATCAGCGGAATATATTCTCCATTGTTATGTTCTGCAAGATCCAGCATAACACGGATCGCATAACGTCCTCTTGTTGATATTTTCATGCAAATTCCTCCATATACCTATTATACTACAAGGTTATAGGGAAAACAAGTAATAATCGTCAGATTACGAGGTAATCTTCTCTTGCAGAGCTGTTTTCCAGTGCGTATACCTTATTTTCTTTTATGACGAAAAGACGCTGTACAAACACATCCACCGTTTCTCCCTGATGAACCAGCGGCTCATCCAGTCCTCTCCTCGCTGAAAGTGATACTTCGCCCAGTTTCAGCTGAAGTTCAAAATAACTGCCGCGAAATGCCACACGTTCCACCAGTGCCTCCGATGCAGAACTTTTATATTTCTGTACTTCATTCTTTCTGGTGACTTTTACAAATTCCGGACGAACGATTGCATACTCTGCTCCCGGAATATCTTCAAAATAATTGAACACATGATAATTCTTTACTGTAGCTGCCTGTCCAAAGAAAGATGCACTGAATGCAGTCTCCGGACTCTGGTAAACTTCAACCGGACTTCCCTTCTGTTCAATATGTCCTTTATTTGTAATTATGATCTCATCGGCAACCTCAATCGCCTCGTCCTGATCATGGGTTACAAAGATACTGGTAATTCCCAGTTTCTC
>CAVFJK010000021.1:15284-16022 GCA_963622815.1 Ruminococcus bicirculans (ex Wegman et al. 2014)
GGTACGAAGTTCCTGTCGGATCTTGGCATCAATTGCTGCGAACGGCTCATCCAGAAGAAGCAGCTGCGGATTAGGTGCAAGTGCCCTTGCAAAAGCAACTCGCTGTCTCTGACCTCCGGAAAGCTGGCTCGGATATCTTTTTTCCAGGCCTTTTAATCCGATCAGCTCAATCAGCTCATTCACTCTTTTTTTAATATAAGCCTTATCTGCCTTCTGTACTTTTAATCCAAACGCGATGTTATCATATACGGTCATATAGTGAAACAATGCATAACTCTGAAATACAAAGCCGATACCACGCTCACTGGCCGGAATATCATTCACTACTTTTCCATCAATGATGATCTCACCGCTGTCCGGCTGTTCCAGTCCCGCGATCATACGAAGAATAGTTGTCTTTCCACTTCCACTCGGTCCAAGCAGACCAATCAGCTTACCCTTTTCGATTCCGAAGGAAACATGATCGGATGCCTTATAATCTCCAAAAGTTTTATTAATATCTTTTAATTCTACGTACATTATGCTTCCTCCTCTTTTTTGCCTTTATGCTCCATGATGCTTCGGATGACCAGAAGAATAACTGCCATGATCACAAGGATCGACGATACGGCAAATGCCGGAACATACTGAAACTCATTGAATAAGATCTCCACATGCAATGGTAATGTATTTGTCAGTCCGCGAAGATGTCCGGACAATACAGATACAGCTCCAAATTCTCCCATTGCTCTTGCCGTA
>CAVFJK010000021.1:16032-21751 GCA_963622815.1 Ruminococcus bicirculans (ex Wegman et al. 2014)
TTCCAGTACCGGAAGCAGCTCACGAAAAACAAAAGGAAATGTTACAAAAACTGTCGCCAGAATAATTCCCGGTACAGCAAAAACGATCTGAATATTAGCCTTCTGCAGATACGGATAAAGCACACTCTGTTTACCAAATACCAACAGATAAATAAGACCTGCAATGATCGGTGATACGGTAACCGGAACATCGATCAGGGTTGTAAGAAGTTTCTTTCCTTTAAACTGAAATCTGGTTACCGCCCAGGCTGCACATAAACCCAGAATCGTGTTGAACAATACTGCAATGACCGTGGCTTTCAACGTCAGCATCAGAGCAGAAATCGTATAGGAATCCGTCACTGCCTCCACATAGACCTGCCAGCCCTTTTTCAGGGCTTCGGTAACGACTACAAACAACGGAAGTACCAGCATGACAAAAAGGAATAAAACGCTGATTCCGATCAGCAGATATTTCACTATTTTTGATTCGTTTTTATGATCCATCAGACGTTTCCTCCTCTCAGTCTCTTTGAATTACGTGCCTGCATCAGATTCATCAAAAATAACACCAGGAATGAAGCCACAAGCATTACCAGTGCAATGGAAGTTGCACTTTTATAATCAAATTCCTGAAGTTCCGACATAATGATCAACGGTGTGATCTCTGTCTCGTACGGTCTGTTACCTGCAATAAATACAACGCTTCCATATTCTCCAAGGCAGCGGCCAAATGCCAGCCCGGTTCCGGTAAGAAGTGGCGGCAGAAGTTCCGGCAGAATGACTCTGCGGAAAATATAGCCTGGTTTTGCTCCCATGACTCTTGCAGCTTCTTCATAAGAACCATCCAGTTTTTCGAGAACCGGCTGCACGGCTCTTGTCACAAACGGAATGCCGACAAAAATCAATGCAAATGTAATTCCGAGTTTTGTATAAGCAATTTTGATTCCGAATTTTGCAAAAAAGCTGCCAATCAGACCCTGATCCGAAGTTAATGATGTCAGTGAAATACCGGCAACTGCAGTCGGCAGAGCAAATGGAAGCTCGATCATACCGTCCATGATCCGTTTGCCTGGAAATTCATAGCGTACCAGGACCCATGCAAGGATCAGACCCATCACAGCATTAACAAGGGATGCCCCAAGCGCAGTGATAAAGCTGACATAAAAACTGGATAAAACTCTTTTTCTTGTAATGACTTCAATAAATTCACTAAAACCAAGCTGTGAAGAATATACTACGAGAGACGCCAGTGGAATCAGAACAACGATGCTCAGCATAGTGATCGTCACACCCATTGTCAGTCCAAATCCAGGTATCACTCTTTTTTTGCTTTTTTTCATAATATCCACTCCTCATCTTCTGGTGTGCTGTCAATGATACAGTACACTAATTGCCGTAAATTCTGTCAAAAACACCTCCGTCTGTAAAGTGTTTCTTCTGTACCTCCTGCCAGCCTCCGAAATCATCAATCGTTTTTAACTCCATTGTAAGGTCAAACACATCGCTGTACTCTTTGAGGATTTCTTCGTTGACCGGTCGATAATAGTTTTCGGCTGCTATTCTCTGTGCATCATCTGAATAGAGATAATTCAGGTATTCTCTGGAAACTTCTTCCGTACCACGATTTTCTGCCACTTCATCTACCACTGCTACAGATGGCTGCGCCAGAACACTGATGCTTGGGTTGATGATTTCAAATTCATCCGGATCATCCTGTACAGAAAGAAAGGCTTCATTTTCCCATGCAATGAGGACATCACCCTGTCCGTTCTCTACAAAAGAAGTAGTCGCACTTCTTGCTCCGGAATCCAGAACAAGTACATTCTGATATAATTTCTTTATAAATTCTTCCATCTTATCTTCATCATTATTATATGCTTTCTGTGCATACGCCCAGGCTGCCAGGTAGTTCCAGCGGGCTCCACCGGAAGTCTTTGGATTCGGCGTGATCACATCGACATCGTCGCGAATGAGATCATCCCAGTCCTGGATATTCTTTGGATTTCCTTTTCTTACCAGAAATACGATCGTGGAAGTATACGGTGCACTGTCATCCGGAAGTTCTTCTTTCCATCCATCATGAATCATGCCTGCATTCTCAATCGCATCGATATCATATTCAAGGGCAAGTGTCACAACATCTGCCTGGAGACCGTTGATCACTTCAAGAGCCTGTTTGCCGGAACCGCCATGAGACTGGATGACATCAACATCCTGTCCGGTTTTTTCTTTCCAGTGTTCTTTAAAGATTTTGTTATAGGACTCGTAGAGTTCTCTTGTCGGATCGTAAGATACGTTGATAATATGTATATTGGAACCTGCTCCGGCATCATAGGAACAGACGCCTGCGAATGCGGCGATTCCAAGAATAGATGCCAGACAGATGTTTCTGAATTTCTTTTTGCTCATTTGTGCCACTCCCTGTTGGTATGATTATTCCGTTAACATAGGTGATTGGTATGTTTTACGTTAATGGCATTATATACCAATAAACATAGTTTTTAAATATGTTTATAAGAAAACGTTTGCACAAAAAAGCAGCTGCCATCATGAAAGACAACAGCTGCTGGATATTCATATATTATTTCACATCATCATAAGTATCAAGGAAGTTATGTCTCACACCATCCTGTTTATATCCGATAACCGTATTCAGATTGACATTCTCAACGCTTCGGAAAATATTATATTCGATCACCGGATCTTTCTGGGCAAGTTCATGGATCAGTTCCTTAATCTCAGCACGCTTCGATCCCCTCTCCGTACCACCACAGGAAGCACAATGCTCCGTAAATCGACATGCACACTGAATGAAATGAAGGTCATTATAATTCGCCCAGTGAATGATATCCGCCTCACGGATCAGATACAGCGGACGAATTAGCTCCATTCCCTCAAAGTTTGTACTGTGAAGCTTCGGCATCATCGTCTGTACCTGTGCTCCATAGAGCATTCCCATCAGGATCGTCTCAATAACATCATCATAATGATGTCCGAGCGCGATCTTATTACAGCCAAGTTCTTTTGCCTTGCTGTAGAGGTATCCCCTTCTCATTCGTGCACAGAGATAACATGGTGACTGTTCCTCAGAAGCTACGATATTAAAGATATCAGATTCAAACACCGTAATCGGCACATTCAGGATCTTCGCATTATCTATAATCGTCTGATAGTTGATCTCATTATATCCCGGGTTCATGACCAGAAAAACAACTTCAAAGTTTTTCTTACCATGGCGTGAAAGTTCCTGAAACAGCTTTGCCATCAGCATCGAATCTTTACCGCCGGAAATACAGACCGCAATCTTATCGCCATCCTGTACCAGCTCATACTCACGGATTGCTTTCGTAAAACGTCTCCAGATCGGCTTACGGAATTTCTTAATGATACTGCGCTCAATATCTTTTGTACGCTGTTCTGCCGCATTGTGATCGGCCATCATTTTGCTGAGTTTCACTTTAAGCCATGCACGATAACCATTCTTCACACTGTAGATCTCATATCCCTGTTCTGTCAGTTCTTCTGCAATCTCCTCGCTCTTCTGACCGGTATAGCAGAGCAGGTAGACAGGACAGTCCTTACGGATTTCGTCCATATGTTCCTCCAGCTCTTCCCAGTAGATATTGACAGCCCCCGGATAAGTTTCTTTCTCAAAGTCTGCTTTGTCGCGGATATCAATGATCTGCTTTTCTCCTGTATCCTCTTGTAACTCTTCAATTGTTCTAATACACATATCAATCTTCCTTATAATAATATTCTCTTATATGCAATAATCACTCCAGAAACTTTCTGACACATGAGAACAACTGTTTCTTACCAGTAATTTCCCTGACAACTCCATCCGGACCACTCCGGTATGACCGCCTTTCATCCTATCCAGAAGAAGATACAGGGCAAAACGACCCATTTCTTCCTTTGGTAAGGCAACCGTTGTCAGCATTGGTTTTGTAAACTGCGCCTCTTCTATATCATCGCTGGCTATGATCGACGGGGTAAAATACAGGTTTCTGCATCTCCTGAGATATTTCAGCATTCCGACAGCCGTAATATCATTTGCACAGTAGATTCCTGTTGGGCAGTCATCAGACTTTAAAAGCTGCTCCATCGCCTCGTAACCTTCCCGCTCTGTCTGATCCGTTTCCACAACATATTCCGGAATCACGTCCAGTTTATTTTTCTTTAACGTATCCAGATAACCGACATACCGGTCCTCATTCCGACAGCCGCCGACATATCCGATGTTTCGATGTCCCAGTGAGATCAGATGTTCTACTGCCATCTCTGCAATCTTCTTTCCATCGCACAGAACCTCGTCTACTTCATAATTAGTGGAATTTCGATTAACAGAAACAACGCTTCGATATTTCTGGTTCAGTTTTTTCAGCGCGACCGGATTGCAGCGGCCAATAATGATCAGCCCGTCTTTTTTTTCTTCTGTCTCAGTATACATGCGCTGAATGATCTGGTCAAGATTTTCTCTCCTGCATTTTCGATCATCAGAAAAAAGCGGCATATACCAGACTTTTGACAGGATACAATTATGTTCATGTATCCCGCTTTCCACAACTCTGAGCAGCTCTGCGAAAAAAGGATCCGTTCTGGATTCATCCGTACGTGTCATAAGTACATTGATATACCAGATCTTGCTCTCTTTTGCCTGAGTACCCTTTTTCAGATTACGGGCGGCCTCATTTGGAACATAATTCATTTCCATAGCGATCGACCAGACTTTTTCCCGAAGTCCCGGTACCGAACATTTATAATCCGGGCGGTTCAGGATACGTGATACGGTCGATATGGATACACCTGCTTTTTCTGCGATCTTTTTGATTGACATATGTATTTCCTCTCTCTGTAGTCATAGCAGATTTTAGTAAAAAACCGGAGGCAGGAACATTTCTGCTCCAGACCCCCGGTCAATATTCAGATATAGTACATTTCCTGTTTATCATAATGATCGGAATAATATCCGCTCATCTGTGCCAAAGTTAAATTTGACAGAATCTGATCAAGTTCCTGATTGACGGAATCCACCACCAGTTTCTGAATCGTATCAGAGATTCCTTTATAACTGTTTTCCGCCACAACATCCTCATCTTCCAGGTGATAACTTCCCTCAAGAATTTCCACCACGGATGCAACAGTAATCTCGTCAGCAGCTTTTGCCAGATTATATCCTCCCTGGGAGCCTTTGACACTTTTCACAATGCCTGATCTTCGAAATGAGGCAAATATGTGTTCCAGAAACTGCAGAGAAATATCATTTCTCTCAGCAATGGTTTTCAGGGCTACCGGTGTGGTGGACGGCTGTGCTGCCAGATCCACCAACGCAGTGAGACCATATCTGGTTTTTTTACAGAATTTCAATTACTGAATTGCCTTGAAAGCTTCGTCCAGATCCTGAATGATATCATCAATGTTTTCTGTTCCGATAGAAAGACGGATTGTGTTCGGTTTGATACCCTGATCCAGAAGTTCTTCCTCTGTGCACTGGCTGTGGGTGGTGGTTGCCGGATGGATAACCAGTGATTTAACATCTGCTACGTTTGCAAGGAGTGAGAACAGCTCCAGATTGTCGATAAAGTCTTTTGCTTTCTGTGCATCTCCTTTGATCTCGAATGTGAAGATAGATCCACCGCCGTTCGGGAAATACTTCGCATACAGAGCTTTCTGGCTCTCATCATCTGTTACGGACGGATGATGTACTTTTTCTACCATTGGGTGATTGTTCAGATAC
>CAVFJK010000022.1:0-5847 GCA_963622815.1 Ruminococcus bicirculans (ex Wegman et al. 2014)
CGAGGAGGGTGGCACTGGGGCCTCTTTCTTTTATACTTAATGACAGTATAAAGGGTAATCCCATGACAGGCAAGTGATTTAAAAACAGGTCAGGTTAGGCGGGCAATAACAGCGAGGGACTAAAATAGCGAGACAGTTTATGAAACTGTCTCGCTATTAGCTTAAATCACTGCTTACGGAATGCAGCACGCTTTCTTTCTCTAGGATCCAGAATTCTCTTACGGATACGAAGGCTTTCCGGGGTTACCTCCAGAAGTTCGTCCTGATCGATGAATTCGATTGCCTGCTCAAGGCTGAGAACTCTAGGCGGTGTCAGCTTCAGAGCTTCATCAGCGGAAGAAGAACGGGTGTTGGTCAGATGTTTTGTCTTGCAGACATTCAGTTCGATGTCTTCGGCTTTACCATTCTGGCCGATGACCATACCGCTGTATACTTTTTCGCCAGGTCCAACGAAGAGTGTTCCACGATCCTGTGCAGAGAACAGACCGTATGCAACTGCTTCACCGGATTCGAATGCGATCAGGGATCCCTGTTTACGATACTGGAAATCTCCCTTATATGGTGCATATCCATCGAATGTAGTATTCAGGATACCGGTACCCTTAGTGGATGTAAGGAATTCACCACGGAATCCGATCAGTCCACGGGACGGGATATGGAATTCCAGACGAACGGAACCGTCGCTTGCGGTGCTCATTCCCTGGAGTTCACCTTTACGTTCACTCAGTTTCTGGATAACTGTACCAGAGAATTCTTCTGGAACATCTACGTAAGCGATTTCCATTGGTTCGAGTTTCTTACCACGTTCATCGATGTGATACAGAACTTCCGGTTTACTTACTGCGAATTCATAGCCTTCACGGCGCATGTTCTCGATCAGTACGGACAGATGAAGTTCACCACGTCCGGAAACTTTAAAGCACTCTGTGGAATCTGTATCTTCTACACGAAGGCTGACGTCTGTGTTCAGCTCACGGTAGAGACGGTCACGAAGATGACGGGAAGTGATGTATTTACCTTCCTGTCCGGCAAGCGGGCTGTCGTTTACCATGAAGTTCATGGAAAGAGTAGGCTCGGAAATCTTCTGGAAAGGAATTGCTTCCGGGTTATCTCCACCGCAGAGAGTATCACCGATATGGATATCTTCGATACCGGAGATCGCTACGATAGCTCCGATGGATGCTTCTTTTACTTCAATCTTATTCAGACCGTCAAACTCATAGAGCTTACTGATCTTAACTTTTTTACGTTTATCGAGATCGTGGTGGTTCAGAAGAGTAAGTTCCTGGTTTACTGCGATTTTACCGTTCTCAACTTTACCTACACCGATACGTCCAACGTATTCGTTATAGTCGATGGTGCTGATCAGAACCTGTGTGTCAGCGTCCGGATCACCTTCCGGTGCCGGGATATATTTCAGGATAGTCTCAAACAGCGGAGCCATGTTTTCCGGTGTGTCTGCAAGGTCAAGAACTGCATGTCCTGCTTTTGCGGATGCATACAGGAACGGACAGTCAAGCTGTTCGTCAGATGCTTCAAGGTCCATAAGAAGTTCCAGAACTTCATCGATAACTTCTTCCGGACGAGCTTCCGGACGGTCGATCTTATTGATGCAGACGATGACATGAAGGTCAAGCTCCAGAGCTTTACGGAGAACGAATTTAGTCTGTGGCATAGCACCTTCAAAGGCATCTACCAGAAGAATAACGCCGTCTACCATCTTAAGAACACGTTCTACTTCACCACCGAAGTCTGCATGTCCAGGGGTATCGATGATGTTGATCTTTACTCCCTTATAATGTACAGCAGTGTTTTTTGATAAAATAGTAATTCCACGCTCACGCTCAATGTCGTTGGAGTCCATGACACGTTCCTGAACTTCCTGGTTTTCACGGAATACACCGCTCTGTTTAAGGAGCTGATCCACCAGAGTGGTTTTGCCGTGATCGACATGGGCGATGATGGCAACGTTACGTACGTCTTCGCGTTTTGTATTCATAAAAATCGAAATCCTTTCTTTTTTCTTCTATATTAATGTGTAAAAACTTTTTTTCGTGATACGATATTCCAGTTTACCACATTTTTCGCAGATTACAAGGAGTTAAAGAAATTTTTTTAATTTTTTGGTTCTAAATCTTCGGGGGTATTCATAGCTTAGTATAGACAAAATACCCAAAGAGGAAGGAGAACAACATTATGGCAGACAAAATCATTGAAAACAATCAGGTATCGATCATGGGGAAAATTGATACAGGCTTTACATTCAGTCATCAGGTATTTGGTGAAGGTTTTTATACCATGGAGCTTCTTGTGCGCAGGCTGAGTGATTCTGAGGACAGGATTCCGGTAATGGTTTCTGAAAGACTTCTGGACATAACGCAGGATTATACGGGACAGTATATAGAAATTCACGGGCAGTTCCGATCCTATAACCGGCATGAAGAGAAACATAACCGCCTGGTCCTTTCTGTTTTTGCAAGAGAAGTAAATTTTGTTGAGGAGCAGGAAGAGGCACTTCCGGTCAACCAGATCTTTCTGGATGGATTTATCTGTAAGCCGCCGGTCTATCGAAAAACTCCACTTGGAAGGGAAATCGCAGATATGCTCCTGGCAGTGAACCGTCCTTACAGCAAATCCGATTACATACCATGTATCTGCTGGGGCAGAAATGCGCGGTACGCGTCTGCATTTACCGTTGGAGGCCATGTGCTTTTATGGGGAAGGATCCAGAGCCGTGAATATATGAAGCGGATCGGTGAGAACCAGTCGGAGCGAAGGACGGCTTACGAAGTGTCTGTAAGTAAGCTGGAATATATAGATTAGAGAGGTTATTATTCACTGGCAGACAGGGATGGCGGAAAACAGTTCAGGTATTGCTTTTTTGGCGGAACTGCGGTAAGATAAGACCAATAATGCGATAATCGATTCTTAGATAACATTAAGAGGAAGTATTATGGAAAAAGAATTAACAGAGGTGTACTGCGGAAAAGGCAAAGGCAAAACTGCTCTGGCTATCGGACAGAGTCTCCGTGTGGCTACCCAGGGCAAGAGCGTGATTGTGATCCAGTTCCTGAAAGGAAGAGACCAGCGTTCACTGGATTTCCTGCAGGATGTGGACAACCTGGATTTCAAGATATTTCGTTTTGAAAAAATGGACTGCTGTTATGAAGATCTGACAGAGGAAGAGAAAGCTGAGGAGAAATCCAATATTCTGAACGGCCTGAATTTTGCACGAAAGGTTGTTGTTACTCAGGAATGCGATTTTCTGCTTCTTGACGAGATTCTCGGACTTCTCGACTGTGGTATTGTAACAGTGGAAGGAATCGCAGACATACTGAAACACAAGGATGAATCTATGCATATTGTCATGACGGGATGGAATTTCCCGGAGGAATTAAGACCGTATGTAGATGTGATCACAACGCTGAATACAGAGGAAGTTCATCCATTGGATGCCAACGAATAATATAAATTACAGAAGAATAAAGGAGGAGTTAAAATGGCAATTTTTAAAGGTGCGGGCGTCGCAATCGTTACCCCTATGTATGAAGACGGAAAGGTGAATTACGATAAACTGGAAGAACTGCTGGAATTCCAGATCGCTAACAGCACAGATGCCATTATTATCTGTGGAACAACCGGCGAGTCTTCTACCATGACACACGGAGAACATCTTAAAACAATCAAATTTGCAATCGATAAGGTAAATAAACGTGTACCGGTTATCGCAGGAACAGGTTCCAACTGTACAGAGACAGCGATCATGATGTCAAAAGAAGCTGCATCTTACGGAGCAGATGCATTACTGGTCGTAACTCCTTATTATAATAAAGCTACCCAGAAAGGTCTCATCGCTCATTATACTGCAATCGCAAATGCAGTTCCGGAGACTCCGATCATTATGTATAATGTACCGAGCCGTACAGGATGTAACATCCAGCCGGCAACTGTTGCTACACTGGTTAAGAATGTTAAGAATATCGTAGGTCTGAAAGCTGCAAGCGGAGATCTTTCTCAGATCGCAAAGACAGTATCTCTGGCAGGTGCTGATCTGGAACTGTATTCCGGGAACGATGATCAGGTTCTGCCGATCCTTTCACTTGGCGGACTTGGCGTTATCTCTGTACTTTCTAACGTTGCACCGAAGGAAACTCATGATATGGTCATGAAATTCATGGAAGGTGACACTAAAGGAGCAGCTAAGATTCAGATCGATGCAATCCCGCTGATCAATGCTCTGTTCTGCGAAGTGAACCCGATTCCGGTTAAGACAGCCCTGAACCTGATGGGCATGAACGTAGGACCACTTCGTATGCCACTTTGCGAGATGGAAGAAAGCAACAAAGAAACCCTCAAGAAAGCTATGCAGGATTTCGGAATCAAACTGGCGTAAAACAGGCACAGGATACGGAGGAAGATTATTATGGTAAGAATTATCATGCACGGATGCTGCGGACATATGGGACAGGTGATTTCTGATCTTGTTGCAAAAGATGCAAACGCAGAGATCGTAGCAGGAATTGATGTAACAGATAAAGGAAATACAACTTATCCGGTATTTACAAATATTAAAGAATGCCAGACAGAAGCAGATGTTCTGATCGACTTCTCTTCTGCGAAGGCAGCAGATGCATTACTGGAGTACTGCACAGAGCGTAACCTTCCGGTTGTTCTCTGTACAACAGGTCTGTCTGAAGAACAG
This sequence comes from Ruminococcus bicirculans (ex Wegman et al. 2014), assembly GCA_963622815.1. Classification (GTDB taxonomy): domain Bacteria; phylum Bacillota; class Clostridia; order Lachnospirales; family Lachnospiraceae; genus Blautia_A. The sequence continues at coordinate 4,703 of CAVFJK010000022.1, forward strand.
CTTAAAAAAGTTGAAGAGACAGCAAAGAAGATTCCGGTACTGAAATCCGCGAACATGTCACTTGGTATCAACACCCTGATGAAACTGATCCAGGAAGCTGCAAAAGTTCTTGCAACAGCCGGATTTGATATGGAGATCGTTGAGAAACATCATCATCTGAAACTGGATGCTCCGAGCGGAACAGCGCTGGCACTTGCTGACAGTTTGAATGAAGCTATGGATAATCAGTATCACTATGTATATGACAGAAGCCAGAAACGCGAGATGCGTGACGAAAAAGAAATCGGAATCTCTGCAGTACGCGGCGGTACGATCGTTGGTGAGCATGAAGTGATTTTTGCAGGTGAAGATGAAGTTATCGAATTTAAGCATACTGCATATTCAAAAGCTATCTTTGGTAAAGGCGCGATTGAAGCTGCTAAATTCCTGGCTGGTAAACCGGCAGGAAGATACGATATGGCTGACGTGATCGAAGGCTGATTGTAGTTTTGTATTAGTATAATGAAATTTTGACGGGCATGTATCGAAAGATATGTGCCTGTTTTTTGCGTTACTTTGCATAGGAATCTGTCAGAATGTGCATATTATCAATACAAGTTTAAATCCATAGTAAAGGAGAAATTAGAATGAAAAAAATACGCACAATTCTGACAGGAATCCTTCTGGTCCTGACGCTGAGTATCTTCACTGCCTGTGGAAATAATACACCGGCAGATGAGGCGGGAACAGCTACAGAAGAAAACACAACCGATACAGAGATGAATGAAAACGCGGATGATGAGAATAACACAAAAGATAATGCAAATACGAATAATTCAAATAATGAAGTAACAGATGGCGAAGGTGTGGCAGATGATGCTGCAATCGATAACGGTGATACTATGTCCGAGGGTACAGACAATGATAATGTGCCAAATAATAATACAGCAGGAGATGGAACCGTAGCGCAGGATCTTGGAGATGGTGTCCGTGATGTTGGCGACGGAGTTGGCAATGCAGTAGAAGATGTCGGCGATGCGGTCGGAGACGTTATTGACGGTGATGCCGAGACACGATGACAGTAATCTGCAATTTATTTGTTTAGCACAATAAAGTGCTTGCGTCAGATGCAAAATCATATTATCATAGCATCAGGTAAACCTGAT
>CAVFJK010000023.1:0-1985 GCA_963622815.1 Ruminococcus bicirculans (ex Wegman et al. 2014)
GCATTCGATATGGGGCATTCCCGGAAAAAAATATAAAAAGAGCAGCCTTTTTTCCTGGTACATTTGACCCGTTTTCCAGAGGACATAAAGCAGTTGTAGAAGAGATCATGAAATATGACATGGAAGTTTATCTGGCAGTGGATGAATTTTCCTGGTCAAAGAAAACTCAGCCGTACAAGATAAGACGCCGGATTGTTGAGATGTCTGTAGCTGATTTGAAAAACGTTTATCTGTTTCCGGGAGATATTCCGGTTAATATAGCGAATCCAAAGAGCCTTAAACGTCTGAAAGAAACTGTGAAAGTACAGGAACTATTTATCGTAGTCGGCAGCGATGTGGTAATGAATGCATCTGCCTATAAAAAGAAACCACAGCAGGATTCTGTGCATCAGTTTGCACATATTGTTCTTCAGAGAGAAAGTAAAAAAACCGAGGACAGAAATAAAATCGAGGAAAGAATTTCAGGAAATATACTGTGGCTCGATATCAGAGAAAAAGGAGAAAACATCAGCTCTACCAGAATCAGAGAAAATCTTGACAAGAACCGTGATATATCAAATCTTGTAGAACATAATGTGCAAAACTACATATATACAAATGGTCTGTATGTAAGGGAACCAATGTATCGCCAGATGACAGGAAGCAGAGCTGTAAAAACATCTGTTTTTGAACAGATACCAGAAGAATTGAGGGAAGAACTGCACTGGGGGCTGTTGAATGGAGATAAAGAAATTCCAGAGAATGAATCAGCAGTTATCATCAGAAACGAGAGGGCTTATGAGCGTATTGAGGGCGTCATTTTGTATCATCAGATATACGTAAGCGAATTGTATAAAGAATGTGGAAACGAAAGTGCGGCAACCTGGTTTCGAAAGCATATTTCAGGCAGGATCTGTGTACTCTCGCAGATAAGCTGTCGTCCCGATAATGGTTATGAAGACAACCGTCAGGCAGTTTTTATGGAGACCATGGCTGATTTTGTCAGGAAAGAGGTTTCTTATGTCCTTTGCAGAGAAACCGAAGAGAATAAAGAGTTCCTTGGGAGACAGGGATTTCGAAAAGTTACAGATGACTGGTATCTGGTGGATGTAAGGAGACCATTATTACTTTTTGCAGATATGCCGCTGGCAATGAAACATCCATTTGCAGAAAATGAGGAGATCTGCAATAAAGTAATGAAATGTCGCAAAAAGCTTCAGCATGCACTTACAGGGCTGTATCCGGGACAACTGGTACTGGCAATGGATTCTTATATCATAAATTACAAACTTGTGGCCAGGATAGCCGGCGAAAACAAAAGATCCCTGTTTCAGATGCAGCAGGCTGACTGGGGCGAAAAAATGTGTGTTCCTTTCGGAAAGATAATGAAAGGTGTACAGGTACCAAATACAGTAACGAAGGAACTGAATACCGAAAAAATATACAGCAGTGATATGAGGCAGTTTGTAATAAAAGAATATCCGGATTATGCTGATCTGGAAGTGCAGCTTCGGACGATCAAAGCATTTGAACGGCCGGTGCTTCTTGTGGATAATCTTTTTCACAAAAGCTATCGTATGGACTTTATCGCACCATATCTTAAGAAAGAGGAAGTGCCGATAGATAAAATCCTGGTAAGTGTAATGACCGGAATTGGAAAAGATACTGCTGAGATCAGAGGATGGGATGTGGAATGTCTCTATTTCGTACCAAATATGAGAACATGGTTTTTCGAGTCGGATTTCTATCCATTCATCGGTGGAGACAGTATAGAGAAAGAAAAACTGGATATACCAATGCTGCCGTCCGTGAATCCAATACTGCCATACCAGATTCCGTCTTTTTTAAAGGGAATAAAAGCGGCATCTTTTTATGAAGTTTCAAAGGTATGTCTTGAAAATGCACTGGAAATTTTGAGTACTCTGGAAAAAGAATATCAGAAACTGTCCGGCAGAAAACTGTCGCTGGAGCGTCTGGGAGAAGTACTTGTGCAGTCAAGATATCCG
>CAVFJK010000023.1:1995-4772 GCA_963622815.1 Ruminococcus bicirculans (ex Wegman et al. 2014)
GTACCGGAGCTCCGTACAAAATGAATGAAGCTCCGTCCGTGTATCTTAAATATGAACTGGAACGACTGGAAAGAATGCATGCATTTTCATTATATGGCAGAGAAGAGGAGGAATAGAGATATGTGTCAGTATACGATCTTGAATCTTGCGGACAGTAAAGAGCAAAGAAAGACAGAATGGCTCTGGAAGAGAAAAAAAACAGTCCGCGTACATATAGCGGGACTGGGAGATGTGGGCGGAACAGTCCTGACCGGTCTGTTTCTCAAAGGCGGAGAGTGTATTGAAGAAATCGGAATTTATGATCTGAACAGGAATCTGAGTGCCAGATGGGAAATGGAACTGAATCAGGTGGCAGTTCCGTTTCAGGAACATACACATCCTGTCGTATACGCTCTGGAAGAAGAGGAACTGTTTGCCTGCGATGTGTTTGTTTTCTGTATAGCCAGGAATGTGCCGGCGGTGGGAAAAGAGGATACAGATGTCCGGATGGCTCAGTTCAGAGGAAATGCGGCAATTATGGAAACATACGCAAAAGCTGCTGCAGACTGCCATTACAGAGGACTTTTTCTGGTAGTTTCTGATCCGGTGGATCTTCTGTGCAAATCTGCATTGCTGGCATCAGCGGATGGAAAATATCCGTTATTTCCGGAACAGATACAGGGATGCGGCCTTGGGGTGATGAATGGAAGAGCAATCTACTATGCAAAAAAATATCCTGAATTTGCAATTTATCTGAAAGAGGGAAGAGTATATGGACCTCATGGAAAACAACTGGTTGTAGCAGACAGCATTGTTCCGGAAAATTATGATGATGTGAACTCGCGAAGACTGACAGATCTGGTTGTAAATGCAAATCTGGAAATGAGAAAACTGGGTTACAAACCGTATATTGCACCTGCACTTTCATCGGCTGTTTATACAATACTCCTGATCATACAGGGAGAATGGAATTACAGTGCCTGTTATCTGGACGGAGTTTATTTTGGAGCGAAGAACAGGAGAACAGGCAGCGGAACAGAGTGGGAGAGCACAACACTGCCAGAAGCTTTATATGAACGTATTAAGAATGCATATGAAAGTTTAAAGGTAATCTTATGAAATTGCTTATCATAAAACCAGAAAACAAGAAAAGGAATGAAGCGGGGCGCCTGTACGAGGTACTCCAGTATGCGATAGAAACATACAGAGAGACAAAGTGCCTGGCGGTAAGTTATATTGAGACAGCAGCAGCTCTGAGGGAGGCAATTACAGCGGGGAAACTGCTTAACCGAAGAATACTTTTTGCTGTTACGCTTGGAGATTCCGGAGTCAATCTTGAATATTATGCCATGTTGAAGGAAATGAGAACGGCAAAAGACTGTTTCCAGGGCAGTATTGCGACGGTAGTGATTGATGGTGATAACGAATATTATACGAAGTCTGTGGCGAGAGAACTGATCCTGACGGCGAATATTCATGGGTGTAATTTTGTCGGAAGTCCGTTGGTAGAGGGAACCGGATCTTTAAAAAATTTTGAAGTAAAGGCTTCGAATATGAAAAAGAATACCTTTGAGGCATACAAAGAATTTACATACAGACTCATTGAAAAACTGGATGACGGTGTTTTTCCCCGCAATGAACAGCCACAGATATTGTGTGTTCATGCAAGCAACAGAAAAACATCAAACACCCTCGGGCTGTGGGGACTTGTAAGAAAGAGACTTGAAGGTAAATGCAGGATACAGGAAGTCTCTCTTGCAGAAGAAAATATTCAGGATTGTGCCGGATGCAATTATTCTGTATGCAGGAAATACGGAAATCAGAACGAATGTTATTACGAAGATGTGGTTGTACAAAAAATTTATCCTGCACTGAGAAACTGTAATGCACTGATGCTTTTATGCCCCAATTATAATGATGCACTGGGAGCGGAACTGACTGCCTTCATAAACCGGCTGACAGCCCTTTACAGAACAAAACCGTTTGATGATAAATATCTGTATGCAGTTATTGTGTCCGGATACAGCGGCGGAGATATTGTAGCGGAACAACTAGTGGATGGGCTTAACATGAATAAAGCGTTTATTCTGCCGGGGAGATTTGCCCTGACAGCAACAGCAAATGCTCCCGGCAGTGTGTTTGAGATTCCGGATATACAGAAAAGAGCTGAGAAATATGCGGGCGGTATGCTTGAGACGTTATGTCAGTAACTGTATTCACCTGCAAATTTCAGGAAGGCTTCTGTGGCAGCAGTTTTCCAGCGGTCTTTGAGAGTCAGCATCCGACCGTTGATGAGCATTTGTTCGCCATTCCAGTTCAGGGCAACTAATTTGTGAGACTGTACTTCAGGTTCTGTCATACTGCGGGGGAGAACGGAAATCCCACGGTTTTTCATGACACATTTCTTTATAAGAGAGCCGCTCTCAATCTGAAGGCTGTCATGGATCTTCATCTGCTCTTTTTGGATCAGTTCCTGAAAGGCATCATAATAGCAGCAGTCTTCATGCTGATAAAGAAAAGTTTCGTATTTTAAATCAGAAGGACAGACCTCAGATCTGTCTGCCAGTCGATGTGAAGGTGAAACGCAGAACAGAAGCTCTTCCTGAAAAAGCAGGGTTTCGCACAGACCCGGATAGTTTCTGTTCGCACAGTCGTAAAGAAAAATTACATCAAATTCGTTATTCAGAAGCCTCAGTGGAAGAGAAGCGCTGTTTCCGGATTTGATGATCAGGTTTATGTTGGGATTACGACTCAGAAAATCGGTGAAAACCGGTTCCAGTCGATATGCTGCCATAGAT
>CAVFJK010000023.1:4782-7544 GCA_963622815.1 Ruminococcus bicirculans (ex Wegman et al. 2014)
CCGATCGTAATAGTCCCTTTCAGTGCCTGAGTGTTGTCAACAGCATCTTTTGCCATCTGGATGCTGTCAAGAATATTTCGTGCATAAGGCAGAAACTGTTCTCCCTGCTTGGTCAGTATTGCCTTGCGGCCTACGGTCTCAATCAGCTTTACACCCAGCTCACGTTCCAGTTGAGCGATGTGTTCTGTGAGTGTAGAAGGCGCATAGTTTAATTTCATGGAGGTTTTTAAATAAGATTTTTCCTTTGCAAATGTAACAAATGTAATAAGATTCCGCGTATCCATAGTGTACTCCTTATCAGATATTCTGTTTTGTAATGTCAGAAGACCGAGTGATTATAATTAATCATAAGTAATTATACAAAATGTCGACAATATGATAACTGATTATAGTTTGTTTGTGAAAAACTGTCAAGAAAATAAACAAAAAGCAGGAAAAACAAACGTTAAAAATGTGACAAAAGATGATGCGAAAAATAAAAAAAAGCATACATATTGACAAATAGATAAAAATAATATACAATAAAAATATAAATTGTCGACAATAAAAAGCGAAGGGAGCGAACACTATGGAAATATCATTAAACATGTTTCTGACAACAGCGATTGCCGTAGTAGTATATTACATGGGTATGGCGATCAAAAACAGGGTAGCGTTTTTACAGAAATATTGTATTCCGGCACCGGTAGTAGGTGGAATTCTTTTTGCGGTTGGAATACTGATCCTTCATGAGACGGGGCTGCTTATTGTACATATGGACACTACTTTACAGCAGGCGTTTATGCTCGTGTTCTTCTGCAGTATTGGTTTTAATGCCCGAATGAAGGTTCTGAAAAAAGGCGGTATTCAGCTGGTATTCATTGTAATTCTGATAGCAATTCTCTGTACGATCCAGAATTTTATGAGTGCAGGTATTGTTTCTGCTATGGGTCAGCATCCACTGCTCGGTGTTGCAATCGGTTCCGTGCCGATGGTCGGCGGTCATGGTACTGCGGCAGCATTTGGACCACTCATTGAAGAGATGGGGGTAGGTTCAGCAGCAACTGCTTCATATGCAGCGGCAACATATGGACTGATTGCAGGCTGCATGATTGGTGGACCGATCGCACGTGCAAGAATTATGCAGCTTAAGAAGAAAGAAATTGGTGCTGCAATCGCCGGAGAAGAAGAATCTTTTATCAATGAAAAACCGAAGAATATTCTCAGCGGAGAGAAGATCATGCTGGCTGTAGGACTTCTGCTTCTGTGTGTGGGCTTTGGAACAATTATATCCGATATTATCGGTAAACTGATGACATTTTCAGCCGCTGTAGGTTCACTGCTTGCAGGCTGTATCCTCAGAAATGTCTGTGATGCAAAAAATATTGAGCTCCCGGACGAAGAAATCGAGATCACAGGTGATGTATCTCTGAGCGTTTTCCTTTCAATGGCTATGATGAGCATGGAATTGTGGCTTCTTGCTGATCTGGCTCTTCCGATGATCATCACCCTTCTGGCAGAGACAGTAGTAACAGGACTGTTTGCTTACACAGTGGTATTCTGGGTTATGGGACGTGATTATGATGCAGCAGTTATGGCAGCAGGAACCTGCGGATTTGGACTTGGTGCAACTCCGAATGCTATTGCAAATATGAATGCAGTAACCAGTAAATTTGGACCGGCAGCACGAGCTTTCCTTGTTATTCCGATAGCAGGAAGTATGTTTGCGGATGTGGTCAATTCAACGATAATTACGCTTTTTATGAATTTATTCGGATAAGTTTACAACAGTGATAACTGATAGGATGCAGTAGCCTGTAAAAAGGAAATTATCAGGAATGGAGGAAATATAAACATGGTTTCAGACAGGATTTTAAATATGACACCTTCTGCTACAAGCACATTGGGTGGAAAAATCTCAGAAATGAAGAATGCAGGAATTGATATTGCAGCGTTTAATCTCGGAGAACCGGATTTTCCGACTCCAGAGAAGATTTCCAAAGCATGTACCGAAGCAATGGAAGCCGGAAAAACCAAGTATATTGCAATCGGTGGTCTGCTTCAGCTGCGTAAGGCTATAGCAGAAAAATTCAAAAAAGACAATGGACTGGAATATACACCAGATCAGATCTGCGTATCTACAGGTGCAAAACAGGCTGTTTTTAATGGGATTATGGCAGTGTGCAATCCGGGAGATGAGGTTATTATCCCGACTCCATGCTGGGTAAGTTATGTAGAAATGGTGAAACTTGCGGGAGCAGTACCGGTTCTGGTTCCGACAGACGCAGAATTTCATCTGATCACAGAGGAAATTGAAAAGGCCATTACGGATAAGACCAAACTTATTATCATAAACACTCCAAACAATCCTACAGGAGCAGTTTATTCAGAGGAATCTCTGAAAAAACTTGCAGATATTGTGGTTAAGAATGAACTTTATATTATTGCTGACGAGGTTTATGAGAAACTGGTTTACAATAGTGTAAAACATGTAAGTATTGCCGGATTGTCAAAAGAAATTTATAATAGAACAATTGTTGTAAACGGATTTTCCAAGGCATATTCCATGACCGGATGGAGAGTTGGATATGCGGCAGGTCCAAAGGATATCATTAAGGGAATGACTTCTCTTCAGGGACATGTGACAACCAGCTCCACAACCTTCATTCAGTGGGCTTGTATCACAGCTCTTGAGGACTGTGCAGATGAAATTGAAGAAATGCGCCAGGAATTCCTGAGAAGAAGGGATTACATGTATGAGCGACTGAACCAGATTCCTGGAA
>CAVFJK010000024.1:0-12005 GCA_963622815.1 Ruminococcus bicirculans (ex Wegman et al. 2014)
TGCTTGACCAGATCTACCGGATCCAGACGTCCATCGGAGAGAGAGTCTCCAATGTAGTTGTGATGGGAACCGGAGAGCCGCTTGATAATTATGACAACCTTTTAAGATTTATCCATATTCTGACAGAGGACGGCGGAATCCATATCAGCCAGAGAAACCTTACCGTTTCTACATGTGGCCTTGTACCGAAGATTTATGAGCTGGCGGAAGAGAAGCTGCAGATGACACTGGCTGTTTCTCTTCATGCGCCAAACGATGAGAAAAGACGGGAACTTATGCCGATCGCCAATAAATATTCCATAGACGAACTGCTGGCGGCATGCCGGAATTACTTTGATAAGACAGGCCGTCGGATCACGTTTGAATACAGTCTTGTTGCAGGGGTAAATGACAGTAAGGAAAATGCGCAGGAACTGGCAGGACGACTGAAGGGACTGAACTGCCATGTAAATCTGATTCCGGTCAATCCGGTCCGGGAGCGTTCCTTTGTGCGTTCGACCCGTGAGGCTGTGGAGAATTTCAAAATAAATCTTGAAAAATGTGGAATAAATGGTACTATTAGAAGGGAAATGGGCAGCGATATTGACGGTGCCTGTGGTCAGTTAAGAAAAAGATACATGGAAAAAACAGAAAGTGAGAAGTGACATGAGGGTATATTCAGCTACGGATGTAGGGCAGAAAAGGAAAATGAACCAGGATTATGTGTTCGTTTCTGAAAACCCGGTTGGAAACCTTCCGAATCTGTTTGTCGTTGCTGATGGTATGGGCGGACATAATGCAGGGGATTATGCGTCTTCGCATGCTGTTCAGACCTTGGTGGACGAGATTCGGAGAGATGCGGATTTCAACCCTATCAAGGTGATTCGTCATGCCATTGAGACTGCAAATACGGAGATTCTGGAGCGTTCCCGAAGAGAAGAACATCTGAGGGGAATGGGAACAACGATCGTTGTCTGCACAGTTGTCGGTCATTATGCATATGTGGCCAATGTAGGTGACAGTCGTTTGTACGTGATTCAGGGCGAGATCTGTCAGGTGACAAAAGACCATTCTCTGGTACAGGAGATGGTACGTATGGGTGAGATAAAACCGGAAGAAGCAAGAAATCATCCGGATAAGAACATTATCACCAGGGCGCTTGGCGCAGAGAGAACCGTAGATATTGACTTTTTTGACCTGAAATTGGAACCGGACAGTACGATTCTTATGTGTTCCGATGGTCTGAGCAATATGGTAGAGGACAGTAAATTAGAAGAAATCATACTGGACCAGACAGAGGAGCTGCCGGAGAAAGGTGCGAGACTTCTCAGAGAAGCGAACCAGAACGGTGGTAAAGACAACATAGCAGTCATACTGGTAGAACCATTCACAAATGAGGTGGAAAAATGTTAAAGACGGGAATGATCATAGCGGAGCGCTATGAAATATTAGGTAAAATAGGCACCGGCGGAATGGCCGATGTATATAAGGCAAAAGACCATAAGCTCAATCGCTTTGTGGCAGTTAAAGTATTAAAGCCGGAATTCAGAGAGGATACGACTTTTATCCGTAAATTCCGCAGTGAAGCGCAGGCAGCAGCAAAGCTTACGCATCCGAACATTGTCAATGTATTTGATGTCGGTGATGATGAAGGTGTATATTACATTGTCATGGAACTGATCGAGGGAATCACTCTGAAAGAGTATATTGCAAAGAAGGGTAAGCTTTCTATTAAAGAAGCAACAAGCATTGCCATTCAGGTTTCCATGGGACTGGAAGCAGCCCACAATCATGGAATCATTCACCGTGATGTAAAACCGCAGAACATCATCATTTCAACCGATGGTAAGGTAAAAGTTACGGATTTCGGTATTGCAAGAGCGGCTTCTTCCAACACGATCAGCTCGAATGTGATGGGCTCTGTACATTACAGTTCTCCGGAGCAGGTTCGAGGCGGTTACAGTGATGAGAAGAGCGATATCTATTCTCTTGGTATCACACTGTATGAGATGGTAACAGGACGTGTTCCGTTTGAAGGTGATACAACAGTTGCGATCGCGATCAAACACCTTCAGGAAGAAATGGTTCCGCCGAGCGTATATACAGAAGAACTTCCGTACAGCCTGGAGCAGATCATCCTGAAATGTACACAGAAGAGTGTAAACCGTCGTTATGAAAAGATGGAAGAAGTGATCGCAGACCTGAAACATTCTCTGATCGATCCGCAGGGTGATTTTGTAAAACTGTCTTCTGTTGACAATGAAGCAAAGACGGTTGTGATCTCTGATGAGGAGCTTGGTGAAATTAAGCATACACCGAAGAACCGCACCGGACAGCATAAGTCAGATGTCGCAGATCTGGAAGATGAAGATCTGGATACCGATTATGACGATGACGATTATGAAGAAGATTATCGCCGCAGACGTGAAGAAAAGAAATCAAAAAATAAAAAGAAACATAAAGAATCAAGCAGTGCGCTTACGATCCTGGCGCTTGTTGCAGGAGCCGTGATCCTTGTGATCGCAATCTTCTTTATCGGTAAAGCTGCCGGCATCATCGGAAGTGATAAAACAGCAGACAATCAGCAGGAACAGACAGCTGATACAACAGGCACAGACGAAGACGGAATGGTCACAGTACCGAATCTGGTTGGAAAGACAGAAGACGAGGCAGCAGCTCTTCTGGAAGAAGAAAAACTTGGTAAACAGATGATGGGTGAAGAGAATTCCACTCAGGAAAAGGGAAGAATTTCTTCACAGGATATTCCGGCAGGAACAAAAGTAGAACAATATACAACTCTGAAATATTACATCAGTAAAGGTCAGCAGGAAGTAACGATGCCTGATCTTTCCGGAGAGACCGGTATAGATGCACAGCAGACACTGGAAGATCTCGGACTGACTGTAACCGTTCAGAAAGAATATAGTGAGGATGACGGAACCGGCTATCCGCTGGTTAATCCGGGATATGTGGATTCTGTTACACCGGCAGCCGGAAGCAGCGTTTCCGCAGGAGATGAAGTCACACTGGTTGTCAGCCGTGGACTGGACTATGGAAACAGTGTATCCGTACCAAGCGTTGTCGGCATGACAAAGAACGATGCCATTACAACACTCGGAAAATGGACAGATATTCAGGTAACAGAGCAGCAGAGCAGTGATGTTGCATCCGGAGAAGTTATTTCTCAGAGCCCTGCAGCAGATGAATATGCAGATCCGGACCAGCCGATCGAGATCGTAGTAAGCAGTGGAAATGAAGCACCATCCGCTGATACAACGGAGAATACCGCTTCTGCTTCTGACAGTTCTGCATCTACAGAGAGCACAACAGACACCGCTCAGCAGAGTGCAGCAGCTGCAAATGGTGAAGTATGGAAATGTACACAGACACTGAATACACCGACCGGATATCAGAACGGTGCAATCAGACTGGAACTGATCCAGGAAGTAAACGGAGAAACGACTTCCACAAAGGTTGTTGACGGCGAGAAGATCACATTCCCGTATACACTGGATATCACAGGAGCACCTGGTGTCAGTGAAGGAACTCTGTATGTATCCGAGGTCATTGACGGAAACTTCCAGCAGCTTGGACAGTATCCGCTTACCTTCAAGAAGGCAGAGTAATACATGCAGGGAAAAATCATTAAAGGAATTGCCGGTTTCTATTATGTTTACGGAGAGGACGAAGTGCTTTATGAATGTAAGGCAAAGGGAATCTTCCGAAAAGATAATCAGAAACCGCTTGTGGGTGACAATGTAGAGATCACAGTTCTGGATGAACAGGAGCAGACGGGAAATCTGATCAAGATCCTTCCCCGGAAGAATTCTCTGATCCGTCCGGCTGTTGCAAATGTCGACCAGGCATTTGTGATCTTTGCACTGGAGAACCCGAAACCGAATTTTATGCTGCTGGACCGCTTTCTGATCATGATGGAGCAGGCTGAGGTCCCGGTAGTGATATGTTTTAATAAAAAAGATCTTGCAGCAGAGGAAGAAACAAAAGCACTTTATGATACGTACCGAAGCTGCGGATATCATGTGATCCTGTCCAGTGCCCTGGAAAAAGAAGGTCTGGACGAGATCCATAGGATCCTTCGTGGAAAGACGACTGTTGTGGCAGGGCCATCCGGAGTCGGTAAATCATCCCTGACAAATCTTCTGCAGGGTGAAGTACAGATGGAAACAGGCGAGATCAGCCGTAAGCTGAAAAGAGGCCGCCATACGACGAGACATTCCCAGGTCATTCCGGTAGGGGAGGATACCTTCCTGATGGATACGCCGGGATTCTCTTCATTGTATCTGACCGATATGGAAGAACAGGACCTGAAGGATTATTTTCCTGAATTTCGAAAATATGAGGACGAATGCAGATTTCAGGGATGCAGACACATCCATGAGCCGGGATGCAGAGTAAAAGAAGCTCTGGAAAATGGCGAAATCAGCAGACTCCGATATGAAGATTACCTTAGTTTATATGAAGAATTGAAAGAGAAAAGGAGATATTAAATGGAATATCGATTGTGCCCCTCAATTTTGTCGGCGGATTTTAACCGCCTGGGCGAACAGATTCAGACTTTAGAGAAAGCTGGAGTTGAATGGCTTCACATTGATGTTATGGATGGAGATTTTGTACCGAGTATTTCTTTCGGAATGCCGGTAATCCGTTCTATCCGCAAAGAATCCAAAATGTTTTTTGATGTACATCTGATGGTATCAGCACCGGAACGTTATATTCAGGATTTTGTGGACTGCGGTGCAGACTCCATTACCGTACATGCAGAAGCATGCGAGGATCTGGAGCGAGCAATTGAACTGATTAAAGATGCCGGTGTAAAAGCAGGCGTTTCTATTAAACCGGCAACACCGGTGAATGATATCAGCCATCTTCTGGAAGATGTGGACATGGTTCTTGTCATGACCGTTCAGCCGGGATTTGGCGGACAGAAATATATTCCGGAATGTACGGAAAAGATTAAAGAGCTGAAAGAACTGATCGATAAAGAGGGACTGGATGTAGATATACAGGTTGATGGCGGAATCAATGGCGAGACCATGGAAACTGTCATGAAAGCCGGTGCGAATCTTCTGGTTGCAGGTTCTTATGTATTCAATGGTGATCTGGAAACAAATGTCCATGATATTATGAAGAAGATGGACAAGATTAAATCAGAAATTGACTGAGGAAGAGCATGAAAGATGTGATCATCGTAAGCGGGGGCAATATCCAGAGAGATTTTGCCCTCGATTTTTTAAAGAAAAATAAAACAGAAAATACATGTCTGATCGCGGCAGACAGAGGTGTGGAGTTCTTTAAAGGGACAGAATGGAAGTTGGAAGTGGCAGTAGGAGATTTTGACAGCCTCTCAGAAGAGGGCGCGAAATATCTGGAGATACTGACTGATACGGAAATCGTGCGCCTGAAACCGGAAAAGGATGATTCCGATACACAGTCCGCGGTTAATTTTGCTATTGACCGTGGGGCAGAGAAGATTACGATTCTGGGAGCGACCGGGAAGCGGATCGATCATCTTATGGCGAATTTCGGGCTGCTTGTACACGGGAGAAACCGTGGAGCAGATATTACGCTGCTCGATCAGTGGAATTATATGAAACTCATTGAAAATCATACCGTTCTGAAAAAAGCGGAGCAGTTTGGTAAATATGTTTCGTTCTTTTCTCTTGAGGGAGATTTGACGGGGCTGACTCTGAAAGGTTTTAAATATCCGTTGAACGGGTATCATCTGAGAGTGGCGGACAGTGGTCTTACAGTCAGCAACGAGATCATGGATGAGGAAGCAGTTGTGGAATTTGATTCCGGAACATTGCTGATGCTGATGACGAGAGACTGACGCAAGGGAACGGAGATGAGAAAACTTGATAGAATATGAACTGATACGTTCTAAGAGAAAGACGGTATCACTGCAGGTAAAACCGGATGGAAGTGTCATCGTGCGAGCACCGGTCCGTGTGGCAAAATATCGTATTTCCCAGTTTGTAAGAGAACATGAAGCATGGATACTCGCACAGCAAAAAAAGACAGAGGAATATCGTGAGCATGTTCATGTTATTACAGATGAAGAACGGCGGGAAGGTATCGCAAGAGCGAGAAAGATATTCCCGGAACGGGTCGCATATTTTGCGGAGCGGATGGGTGTCACCTATAACCGCATTACAATCCGGGAGCAGAAGACCCGATGGGGAAGCTGCAGTTCCACCGGTAATCTGAATTTTAACTGGAAGCTGGTACTGATGCTGCCGGAGCTCCTCGACTATGTAGTCGTCCACGAACTTGCGCATCGAAAAGAAATGAATCACTCGCCGCGTTTCTGGGCAGTCGTGCAAAAAGAACTTCCCGATTACCGTGAGCGACGGGAGAAACTGAAAATGGCAGGAAGACAGCTGGGATGATTTTTATCCCGGCTGTTTTTTTGCTATTCTGACAAAAATAGTGTATAATCTGCACATAAAGTAGATAAGGAGGCGGAAACAGATGAAAGAATTATGTTTGTACCTGATAGGAATCAATGTTGTTACGTTTCTTTTATATGGGAATGATAAGAGCAGGGCGCGCCGGCATGCATGGCGGATTCCGGAAAAAACTCTTCTCGGGGCGGCGGTCATTGGCGGAAGTGTCGGGGCACTGCTTGGAATGAGCGTTTTTCATCATAAAACAAGAAAGCCTGCGTTTTATATCGGTGTTCCGCTGATCCTGATCGTACAGATCGGACTGGCTGCCTTATGGTGGTATACAGGCGGGCATTTCTGATCAACTTAGAAAAGAGGAGAAAAACATGCCGGGAACAATTATCTGTTACGGAGATTCCAATACATACGGATTTGATCCGCATGATGCAGAAGAGGGGCGTTATCCGAAGGGGAGTCGATGGACCGGGATTCTGGATGAAGAAACCGAATGGAAAATAGAGAATCATGGGGTGAACGGACGCTGCATTCCGCATACGGTCAGTACAGTCCGGTTTGCCTGTCAGCAGGTGCGGGACTGGCACAGAAGACCGAATTCTGTATGGCTTCTGGTCATGCTCGGAACAAATGACCTTCTGGAAAATCCGGATTTTACGGCGGCTGATGTGGCAAAGCGAATGGAACACTTTTTGAAAAGAATGATGGAGGAAGCGGGGCTTGCAAGCAGAAAAATGAGACTTCGCCTGATCGCTCCGCCGGCGATGCATGAAGGTCAGTGGATAGACCGCCCGGAACTTCTGGCTGAATCCCGTAATCTTGGGAAAGAATATGAAAGAACAGCAAAACGGCTTGGCATTGCATTTACGGATGCAAGCGGATGGGAGATTCCGACAATCTATGACGGTGTCCATTTTACGGAAGAGGGGCATCGGATCTTTGCGGAAAAGCTGCGAAAAGAACTGAATATATAAAATTTTGACAACAGAAACAGGAAAGGCATAAGTTAGAGAAATACAGGGAAAAAGACGATGGTAAAAGTAGATTTGATCACAGGATTTCTCGGATCAGGAAAGACCACATTCATTAAAAAATATGCCGGTTATCTGATAAAACAGGGACTGAATATCGGTATCCTTGAAAATGATTTCGGTGCGATCAATGTGGATATGATGCTCCTTCGGGAGCTGGAAGGCGAGAACTGTGAACTGGAAATGGTGGCAGGCGGCTGCGATAAGGACTGCTATCGGAGACGTTTTAAGACGAAACTGATCGCGATGGGAATGTGCGGTTATGACAGAGTGCTGATCGAGCCATCCGGGATTTTTGATGTGGATGATTTTTTTGATGCGCTTCATGAGGAGCCGCTGGATCGCTGGTATCAGATCGGAAATGTGATCACGGTTGTGGACGCCGGACTGGATGAAAATCTTTCAAAGGAAGCAGATTATGTCCTGGCTTCAGAGGCTGCCAGCGCGGGCTGTGTGCTCTTAAGTAAGGCACAGAATGCATCGGAAGACGAAATTCAGGGAACAATCGCACATCTGACCCGGGCATTAGAGGAAATTCACTGCCCGCGTGTTCTGAAAGATGAGGTGATCTGTAAAAACTGGGAAGATTTTACAGAAGAAGATTATAAAAAGATCATGGAGTCCGGTTATCAGGCCGAAGATTATGAGAAACGGTATGCAGACCAGGATGAGATCTTTCAGACATTATTTTTTATGGATGAGAAGATCGATGCGTTAAAAGCGAAGAATGCGGTAAAGAGGATCTTTGATGATCTGGATTGTGGAGACGTTTTTCGTATTAAGGGATTTCTGAAAGACGGGGAACAGTGGTCGGAGCTGAATGCGACACACCATGAGACAACTTTGAAACCGATCGAGGCAGGGCAGGATGTTCTGATCGTCATCGGCGAGAGATTAAACGAGGAGAAAATACGAGATTATCTGAAATAATCTGCTGAAGTATATGACAGCAGTAAGAAAGTAATGGAGGAACAATACAAAATGTCTGTTGATACAAGAATCTTATTTACGGATCTGGATGGAACGTTACTGAATGACAAGAAAGAGGTGACGCCGGGAAATCAGGCGGCAATCGATGAGGCACTGGCGCGCGGCCACAAGATCGTAGTCTGCACCGGACGCCCTCTGGCGAGTGCACGGGTCTGTGCACATAAAGCCGGACTGGATAAAGAAGGATGTTATGTGATCTGTTTTAACGGAGGTCAGATTTATGACCCGTACCACGAAAAGACGGTCTACGGAAAGACTTTTTCAAAAGAAACTGCGGTAAAGATCATCGAGGAAGCTTTAAAACGAGATCTGCATATTCAGAGCTATTCCGATACGCACATCCTTTCCGCCAGAGATACAGAGGAGCTTCATAAATATGCGGAGATCAATCAGCTGCCATATAAGATCGTAGAAAGTGCCAAAGATGTGGTGCCGGAAGATCCATATAAACTGATCGCGATCACACCGGCAGAAGAGAAAGAAAAAAATGACCGTTTCCAGAAAGAAGTGATCTCGCAGTATGCCGGAGAGGTTCACAGCTTCTTTTCTAATGACTGCTATCAGGAGATTGTTCCGGAAGGAATCTCAAAAGGATTTGCAGTCTGCTGGTTCAGTGAGTATCTCGGAATCCCGATTGAAAATTCTGTTGCAGCAGGAGATGCACAGAATGATGTGGAAATGCTGAAAGCTGCTCATGTGGGAGCTGTTATGTGCAACGCGTTTCCGGGAATTGCAGAATACGGAAACTATGTGACAGAGCATGACAATAACCGCGACGGAGTTGCGGAGATCATCCACAAATTTATTCTGAAAGATTAAGTTACAAGAATGCATCCCTGAGATGCTATTATAGCAATTGAATTAATTGAAACTTTATCTTATGTGTGATAAAATCAAAACAGTATATTATTGTGACTGTGAAGTACTGAACAGTCGCATGAGATCTAATAAAATAATGAAATGGAGAACCATAGAGAAATGAAACTTGGAATCGTAGGACTGCCAAATGTTGGAAAAAGTACACTGTTTAACTCACTGACAAAAGCCGGAGCAGAATCCGCAAACTATCCGTTCTGTACCATTGACCCGAACGTGGGCGTTGTTACTGTTCCGGATGAGAGACTGAAACTTCTTGGTGATTTTTATCATTCAAAGAAAGTAACACCGGCAGTGATCGAATTCGTTGATATCGCCGGACTTGTAAAGGGAGCTTCTAAAGGGGAAGGTCTTGGAAACCAGTTCCTGGCAAACATCCGTGAAGTAGATGCGATCGTACATGTCGTACGCTGCTTTGAAGATCCGAATGTCATCCATGTAGACGGAAGCATTGACCCGCTCAGAGATATTGAGACGATCAATCTTGAGCTGATCTTCTCTGATATTGAGATCCTTGAGCGTCGTATCGCAAAAGTGACAAAGACTGCACGTATGGATAAAGAAGCTGCAAAAGAACTGGATTTCCTTCAGAAGATTAAGAAACATCTGGAAGACGGTAACATGGCAATCACCATGGAGCTTGAGACAGAAGATGAAGAAGGATGGATGAGCACATATAATCTGCTTACCTGGAAACCTGTCATCTATGCTGCAAACGTAAGCGAAGATGATCTTGCAGATGACGGAGAATCCAATGCTCATGTACAGGCTGTTCGTAAATATGCAGCAGAGCAGAAGAGCGAAGTATTCGTAATCTGTGCAGAGATTGAAGAAGAAATCTCCGAGCTCGATGACGATGAAAAGAAAATGTTCCTCGAAGATCTCGGTCTGAAAGAATCCGGCCTTGAAAAACTGGTAAGAGCGAGCTACAGTCTTCTCGGGCTGATGAGCTTCCTGACATCCGGAGAGGATGAGACACGTGCATGGACGATCAAGATCGGAACAAAGGCACCGCAGGCAGCTGGTAAGATCCACACAGACTTTGAAAGGGGATTTATCAAGGCTGAGGTTGTAAACTATCAGGATCTTCTGGACTGTGGTTCTTATGCCGGAGCAAGAGAAAAAGGACTTGTCCGGATGGAAGGTAAAGAATATATCGTGCAGGATGGAGATGTGATCCTGTTCAGATTCAATGTATAAGAATCGGTGACTTGAAGAGACATCGGCTCCTGTACAACATATCCGATAACACAGAGCATATGATGAAGGGGTTTTATGGAGATAACAGTAAGATTTCCGAATCTGGGGTTTTTGTTTGAGTATGAGGACAGAACGTTTTCTGTCCTGGGATTTGATATTACAATATACGGGATACTGATGGCGGTAAGCCTGCTTATCGGCATGGTGGTGATTCTTCTCTGTGCAAGATGGCAGAAGATGAATCTGAATCTCTGTCTGGGAGCAGCTATCATGGCGCTGATCGGCGGAGTCGTTGGCGGAAGACTTTATTACATTGCTTTTTCGTGGAGTCAGTTCAGCGGAAAATCATGGAAGATTCTGTGTGATATCCGAAGTGGCGGGATGTCCATCTATGGAGCAATCCTGGGAGGCGCACTTTTAGTTGCATTGTTCTGCCGGATCAGTAAGACTTCATTCTGGAAAATGGCAGATATTGTATGTATGGGACTACTCAGCGGGCAGATAATAGGTGTATGGGGAAACTTCTTCAACAGAGAGGCTTTCGGTGAGTACACAGACAGTCTGTTTGCCATGGGACTTCCACTGGATTCTGTACAGAAGAGTGCCGTAACAAAGCTGATGAAGCAGAATCTGGTAACTTTCAGAGATATGGATTACATTCAGGTGCATCCGCTGTTTTTCTATGAAAGTATCTGGTGTCTGTTACTTCTTCTGATCTTACTGCTTTATACCTGGAGAAAGAAATTCGATGGTGAGATCTTTCTCAGATATCTTGCAGGATACGGGCTGGGTAAATGTGTGATCGAATGGCTTCGTACAGATAAGCTGTACATTCCGAAGACAAAGATTCCGGTTTCCCTGCTTGTGTCTGTGGCGCTTTTCCTGATCTGTGGCATTGTTGCGACTGTGCGCAGAATTCTTTCAAAGAAACGAGAGAAGGTCAGCAGACGCAGGAGAGAGGAGCGTAATGCCGCAGAAGAAAAGAATGGGGGCAGCAGACTGGAAGGCGTTCATAACTTTGAGAATGTGGATGATGAATTTAAGGACATTCTTGAAGCGATTGAAAAATCAGAAGATTCGGCGCCTGCAGAGAATGCCGCAGCAGATGAGGATGTTGAAACGAAAGAAGATCCGGTGCCTGCAGAAACTGTTGAACCGGAGGATACGGAGCCGGAAGGATCTGATGGGGCAGCTGTGGCTGAGCCGGAGGTTGGACCGGATGATCGCGAAGATGTATAAATAATAAACGGGTCACATGAAAGTGTGTATGTGATATTTTGAAGGGGTTCTCCATAAGGAGGATCCCTTTCTTTATTGGAAATTACTTCGTAATATTCCGATAAAGAAAAGCGCGCAAAGCGTAACAAGTCTATTAAAGTATGAGGAAGTGAGGAGGTTTGAAGAGAACTTGT
Source organism: Ruminococcus bicirculans (ex Wegman et al. 2014) (assembly GCA_963622815.1). Taxonomy (GTDB): domain Bacteria; phylum Bacillota; class Clostridia; order Lachnospirales; family Lachnospiraceae; genus Blautia_A. The sequence continues at coordinate 11,911 of CAVFJK010000024.1, forward strand.
CCGCTTTGGTCTTAATTTTTTCAACTTTGAAAATTAGAAAATCTTCTGTAATACTCTCGTAAAAAAAGCGATTTTCCATTAAAAATATACGAAAT
>CAVFJK010000025.1:0-6639 GCA_963622815.1 Ruminococcus bicirculans (ex Wegman et al. 2014)
GTCCATATGTTCCAACATCTTTTCTTGTTGAGAAACGTGCAGCGTTTGGATCAAAAATATGCCATTTTCCATCAGCAAGTTTGATTTCAACCCACGCATGTTCCTGTGATTTTTTTGCATTGAACACAGTACTTGTTCCCCAGCATACGCGGGTCTGAAGACCTGTTGCACGTTTTGCAAGTACTGCAAATGCAGATGCATGATAATAGCAGTTTCCTTTTTTCTTACTCATCATTTTGTATGCACAGTCAGCAACTTTTTTCTTATTAAAGGTTCTGCTGTTCAGTCCCATAACACGCCCATATCCGTATTTCTTTGTATAATCAAAAATCTTCTTAAGTGCAGCTTCCTGCTGTTCTGTTGTAAGAACACCTGTGCTGATCTTCAGACTTTTAATAATGGAATCAGCCTTTTTTATCATCTGTGCATTTACAGTCTGAGACTTGCCGGTATATGCTCCACTGGCATTGAATTTCATTGCTTTGTATACTATTTTACCTTTGCTTTTTGTTTTAACAGTATACCATCCGGTTTTGCGAACGCCATCAGATCCGAAATAATATGTTTTTCCCTTGATCTTTTGCAGCTTGTTCTGGACTTTTTTGCCCTTCACATAGTAACAGTAACCATTGGTCTCTTTCACCCAGCCCTTTTTCTGTGCCGCTGCGGATACAGCAGTCGGAACCATTGTTGCTACAAGGCTGCACAGAAGCAGTGCAATCATTAAAAATCTGCATGTTTTGTTCTTTTTCATAACACTTTTTCCTTTCTTTTTTGTTTTATTATAAACATTTTAATATGCTATTTCAATACTGTTTGGCCACTATTCCAACGTTATTTTATCTCCGTTTATTTTATCCCAGCAGGACATGTCAGATTCCTTTAACGTAACGTCTGTTCTGTTTATAATTCGGCCTGTTTGCCTTTCCGCTGAGATTGTAGTTCATAGCAAAATACCAGTCAGCTTTACCTGTACTTTTGCCCCAGTTTGGATCATAAACTTTTCCCTTTACTTCTGCCCAGCCATGTCCGCCGGATGAGACAGTATAAGCCTTATAGCCAACTGCATTGGCCATATAAGCAAACGCGGCACCAAACGCATAACAGTTTCCTCTTCCTCTGAAGAACATTCTTTCTGCATAGTCAATGTCCCATGTGGAACTGTAATAAAAAGTTCCTGTATCTCCATACCGGAAAGAAAGTGCCTTATTATAGCAAGCTCTTAATTTCTGGTATTTTGTCATTTTATTGTTAGTAATGCTGTCGACCACACCGCTTGCATGAACCATAACTTTCAGCTTGCGAAGCTGTGTCTTGTTATATGAGGCTGTTCCATCCTTTTTCAGTCGGATTCCGTTTACTTTTGTGGATGTCAGCATGTAGCCGCCTGCTCCGGTGCCCTGTCTGAAGAAATAGTATTTCTTATTTACACGGCGCCATCCTGTCCTCTGGATTCCCTTTGATGTAAAATAGTATTTCTTTCCTTTTACAGTGACAAGGCCTTTGACTTTTTTCCCGCTCCCATTGTAATAGGAAACATCGCCTTTGGCATTTGCTGCAAAACAGTTTTTCTTTACTGCTGCCTGTACATTGCAACTTAAAAAGATACCAAGACACAGTACAAGCAAACTTAATACTGTCAGTTTTGTTTTCCTTTTCATATGCATTCTCCTTTAAATTTTAATATTTATATTCCACTTTCTGTTGAAGTGTATATACCGTTGTAAATCCAGCCGAGTCAAAGCAGCCGCCCCATCCGGCAAAGCTTCCTTCGGGATCGTAATGTCTTCCGTTGATCATTACCCAGCAGTGTCTCGTAAAACCATCACCGGCCCCGTCCCTTGTCCCAGGCACTCTTCCACACATCAGATATGGAGTATAACCTATTTCTTTTGCAAATGCGGCAAATGCGCAGGCAAAGCTATAGCAGTTTCCCCTTTTCAGTGTAAGCATACGGTTAGCGGTTGTCAGATACCACTTTGAAGCCTTCAGATTTGGATAATATGCAGTAGAATATCCGAATCCGCCATTGCGTGCCAGATAGTTGTAGCATACACTTAATTTCTGCACTTTCGTCATCTTACTGGTCGTAATGGAATTCAGTATTTTCCGAGTCTTCATCCTGGTTTCCAGATCAAGCGAATATTTGGCACGTCCCTTATCATCCAGCTTTATTCCCTGATAAGTCCTGTTCTTCAGAATTCTGCCTTTAGAATCTGCATAGTACATATATTTTCCGACAGAGAACCAGCCTGTTTTCTGTTTTCCCTCTTTATTCACGTAATAAGTATTGCCCTGGACACTTACAAACCCTGCTTTCTTCTTTGTGTATAATGCCCCTGTTACTTTGAAAAGATATAAATTTGAACCAACTTTACATGGTCCGATACATGCATATCCGCTTTTTCCAAAATAATATCTTTTGCCTTTGACCGTTTTCCAGGTTCTTTTAATTTTCTTTCCATTTTTATAATAGCATAGTTTCCCTTTGCCTTCCAAGTAAAACCCGTTTTTCTTCGTATTTTTCTTTACAGATGTTTTTGTTGTGGATTGTGCTGCCTGAATATTGTGCACTCCGGAAGGTGTTCCGACCAGAAGCAGCACTGCCATAAACACAACAAACAAAATTTTTCTTTTCTTCATACTTCTCCTTTTCTTCATCAGTGTTTTACTGACAGTCTTTATATATTTTTTTCATAATGTAGTAATAATATGGAACCAGCGGGATCAGTGCCGCGATCCATGCCATAGGATCTGCAAGGCACACACCGGCAAATGTTGTTTTTCCTGCAACAAATAAAACGATCGCGGTCCTTGCAACAAGCTCAAAAACGCCTCCCAGCATCGGTACCAGTCCATATCCCATTCCCTGCAGTGCGTTTCGATAGACAAAAATCGAGCAGAGGAACGGATATGCCCAGAATACGGTACGGAAATATGTCACCGATACCTGGATCACATCCGTCTCTGATGGATTAATAAACATATAGGTAAAATATTTCCCTCCAAAATATACCAGAGCCATCTCGAACACACTCCATACAAGGAGCATGATCCAGGAGTATTTTACTCCCTGTTTCACACGATCCATCCGTCCGGCGCCACGGTTCTGACCGACATATGTCGCGATGGTCGCTCCCATAGATACCGCAACCATACCAATTACATTCTGTATTTTACCTGCCGCAGAAAACCCTGCCATATAAGTAGCTCCATAAATATTTACCGCACTCTGTACGATAATGGTTCCGATTGCCGTAATGGAAAACTGAAGTCCCATCGGAATTCCAAGGATCATCAGCTTACTCATACTGCCTTTTCGAAGCTTAAAATTTTTCTTTTCGAGATGAAGGATCGGATAACGCTTCTTAATATAAACAAGACAGCAGACGGCAGATACCCCCTGTGCGATCACAGTTGCATAGGCACAGCCTTCTACTCCCATTCCCCCAAACCGAATCAGAACAATATCCAGTACTACGTTGATTCCTGCTGAGATGATCAGAAAATAAAGCGGTGATCTTGAATCGCCCAGTGCACGCAGGAATGCCGCCAGTGTATTATATGCCGCTGTAACAAGAAGACCTGCATAAATAATCCCCATATATCCGGCAACATCTCCCATCAGATCCGCCGGTGAATTCATAAGACGGAGAATCGGCACATTAAATACCAGAAATCCTGCTGTCATCGCTGCTGCAAATCCAAACATCAGATAAACAGACATCGCAACAAAGTGCCGCATGTCATCATACTTTTTCGCGCCAAACATCTGGGCTACAATGATCGCAAATCCACTGCTCAGTCCATTCAGCCATCCGGTCACAAAGAACATCAGTGATCCGGTGCTTCCGATTGCGGCAAGTGCATCCACTCCAATAAACTGACCGGCCACAATTGAATCTACAATATTATAAAACTGCTGGAAAATATTTCCCAGAAACATCGGTATCATAAACTGAATGATCAGTCTGACCGGATTTCCTACAGTCATGTCGTTTGTTTTCTGTTTACTCAAAATATTTCCTTTCCCGATACAAGACAGCAGAAAAAGTCTCCCTTACTTTCGCTGCTGTCTCTTTTGTATTTCTGTTCTGTTTTCTGTAACTATTATTTTACGATACCGATCAGCTGATTGATATCTTCAACTTTCTGCTGCTCCATAAATTTCGCAATTCCCTCTGCAATCTCAGCAGTCGCATACGGATTAAAGAAATTTGCGGTTCCAACAGATACTGCCGTTGCTCCGGCCATAATAAATTCAAGTGCATCTTCAGCAGTCGCGATACCGCCCATTCCGATGATCGGAAGTTTTACTGCCTGTGCCACCTGATAAACCATACGTACCGCTACCGGTTTTACAGCCGGGCCGGACATTCCACCGGTTTTGTTTGCCAGTGCAAACGTTCTTCTGTAAATATCGATTTTCATTCCGGTAAGTGTATTGATCAGAGAAAGAATATCCGCACCACCGGCCTCTGCTGCCTTTGCCATCTCTGTAATATCTGTTACATTCGGACTGAGCTTCATAATGATCGGCTGTTTTGCATATTTCTTTACTTCTTTTGTGATAGCCTCCAGAGCATGAGGATTCTGTCCAAAGGCAATACCGCCCTCTTTTACGTTCGGGCAGGATACATTGATTTCAAGAAGGTCAACCGGCTCATTTGCCAGTCTTTCAACTACTTCACAGTAATCCTCTGTACTCTTTCCACATACATTCACGATAATCTTTGTATCGTACTGTTTCAGGAATGGAATATCTCTCTTACAGAAAAGATCGATTCCCGGATTCTGAAGACCGATCGCATTCAGCATTCCACTCGCAGTTTCCGTTACCCTTGGGGTTGGATTTCCCGGCCACGGAACATTTGCAACACCTTTTGTCACAACGCCGCCAAGTTTATTAAGATCTACAAACTCACTGTACTCTGCGCCTGAACCAAAAGTACCGGATGCAGTCATAACAGGATTCTTTAATTCAACTCCAGCAAGAGTTACTTTTGTATTGATCATAACTCCACCTCCGTGCTTAAGAATACCGGGCCGTCCTTGCAGACACGTTTGTTATGTACCAGGGAATGTGAATCAATTTCTTTTGATTTGCAGACACATCCAAGACAGGCCCCGATTCCGCATGCCATTCTTTCTTCCATAGAAATCCAGCACGCAATATTATTTTCTGTCGCATATTCTTTCAGTGCACGAAGCATCGGAGTCGGTCCACATGCAAAGATCACATCTGCCTCAAGACCTTTTTCCCGAATGGCATTTAATACATTTCCCTTCGTTCCGGCACTTCCGTCTTCTGTAGCAACATAAACATCGGCATATTTTGAAAACTCATCATTTAAAAACAGTTCATCACGATAGCCAAGGACGGCTTTTTTCTCAGCATTCAACTGTTTCGCAGTCTCCAGCATCGGCGGAATTCCGATTCCACCACCAATCAGAAATACTTTTTTGCCTTCTGCTTCTTCCAGTGGAAATCCGTTTCCGAGAGGTCCCAGTGCTTCTATTGTTTCTCCCGGCTGCATTCTGGAAAATCTCTCTGTTCCGGTATTCTTTCCTGTCACCCGATATACCAGACGAATCTTTCCACCTTCTTTGTCAATCTCACAGATACTGATCGGTCTTGGAAGGAGTTTACTTCCGTCTCCTGTATATAGAGAAAGGAACTGACCCGGTCTGGCATTCTTTGCGATCTGGTCTGTCTGAAGCCAGAGACTGAAGATATCCCTGCCGATTTCTTCCTGACTGATGACTGTTACAGTCTCTTTTGTTTTTGTACTCATCTGTCTCCTCCTGCTCTCATTAGCGATTTTTAAGAGCTCCGCTGATATCCTCGATCATGACTTCCACTGCTTTACGGGATGCATCTGCGTAGTTCAGCTCGCCAAATTCTGCATACGCTTCCTGTTTATATGCTGCAATGATTCCTCTGGAGGAGTTTACAATAGCTCCAAGTCCGTCGTCATTAAAGAAATGAACAAGATCAGCACCTTTACCACCCTGTGCGCCATAGCCAGGTACCAGGATAAATGTTTTTGGCATGAGTTTACGAAGTACTTTACCCATTTCCGGATAAGTTGCACCCACAACAGCACCAATATAGCTGTATTCTTTACCCATGTGGTCCTCGCCCCACTCAGCAACTTTCTCTCCAACCCACTCGTACAGCGGACGGCCGTCAATGATACGGTCCTGGAATTCTCCACTGGATGGATTTGATGTTTTTACCAGAATAAAGAGACCTTTATTTTCTTCTTTGCAGACTTCGATGAAAGGTTTCACGCCATCAGATCCCAGATATGGATTAACTGTTGCAAAATCTTCATCAAATCCCGCATATTTCTTAGATCCTACCTGCACATGTCCCAGATGGCCCGTCGCATACGCTGCTGAAGTAGATCCAATATCGCCACGTTTAATATCTCCAATGACAACAAGATCTTTAGACTTACAGTAATCAACTGTTTTCTTGTATGCCTGCAGTCCCGGAATGCCAAACTGCTCATACATTGCGATCTGCGGTTTTACCGCCGGGATCAGATCATATGTTGCATCCACGATTCCTTTATTGAACTGCCAGATTGCTTCTGCTGCTCCTTCCAGTGTCTCTCCGAATTCTGCAAATGC
>CAVFJK010000026.1:0-8288 GCA_963622815.1 Ruminococcus bicirculans (ex Wegman et al. 2014)
ACGGAAGACCAATCGCACTCTGTCTGGTATGATGTGTGATCGTATAAGCGACCAGTGCCACACCGCACTCTCTTGCAGCCTGCTCCATAATCTGCGTCTTGCCGATTCCCGGTGCCCCAAGAAGAAGTACCGGTCTCTGGTGTACACGCGGTATCACATATTCCTCATACTCATTTTTCAAAAGATACGCCTGTACGGTATCTGCGATTTCCTGTTTTGCCTGCTTAATATTCATAATGTTCTTCTTTCCTCTCTAGTGTCTGTGTATCCAAAATGAGTTTGATCGCCCATGGCGGCACATCCACATCCCGGTAATCATCCTTCATAAAAATAAATGCGGTATCATATGGCGGCATCTTTGCCGGAAATGTGCCATATCCGTCGGTAAAATACAGAAGGCCTCGTAACCGTTGAAATGTTCCCATTTTCAGAAGCTGTTCCACATAAGTGAATGCCGGGCGAAAATCCGTCCCGCCGAATCCCCGGATCGTAAAATCCTGAAGATACGCCTCCATCTCCCGCTGATTATGGATTACTTGGTCATCCTGAATCTTTTCATCACACTGAATGATGTGCACCTGGATCTTTCGGAAAAAGCTCTTCGACTCTGCCAGCACACTATATGTTTCCTCTAAGAAGCGCCGGATCAGACTGCCGTTACAGGACATCGATGTATCCAGCACGATCACAAAGTCCTCGATTTTTTTCATCTCTTTTGTTTCCAAAGGCTCGATCAGTGGCATGTTGCCGTATAATTCCAGTCCCAGATTATAATAGATCGGATCAAATGAATCCATATCCACCTGCATTTCTTCTTTCAATACAGAAAACTTCCGCAAAAACTCCCGATAATCGTAACGCTTCCGGTTCTCTGCCTGCAAATGCTCTACAAGTCCCGGCGAATCGCCCGCTGCTTCTTTTGAAAAAAGCTCAATCTCGGTCTGCATCTTCCGACGCATCTCTTCCCATTCTTTCTGATGGCTCGCCATCCCGCTTCGATTCTGTGGTGTGTACCAGAAATGGTGATCGTCCCGCCGGAATTCCTGTTCCAGGCGAAGCAGTTCACTTTCTTCACATCCGCTCAGCAAATAAAACATTGCTTCTGCAGTAAGAACGCTTTGCATTTCTTTCCACTGGCGGTATTTTTCCCTTCGAAAGCTGTTCGGACGGATATAGACTGCCTTCTCATAAAGCTCGTCCATGATATTCTCCACCGCAATGTCTGCTGCCAGATTCCAGAGTCTCTGGTCACTTTCTTCTTTTACCTTACGGCTCCAGAGGTGACAGAATAAGCAATGAAGCAGTTCATGCAGGTACAGACGGTTGATCCACACTTTGTTCTTCATAAATGTATTCAAAAGCCACGTCGGAGACGCATAGAGAAATTTTCCGTCCGTTCCCATGACCTCGGTCTCGCCGGAAACCGTTGGTCTCAGTGCTCCGAATGCACTCTGCAGAAAACGCATGGCAACCGCCATCTCATTTCTGGAATTTTTCAGGATATCCTCGCAGATTTCTAAAGTTTCCTCTTCTTTTTTTCTCTCTTCGTGAACAAAATTTCCAAATTTGTCCCTGTACTCTTTTTTCACAGTTCAAATGCCTTTCTCTGTTTCCTTCCATGTTTCTGCAGTTCATTCATCAGAATGCTGACCCATCTCGAATCCTCTGCTTTCTGTGCTGTCTCAAGCATCTTTTCCGTTGTTGCACGGTCAGGTGAAAGCTCTTTCAGGATGTGCTGCATAGACTCATATGCCTTCTGCTCTCCCAAAAGCTTCACTGCCTGTAGTTCATGTTCTTTTATATAAGTAAGATATTTTTCTTTTGCTTCATCCGCCATACTGACCGGATAGAGAACGCGGTCCAAAGCAAGGTTCAATACGATTCTCTCCTGTTCCCAGGCAACCGCATACGGAAATAATCTGTCATATTCCAAGGTGTTGAGTTTCCTGTGCACAAAACTGTTTCGATAACGGATACCGCTTCCGTGCACATGATTTTCCAGAATCCTGGCAGGGGTATTTTCCACTCCTTCTTCAAAGAATTCCGGGAACCAGAACCGACCATGCACTCCTTCTATCGTCATATCAACACATAATGTCTCCGGAAGCTCGGTCAGGAAATCCCGTAAGCCGGACTCTCCCTTTTCGTCAGTCTCCACTGTGATCTGCTCCATCTTATGACAGCCGGTCAGTGCACCCGCACCAAGATCCTGCATTTTCCCATAAAAGGTAAGTTTTCGAAGGTGAAAACAATTGTAAAAAGCATATCTTCCTATCTTTTTCAGATGACGCGGAAGCCGTATTTCTTCTACTCTGTTTCCTGCTGCCTGTGGCATATCGTCATCTGGTTTTGTTTCCGTTTCGTCTTCTGTACAGAAATTTTCTTTTTCCTGCATTGCTTTTAATTCAGACTGATCAATATGGTCTGAAAAAATATAAGCTCCAATCTCTGTCACCGGCAGTCCTTCCAGTTCATCCGGAAGTTCTACGATCGCATCGTATCCGTATACGCGGTCGATGCAGATGCCAGTTTTGTTTCTTTTATATAAGTAAATCATTCGTTTTCTCCCAGACGGATCTTCTCCATCTGCTCCTGCATCTCCTCTGACATATGATCAAACAGGTAGGTTTTGCTGCTCTGGCGGTGCTGATGCCACTCTGCTCTGGCAGCATTTTCAGTATCTTCGATTTCTTTCTTAAGACCCTGAGCAGAAATCCTGTGTGCGCCCTGTCCCATAATGATAATCTGTTCCAGACCATCCGAAGTCGCAACCGTTACCTGATACTGTCTGCCAATCTTGTGGACTGTTTTTTCAATATACTGATCCGCGGTCTCCGCTTCTTTCGTATAAACCACATAGATATTGTGGTACGGAATCACTTCTTCTGCATGACCTTCAACCTTATAAGCGTCAAAGACAAGAATCAGTGTACATTTCCGGTATCCCTGATAATTACTTAAGATATCCATCAGTTTATCACAGGCCGCATGAATGTTATCTTTTGCAAGTTCATTCAGTTCTTCCCAGGAGAAAATAATGTTGTAGCCGTCCACCAGCAGATACTCCTCCTGTCGCGGCTTACCGGCTCTGTAACGGGTAGTTGGGGTCGAACTGTGTACGGTCTTTTTCTGGAAAGCAGTACGGTCATGCTTTACCGGGCCGAATGTACGCTCAAAGATTGCCTGCAGTTCTTCTTCCTCTTCGTAGCTTCCACTGTAAGAAAACTTTCCGTTTTTTCCACTGGTATTTCTGGAAACACTTCTGTTATCCACTGCTGTACCCGGATTTTCCGCACTTTCCACATCCTCATACCAGCTTTCACCGTCCAGTTCGTCCATGTCCACGCCGCTGTGCAGATGCATGTAATCTTCAACCTGATTCCACGGCACGACAAAACCAGCTCCATGTGCACAGAATACCGAACCGGTCGGATTCTCCAGATCTGCTTCCGGGTCGTATCCGATATTCTGCACGATCTCCTCCTGATTTTTACACGGTGCATAGCCTTTGAGGTTACAGAAGAGTTTTCCCGTTCCATGCGTATAGGAAATCACTTCTTTCTGATAATCCCGCATCTGGGAAACTGCCGCAGTTCCCTTAAGAATTGCTGTTTCTCCCTCTACTTCCGGTGTCTCAAACGTTCCCTGCATCTTCTGAACATCCGCCATCGCCCGCCCGATCATCTCTGCCGGCACTTCCAGGCGAAATTCGTAATACGGCTCCAGAAGAATATTTCTTGCCTTGCGAAGTCCCTGACGGACAGCACGGTACGTCGCCTGGCGGAAATCACCGCCCTCAGTATGTTTCGCATGTGCCCTTCCGGTAAGGATCGTGATCTGCACGTCGGTAAGCGGAGAGCCGGTCAATACGCCAATGTGTTCTTTTTCTTCAAGATGTGTGAGAATCAGTCTCTGCCAGTTCCTTGCAAGCACGTCTTCACTGCATGCGGTAAAAAACTGACAGCCACTGCCCGGTTCCCCCGGCTCGATCAGAAGGTGTACTTCTGCATAATGGCGAAGCGGTTCAAAGTGGCCCACACCTTCTACCGGTTCTGCAACGGTTTCTTTATATACAATACTTCCGGCACCAAATTCCACCGCTACGTGAAAACGGTCCCAGATCATTTTTTTCAAAATCTCAATCTGCACTTCGCCCATAAGCTGTGCATGGATTTCAGCGAGCTGGCTGTCCCAGAGAATATGAAGCTGCGGTTCTTCCTCCTCCAGCTGTCGCAGTTTCTGGAGCATCTGATGCGGATCACAGTCATCCGGAAGGATGATCTGATAGTTCAGGACAGGTTCCAGAACCGGAAGTTCTGACTCCTGCTCGATTCCCAGTCCCTCACCCGGGTAAGTTCTTGTAAGTCCGGTCACTGCACAGACAACTCCTGCTTCTGCCTCTTGCGTTAATTCATATTTTGCTCCGGAATACAGACGAATCTGATCTGTCTTTTCTTCCCATTCCGTATTTTCTATTTTACGCCCCAGAAGATTCTGGCCTCCGTTCTTCGAGGAAAGCAGTGTTTTTACTTTAAGGCTTCCACCTGTGATCTTCATATAAGTAAGACGATTGCCCTGTTCATCTCGAGCGATCTTAAAGACTTTTGCACCAAATTCTGTCGGACGCTTTGGTTCGGCTGTATATTTCTGCACGCCATTCCAGAAATCTTTTACTCCTTTTTCTTTAAGGGCGGAGCCGAAATAGCACGGAAAAATTTTTCTCCGTATAATCAACCTTGCAATGTCACGATCTTCGACTATTCCTGTTTCCAGGTATGTTTCCAGAAGATCATCTTCACAGACTGCAATGTTTTCCAACTGATCCGGGGTGAATTCATATGTGTCGGAATCCTGCTCTCTGGAATCTGCTGCGCTATAGTCTGTTTCTTCTGTTCTTCCGAAATCCACGCAATTCTCATGCAGATGCGCTTTCAGGTCTGTAAGCAGAGCATCGTGGTCTGTTCCCTGCTGATCCATTTTATTAACAAACAGGAAGGTCGGAATCTGGTATCGCTCCAGAAGTCTCCACAGTGTCATCGTGTGGCTCTGTACGCCATCCATGCCATTGATTACAAGAATCGCATAATCCAGAACCTGCAGCGTACGTTCCATCTCTGCTGAGAAATCGACATGTCCCGGAGTATCCAGAAGCGTCACTTCCATATCATTTGTTTTCAGTCTTGCCTGTTTGGAAAAGATCGTAATACCACGTTCTTTTTCCAGTTCGTATGTGTCAAGAAAAGCATCTCCGTGATCCACACGCCCGATCTTTCGGATCTCGCCGCACAGGTAGAGAAGCTCTTCTGACAGAGTTGTCTTTCCGGCATCGACATGTGCCAGAATTCCAATAACGAGTTTCTTCATTTATGTTCTCTTCTTTCGATTTGTCTGTAATTTTAATCAATCATGATCAAGTTCATGTGGATTCAAGACTTTTGAACCCTGGTATCTTCCATATATAAAGGGGCAAGTTTTCGCACGATCGTCTCACTGACGCGAATCAGGGTATCGAGGTCGTTTTTCTGATTGTTCAGATATGCATGGAAGCATCCCTGAATACAGAAGGAAAGCATGATATCTTTCTCCGGATCTGTCTCATACTGCGGATATTTCTCCACGATCAATCGCTTCAGTTCTGTCTCCAGGCAGTCACCGAGATGACTTTTCTCCGTGCCGGAAAACAGAATATTGATCAGTGAATTATTTGATACCAGTGCCATATACAGATTTCTCGTGAACACATCCGGATCCTTGAACGGTGACTCCTGCTGACTGGAAATATTTTTGAGCACTGTTGTAATCGTCTCAGATTCCAACATCTGCGAAAGTGCGTAAATATCCTCATAATGACTGTAAAACGTCGATTTGTTGATGCATGCCAGACTGCACAGCTCTTTCACCGTGATCTTCTCCAACGGTTTTGCCGCGCGCAGCTCCAGGAATGCATTCCGGATTGCTCTCTCTGTTTTTTCTATTCTGATATCCATGTTTCCCGCTCTCCTTTATCCGACAGATTCGATAAATCGTCGGTTATCCACCGTTTATATAAAATCGTCGGTGGACAATCCCCTTTTTTCTTTGGTATAAAGTATACAACCAATGTCTATTATCTACAAGGAGAATACCATGGATTTTTACGGATTTTATACAGGAAAAATTTTTGATGCTCATAAATATCTCGGTGCACATATGGAAGCACAGGGCGTAACTTTTCGTACATTTGCACCTTCTGCCTCCCGTATCACCCTGATCGGAGAATTCAATGACTGGCAAGAATGGGAAATGAACAGAGTTTCTGACGGCAACTTCTGGGAATGCTATGTTCCGCAGGCAAAAGCCGGACAGATGTACAAATACAAGATTTATGACCGAAACGGCAATGCGATCGAGCACTGCGACCCTTATGGATTTGGCATGGAACTTCGTCCAAACAGTGCTTCCATCGTTCGAGACATGTCCACCTATAAATTTAAGGATGCCAAATGGATGCAGAACCGCAGTGACTGCCGAAAGAAACCTCTCAATATCTATGAAATTCATTTTGGTTCTTTTCGCAAACCTTCTGACAAGGCAGATGACTGGTACAATTATGAAGAAATGATCGACATTTTGATTCCGTATCTGGTCAAAAACGGCTACAACTATCTCGAGATCATGCCACTGAATGAATACCCGTGTGATGAATCATGGGGCTATCAGGCAACCGGATTTTTCAGCCCGACTTCGCGTTACGGAACAGCCGACCAGCTGAAAGCCTTCGTAGATGCCTGCCATAAACATAACATTGGTGTGTTGATGGATTTTGTTCCGGTTCATTTTGCCGTAGATGCTTACGGACTGGCAAATTACGATGGAACCGCACTTTATGAATATCCGAACTCTGCTGTCGGTGTCAGTGAATGGGGAAGCTGCAACTTCATGCATTCCCGTGGCGAGACCAGAAGTTTCCTGCAGTCCTGTGCAAATTACTGGATCAGTGAATTCCATATGGACGGAATCCGCATGGATGCAATCAGTCGTGCAATCTACTGGCAGGGCGATCCGGCAAGAGGCGTCAACCTCAATGCAGTAGAATTTCTGCAGTATATGAATCAGGGACTGAAAGGCATGCATCCTTCTGTAATACTTGCCGCCGAAGATTCTACTTCGTTCCCGAAAGTAACTGATCCGGTCGACCAGGGCGGACTTGGTTTCGATTATAAATGGGATATGGGATGGATGAATGACACCCTGAATTATTTCCGCACTGCACCGGAATATCGTACTGAGAATTACCATAAGCTGACCTTCTCGATGATGTACTACTATGATGCCCGCTTCCTGCTGCCACTGTCTCATGATGAAGTCGTTCATGGCAAAGCCACGATCATGCAGAAAATGAGCGGAGACTACGAATACAAATTCCCACAGGCACGTTCTCTGTACATGTACATGTATGCACATCCGGGCAAAAAGCTGAATTTCATGGGAAATGAGATCGGGCAGTTCCGTGAATGGGATGAAAAAAGAGAACAGGACTGGATGCTCCTGGATTACCCGGCACATGAAGCATTTGCCCGTTTTATGAAAGATCTGAATAAACTGTATCTGGAACACTCTGCTCTTTGGGAAAAGGATTATGAAGCAGATGGTTTCCAGTGGATCGACTGCCATCAGGAAGGACGCTGCATCTACGTATTTGAACGTCGCAGCAAGAAAGAGCGTATTGTTTCTCTCTTCAACTTCTCCGATCAGGAACAGGTATATGAACTGCATATTTCTGATGCACAGAAATTAAAAGAACTCCTGAACAGCAATCTTGCTGTTTATGGCGGAACCCAGAAACGCAAAAGTGCCGCCAAGACAATCAAAGACGGCAAGATCATCCTGACCCTGCCGCCATACTCTTCCGTTTATTATCTTGCGGAATAAAATATATCTTAACTTTACAGGGCTGCAATCACCTGACGATGACCACAGCCCTGATTCTTTTCTTCCAGCCGCTTCAGAACAGTATCCGCATCTTTATCTGATAAATATATCGGAATTACCTGATAATCATTCACACCACAGTTCATTTTTGTAACTGCATGTTTTATCTCACCCGAATATATCACGTATGTAATTACATTTTTTCCTGTCTTGTGTGATAATACACTCTCATACGCCCGAAACCTACACTTTTCTGATACTTCTGAAGAAATAACAGATTGCCCACGCAATGCTCATTCCTGCGGCAATCCCAAAAGCAAAGAGAAAGGTATCTCGTCCATATTCCAGTGCCTGCACCGTATTTCCCTCCACAATAC
>CAVFJK010000027.1:0-1744 GCA_963622815.1 Ruminococcus bicirculans (ex Wegman et al. 2014)
TCCTTGCAGCTATTGAACCTGGTCAGTCTATTGGAATCTTTATCGGTCCGGAGGGCGGATTTGAAGAAAAAGAAGTAGCGGCAGCGATTGAAGAAGATGCAAAACCAATCACTCTTGGCAGACGCATCCTTCGCACGGAGACAGCAGGGCTTGCGATTTTGTCAGTTCTGATGTTCCAGCTTGAAAATTAATAAGATTAAGACAGAAAGTAATCAGATAAAAAGCAATTAGGTAAAAAGAGGCAGTATATGGAAGTTTATTTTGACAATTCTGCAACGACCAGATGCTACGATTCAGTTAAGGATATCGTAGTAAAGACCATGACAGAGGATTTCGGTAATCCATCTGCCATGCATCTGAAGGGCGTAGATGCAGAGAAATATGTAAAAGAAGCAACAAAGACAATTGCCGGAATTCTGAAAGTTCAGGAAAAAGAAATCCTGTTTACTTCCGGTGGTACAGAGTCTGATAACCTTGCAATCATCGGTGGTGCAATGGCAAATAAACGAAACGGAAACCACATCATCATCACATCCGTAGAACATGCGGCAGTCAGCCAGCCGGCATTATATCTGCAGGAACAGGGATTTGAGATTACCTATCTTCCGGTAGATGCACAGGGCAGAGTGAAGATGAGTGCGTTGGAAACTGTTCTGAGACCAGATACGATCATGGTATCTACCATGCTTGTAAATAATGAAGTAGGAACTGTGATGCCGGTCGAAGAGATTGCAAAGATGGTTCATGAGAAGAGCCCGAAGGCTTTGTATCATGTAGATGCGATCCAGGGATTTGGTAAATATCACATTTATCCGAAACGTATGGGAATCGACCTTCTTGCAGTCAGCGGACATAAGATCCACGGACCGAAGGGCGTGGGATTTCTGTATATTAATGAAAAAGTTAAGATCATCCCGCAGATTCTTGGCGGCGGCCAGCAGAGCGGTATGCGTTCCGGTACAGATAATGTCCCGGGAATCGCCGGACTTGGCGTAGCTGCAGGCGAGATCTACAAGAATCTGGATGAGAATGTTGAGCATATGTACCAGCTGAAAGAGCATATTGCAGAGGGGCTTTCCGAGATTGAAGATATCCGTATTAATGGAATGCCGCTTCGTGAGGGAGCACCGCAGATCTTAAGCATCAGTGTTATGGGCGTTCGAAGCGAAGTTCTGCTTCATTCTCTGGAAGATAAGGGCATCTACATTTCCGCGGGAAGTGCATGCTCCAGTCATAAGAGAAAACCAAGCGCGACTTTAAGTGCGATGGGAATGTCAAAAGATCAGATTGAAAGCACAGTCCGTTTGAGCTTCTGCGAAGAAAATACGATCGAGGAAGCAGACTATTTCCTGGATACCATGAAGACTCTGGTTCCGATGCTCAGACGCTATTCAAGAAAATAATCAGGAGGAAATACCAGTATGATATTTCATGCATTTTTGATCAAATATGCAGAAATCGCCATCAAGGGAAAAAACAGATATCTGTTTGAAGACGCACTTGTCAAACAGATGAAACTGGCTCTGGAGCCGGTAGAAGGCGAATTTACAGTAACAAAAGAACAAGGACGCGTATATGTGTTCTGCCCGGAAAAATATGATTTTGATGAGGCTGTAGAGGCACTGCAGCGTGTATTCGGTATCGTTGGCATCAGCCCGGTTGTGATCTATGAAGATCAGGGATTCGACCAGATGGCAAAAGATGTTGTCTCCTATATGGAAGCAAGATATCCGGGATACAACGG
>CAVFJK010000027.1:1754-7537 GCA_963622815.1 Ruminococcus bicirculans (ex Wegman et al. 2014)
CCTTTAAGGTATACACAAGACGGGCAAAGAAGTCTTATCCGATCACTTCCATGGAAGTAAGTGCAGCAATCGGAGAGAAGATCCTGGATGCGTTCCCGGATGCATCGGTAGATGTGCATAATCCGGAGATGACACTTTCCGTAGAGATTCGTGATAAGATATATGTATATTCTGAGACACTTCCGGGACCGGGAGGAATGCCGATCGGAACAAACGGAAAAGCTATGCTTCTTCTTTCCGGTGGTATCGACAGTCCGGTAGCCGGATACATGATCGCAAAACGTGGAGTCAAGATTGAAGCTGTTTATTTCCATGCACCGCCGTACACCAGCGAGCGTGCAAAACAGAAAGTTGTAGATCTTGCGAAATTGGTAGCACGTTACAGCGGACCGATTCGTCTACATGTAGTAAACTTTACCGATATTCAGCTGTACATTTACGATCAGTGCCCGCATGAAGAGCTGACCATCATCATGCGCCGTTATATGATGCGTATCGCAGAGCATTTTGCACGTAAAGATAAATGCCTTGGACTGATCACAGGAGAGAGCATCGGACAGGTTGCAAGCCAGACTTTACAGAGCCTTGCAGCAACAGACGAAGTATGTGAGCTTCCGGTATATCGTCCGGTCATTGGATTTGATAAAGAAGAAATCGTACAGATTTCCAGAAAGATCAATACATTTGAGACATCTATCCAGCCGTTTGAAGACTGCTGCACGATTTTTGTAGCAAAACATCCGGTAACAAAACCGAATCTGAAAGTGATTCACAGATCTGAGGAAAAACTGAACGAGAAGATCGATCAGCTGATGGAAGAAGCTCTGGCAAGTACAGAAGTGATCGAGATTCAGTAATCAGAAATAAAAAACAGCTTCTTATGCTAAAGCAAAGAAGCTGTTTTATGACTGTTTTATATTGTTTGATATCTCAAAAGAGAATCGTCGCAGATCAGTCAATTACGTATGGCTGAACGATTGCCAGAATGCTGTCAAGAGTGCTGCCTTCTGCGTGGATATTCAGGTTGATCGGTTTGGATAAATCTAAGCTGAAGATACCCATGATGGATTTTGCATCGATTACATATCTTCCGGATACTAAATCAAAGTCACAGTCGAATTTACTGATCTCGTTTACAAATGCTTTCACTTTATCGATAGAATTCAGCGAGATTTTTAATGTTTTCATTTTGAAATCCTCCCTATTTAGTGTTATTATGCCATTAATCTTACCCGTACCATTTCGAAAAGTCAAGAATGAAACTATCAGAAAACTATACACAGAGCGAATAGCAATATTATCAGAAATATATGAGGTTAAATATGAAGAAAAAGGTTGCCCTCCATAATCTGGGCTGCAAAGTAAATGCATACGAAGTAGAGGCCATGCAGCAGCTTCTCGAAAATGCAGGTTATGAGACTGTTCCTTTTGAAGAAGGAGCGGATGTCTACGTGATCAATACCTGTACGGTTACCAATATCGCAGACCGTAAATCCAGACAGATGCTCCACAAGGCAAAAAAAATGAATCCGGATGCGATCGTTGTAGCGACAGGCTGTTATGCACAGGCAGATACAGAAAAACTGAAAGAGGATGTTGCAGTAGACCTGATCCTTGGAAATAATCAGAAGACACAGATCGTCGAAGCATTGGAAGAATATGAGAAAGAACATGCAAAGCAGGTGCAGGTGATCGAAATCAACCATACAAAAGAATATGAAGAACTTTCTATCGCATCAACTGCAGAGCATGTGCGTGCTTATATCAAAGTGCAGGATGGATGTAACCAGTTCTGTACCTACTGTATCATTCCTTTTGCGAGAGGTCGTGTCCGAAGCAGAAAGATTGAGGAAGTGCTGAAAGAAGTAGAGACACTGGCGGAAAAGGGCTATAAAGAAGTAGTTCTTACCGGAATCCACTTAAGCTCTTATGGTGTGGATTTCCCAAAAGAAGAAAGAGAAAGCCTTCTATCCCTGATTCAGGAGGTAAGTAAGGTAGAAGGAATCAAGAGAATCCGTCTGGGCTCGCTGGAACCGAGAATCATTACGGAAGAGTTTCTTGAAGGAATCGTAGCTACCGGAAAGGTATGCCCGCATTTCCATTTATCCTTACAGAGCGGATGCAATAAAACTCTGAAAAATATGAACCGCCGTTACAGTGCAGAGGAATATGCTGAAAAATGCGCACTGATCCGTAAGTTTTATCCGGCACCGGCACTCACGACTGATGTGATCGTCGGATTTCCACAGGAGACGGAAGAAGATTTTGAAGAAACTTATGAGTTTGTAAAAAATATCCATTTTTATGAAACCCACATTTTCAAATATTCCAGAAGACATGGAACAAAAGCTGCTGCAATGGATGGACAGCTGACAGAAGCTGAGAAAGCAGTGCGCAGCGATAAGATGCTGGAGCTGCATGAGGTACGTGCAAAAGAATACGAAGAAGCAATGATCGGAAAAGAACTGGAACTTCTTCTTGAGGAAGAGACTGAGATTGACGGTAAACAGTGGTATGTAGGCCACAGCAGAGAATATGTGCGTGCAGTGATCCGTAAAACAGATGCACATCAGGTAAATGATCTCGTAACAGTAAAAGCGGTCGGATTTGCAAAAGATCACATTCTGGAAACAAAAGAAGTGTAAGATGAAATATAGGATCAAATATTATAAAAAGTTTTTATGAGAAAAACTGCTCTGAAAATGTGTTCTTGTATTTTATATGGAATTATATTAAAATAAAAGGGAAATCTTATTAAGGACGTGAGAAAAATGGCAGAAAATAATTTGGGAAATACACAGTATTTCAGAACAAAACCGGACGCAGACCTTGAAGTAAAAGAGGTTCTGGACCTGGTGTACAACGCAATGGATGAAAAAGGATATAATCCGGTGAACCAGATCGTCGGCTATATTATGTCCGGAGATCCTACTTACATTACCAGCCATAAAGGTGCTCGAAGCATGATCATGAAAGTTGAGAGAGACGAGCTGGTAGAAGAACTTCTTAATGAATATATTAAGAATAAATCCTGGGAACGATAAGTGATGCGGATTCTGGGATTAGATTATGGTTCAAAGACCGTAGGTGTGGCAGTCAGTGACCCGTTGGGACTGACCGCCCAGAGATTGGAAACAATATGGCGAAAACAGGAAAATAAACTTCGCCGGACGCTTGCCAGAGTAGAAGAACTCGTGAAAGAGTACGAAATAGAAAAGATCGTTCTTGGATATCCTAAGAACATGAACAATACTGTCGGCGAGCGTGCAGAAAAAGCGCTGGAATTCGGGGAGATGCTTAAGAAGCGTACAGGTCTTGAAGTGATCATGTGGGACGAACGTCTGACGACAGTTTCTGCGGATCGGGCCCTGATGGAGGCCGGTGTGCGCAGGGAGAATCGTAAAGAGTATCTCGACGGAATTGCAGCAGTATTTATTTTACAGGGATATCTGGATTCCCTGAACATGTAACAACTGATAAAGGTGATAGTATGGAAAAAATCAGATTTCAGCTGGCTGATGGGACAGCAGAAGAATTTTTTATTGAGGAACAGACGAGAATCGGGGGAGTATCTTATCTCCTTGTATCGGATTCCATGGAAGATGAAGCGTCTGCCTATATTTTGAAGGATGTATCAAAGGATACAGATCCGGATGCCTGCTATGAAATGGTCGAAGATGAGGACGAACTGCAGGCGGTTTATAAAGTTTTTGAACAAATGCTTGAAGACGTGGATTTTGAAATGTAATAAACATACTATAAGAAGCAGGCGTCGCTGGGAACGTAAGAGTCAGTGACAGGCAGACTAATAAGGAATGTATGCGCATTCCTGCATTAGTGTGCAAAAATGTTTGATTCCAGAGAACACATGACAGGTGTTTTCTGCATTGCACAGAATATGGAGGTGCTTGATTGAGCGAAAATATAAATGAAAATGTGAGCGTAAATAAAGGAAGAGAGAATCACAGAGAATATAGTAAAAACAGAAAATATAACAGCCGGAATCGTAAACCGGGCGATAATAATACAAAGAAACCAATGGCAAAACAGAAAAACTTCCGTTATAAACAGCAGAAACCGAATGGCAGACATTATGAGAAACATTCTGACAGACAGGAAATCGCTGCTGCGGGAGAAGTAGCTGCATTACAGCAGCCGAGGACAGCAACAAAGTCGGTTTCCAGAAACCACAATAAAACACAGCAGCTAAGAGGAAATGCCCGCCGTGGCCGTAAGGGTACTTCTAAGCTGAAGATCATTCCGTTAGGCGGACTGGAACAGATCGGAATGAATATTACTGCTTTTGAATATGAAGACAGTATCGTAGTCGTTGACTGCGGACTTTCTTTCCCGGAAGACGATATGCTGGGCATTGACCTGGTAATTCCGGATGTCACTTATCTGAAAGAAAATATTTCAAAAGTAAAGGGATTTGTGATCACGCATGGACATGAGGACCATATTGGTGCGCTTCCTTATGTATTAAAAGAAGTGAATGTACCGATCTACTCCACAAAGCTGACCCTTGGACTGATCACAAATAAACTGAAGGAACACAATCTTGTACGTTCTACGAAATTAAAAGAAGTAAAACACGGACAGGTCATCAATCTTGGTGATTTTTCCATTGAATTTATTAAGACAAACCACAGTATTCAGGATGCATCTGCACTGGCTATCTATTCGCCGGCAGGAATCGTTGTTCACACTGGTGACTTCAAGGTAGATTACACACCGGTATTTGGTGATGCGATCGACCTGCAGCGTTTTGCTGAGATCGGTAAGAAGGGTGTACTGGCACTGATGTGCGACAGTACGAATGCTGAACGTCCGGGATTCACTATGTCAGAGCGTACGGTAGGACATGTATTTGATAATCTGTTTAATGAGCACAAAAATGCACGAATCATCATTGCGACATTTGCATCCAATGTAGACCGTGTACAGCAGATTATCAATACCGCATATAAATTTGGACGTAAAGTAGCTGTAGAAGGTCGAAGCATGGTGAATATCATTTCCGTTGCTTCTGAACTCGGATATCTTCGTATTCCGGAAAATACGCTGATCGAGATTGACCAGGTAAAGAATTATCCGGATGAAAAAGTTGTCCTGATTACAACAGGAAGCCAGGGGGAGTCCATGGCGGCTCTTTCCAGAATGGCAGCCAATATTCATAAGAAGATTACAATTAAACCGAACGATACCATTATCTTCAGTTCCAACCCGATTCCTGGAAACGAAAAGGCTGTTTCCAAGGTTATCAATGAGCTGTCTATGAAGGGCGCAAAGGTTATTTTCCAGGATGTTCACGTATCCGGACATGCCTGCCAGGAAGAGATCAAACTGATCTATTCTCTGGTAAGACCGAAATATGCAATCCCGGTTCATGGTGAATACAGACATCTGACTGCACAGAAACATGTCGTAGAAGATCTTGGTATCCCGAAAGAGAATATCTTCATCCTTGCTTCGGGTAATGTTCTGGAGCTGGATGCAAACAGTGCAGCGGTTACCGGTTCTGTTCATACAGGTGCAATCTTTGTAGATGGTCTGGGTGTTGGCGATGTCGGTAATATCGTACTGCGTGATCGTCAGCATCTGTCAGAGGATGGTATCATGATCGTTGTCATGACGCTTGAACGTCACAGCAATGTGGTTCTTGCCGGGCCGGATATCGTATCCAGAGGATTTGTCTATGTAAGAGAATCTGAGGATCTGATGGAAGGTGCAAAAGAAATTGTCGAAAATGCACTGGATTCCTGCATGGAACACAATATTAC
>CAVFJK010000028.1:0-490 GCA_963622815.1 Ruminococcus bicirculans (ex Wegman et al. 2014)
GAGGATCCTCTGGCCATTTATGGTCAGGGGATTTTTGTACATAAAAATGTATTTCGGATAACCGGAATGTTTATAATGTAAAATGGAAAAATATGAATATTGTATGAAAAAAACTGGAAGAATATCGAAAATTACAGACACGGAATTATTTGCATGCTATAATGAGACCAATTAAGATTTTGGGTTAAATAATAAAGTATTGGAATATATAAAATTACCAGGAAAGGAGGGAGAAGATGGATAAGCAGCTGCCGGTTTCTGTATGGCCGGAATGGAAAATCACAGAAAAGATCGGAGAAGGATCTTTTGGAAAGGTTTATAAGGCCTGCCGAAGTGAGCAGGGAACGACGTTTTATTCAGCAATTAAGGTTATCACGATTCCCTCTAACGCTGGAGAATTAAGCAGTGTCCGTTCCGAAAGTCCGAATGAACAGTCGGTAAAGGAATATTTCCAGGGCCTTGTTGATGAATGTATTCAGGAAGTCAGTAC
>CAVFJK010000028.1:500-5550 GCA_963622815.1 Ruminococcus bicirculans (ex Wegman et al. 2014)
AGTCAGTACCATGGAGTATTTCAGAGGAAATTCCCATGTGGTTTCTGTTGAAGACTATAAAGTAGTTGAATATCTGGATGATATTGGATGGGATATTTATATCCGAATGGAATATCTTACCAGTTTTATGGAATATTGTGCAGGCCGGGCACTTTCAGAGGATGATGTGCTTCGCCTTGGTATTGATCTTTGTAAGGCATTGGAATATTGCCAGTGCCAGAATATCATCCATAGAGATATAAAGCCTGAAAATATCTTTGTATCCAGGTTTGGAGAGTTTAAGCTTGGTGATTTTGGAATTGCCCGCGAACTGGAACGCACCATGAGCGGTCTTTCTAAAAAAGGTACATATTCTTATATGGCTCCGGAGATGTATAAAGGTGAGGCATATGATGCCCGGGTAGATATTTATTCTCTGGGAATTGTTTTATATAAACTTCGAAATCATAACAGACTTCCGTTTATCAGCCTGGAGAAACAGCTGATCACATACAGGGATAAAGAAAATGCTTTAAATAAACGTATGGCGGGAGAAAAACTTCCGAAGCCGGCAGAAGCCAGCGATGCATTTGCAAAAGTGATCCTTAAAGCGTGCGCATTTGACCGTGAAGAACGATTTGAAAATGCAGAAGAATTCCGTGAAGCTCTGGAAAGAGTAAAATCAGGAGGACCATCTGTAAAAACAGAACATGTTCGGAAACTGCAGGAAGCTGAAAGCGTATCGGAGAAACCAAAGCAGCAGAAGGTACAACAGAAAGTACAGCAGAGGCCACAACAGAAGACACAGAAACCGCCGGTCCAGAAGCGAAAGGCGGCAGAAGAGACTGAGGGAACTGTAGTTGTACGAAGAAACAGTACGGAGCGAAATCCGGTCCGTAAGAAAAAGAAATCCCCAAAAGGGTTTGAACCGCTGGTTGCAGCAGTTATTATCATGTTTGTGGCTGTCTGCGTAATTGTTGGTGTGTTTATCTGGCTTGTGAGGGAAAATGCAGAGTTACAGCGTCTGAAACAGTCTGTTACACAAACTGTGCAGACCGCGGAGAGTAAGCAATTACAGGAGACACTTGAAAAGATACAGACACAGGCAACAGAGATCAGTGATAATCTGAATGAATACAGCTGGATCGGTTCTGAAGAAGATGGAAAGATCAGTTATCTAAAACAGCTGGATGATGGAAGCTGGCAGGTAATGAAAGTATTGATCTATCCGTCACTTTCAAAAGAGAATCATTATGAAGAATATTATTACTGGAATGATGAACTGTTCTTTGCGTATATCTGGACAGACAGCAATATATCCAGCGATGTAAAGGACGGAGAACAGAAAATTGACCGTTACTATTATGATGACGGTAAGATTGTTCGCTGGATCGACGAAAATAATCGTTGTCATGATAATGAAACAGATAACAGTGAGTATGTCAGCAGAGGAGAGAAATATCTGGAGCGGGCAGAAGAATATAAAAATGAACTGAATCTTTCCACGGAAGACAGTTCAGCATCGAATGAACAAAATGCTTCTGAGGATTCAGCATCATAAAAAAAGTTTAAAAGTATAAGAAAGGACGGAATATGGCTTATCAGATTGAATATGCATATACATGCCATATAGGAAAGATCCGCAATAATAATGAGGATAATTTCTGGTGCTGCGGTGACAGTCTGGAAGCGCAGAATCAGGGAATGAGCCATATTCGCAGCGGACGTATAAAGCAGTCCGAATATCCGCTGCTTGCAGTCTTTGATGGCATGGGTGGAGAGAGCTGCGGTGAGATGGCAGCTTTTCTCGCAGCAGAATCCTGCGGGAAACATTATAAAACGATAAAAGACGGGATTCAGAATGATCCGCAGGGATTCCTGAACGAACTGTGCGAGACCATGAATCAGGCCGTGTGGGATTATGGCAGAGTAAATAAGATCAACAGTATGGGAACGACTGCCGCATTACTTGCATTTGGAGAAGAAGCAGTCTATAGCTGTAACCTTGGTGACAGTCGTATCTACAGATCTGATAATGAGAAATTTTGTCAGATTTCGAAGGATCATGTTCTTGGACGAAGCCTATTCGGAAAAGCACCGTTGACACAGTATCTTGGAATGGAAGAAGAAAATCTGCAGTTGGAGCCCACGATCAGCAGACAGGAGATCAAGCTTGGCGATCGTTTTCTTCTTTGTTCAGACGGAATTACCGATATGTTGTCGGATGGGGAAATTGCAGATATTCTCAGCAGGGATATTCCGGTGGAGGAGACTGTAGAGATTCTTGTTGACAGAGCTTTGAAAAAAGGTGGAAGAGATAATATTACAGTTGTTTTATGTGAGATCATGGAGCAGCCCCGTAATATGTTTCAGCGGATATTAAACTGGTTTCATAAGCAGAATGAAGGTGATATGAAATGAAAAACAGAATGCAGGATCTTGATTTTGAACAGACTGTAGCATTTGATTCTGTAAAAGATTTTGAATTCACAAGGAAAGCTGCACAGAGATTCCGCCAGGTGGTGAGCCTGGATGGATTTGAAGATGAAGATGCAGATGTTATTTTTCATTATTTATATAAAGAAATGGAGCTTGTCTCTTTTGGTGACCATCTGAAACGCTATATTTATGAGCGTGCCGGACTTGAGGAACCTTATAATGAGGTTACGCAGGATATTTACAGAGATATTGTGATTGAGTCTTTTCATGAGACGTGTACACCGAAATCCATGAACCCGACTTCAACGAAACTTACATCGCTGGTAAATAACTGGCTGACACAGGCTTCAGTTAAAAGAGAAACAATTTTTTTACTGGGATTTGGTCTGCGTATGAGTGCAGAAGATGTATCGGATTTTCTGACAAGGGTATTAAGAGAGCAGGATTTTGATTTTCATAATCCGGATGAAGTGATCTACTGGTACTGTTATTCGCAGCAGCTTGGATATCATAAGGCAGAAGAACTGAAGAAGAAGTATGAGGAACTGGAACCGGATGAAAGTTATACAGATGCACCGCAGGTGTATTCTGGAAAGATTTGTCTTGATACAGAAGAAAAACTGCTTCGTTATCTCGCGTATGTAAAAGTCGGAGCGGATGATCCGATGTCGGAGAAAAGCCAGGCATATCAGGAGTTTGTTCGTCTCCTTACTCATGCAAAAGAGATCATTGCGAAGATGTATCAGGGTGACGAAGTGGAAAAGTCCCGAAATAAAGTGTGGAATATTTCGGATATTACGGATTCTGATGTGGAAAAAGTTATCTGCAGTGGTATTCCGGTCAATAAAATGGGAAATCTCAAGAAGATGTCAGCATCAATCCTTGCAAAGCATTTCAGTCAGAAACGATTCAGCAGACAGAGAATCAACAGTATTCTGAATCATAAGTTCCCGGTGGAACGCTTCGATCTGATTACATTGGAGTTTTTTATCATTTCGCAGGAAATGCAGGACGATGATCCGTACAACCGTTATCATCACTTCCTTGAAGAAATTCAGGAGATTCTTAAGAAGTGTGGAATGAGTGAGATCTACATAGTAAATCCATATGAGTGTTTCTTGCTGATGTGTCTTCTGACAGATTGTCCGCTGGCTGTTTTTGCGGATATCTGGGAAATGTCATATGAGGAAGATAAACAGGAAGATTAAGAAAAACCTGTCAGACCGAAAATTCGGAATGGCAGGTTTTTACTGTAAAGAAATAATTATTCGTTGTAATAACCGTAGATCAGGCGTGAATCCTGGGCAATCACTGCCTGTGCTTCACTGCTGTCGGTCAGGTCCTGAGACATGAAGCAGACAACCAGGTCGATATTTTTAGAAGTATCGTAAATGATTCCGGCATCATTTTCAATGTCGTCCAGTTCGCCGGTCTTATTGGCAACTTTAACACCTTCCGGCAGGTTAGCAGGAATCTTGTTTCTGCGCTCCTGCATTTTGAGAAGAGAATACATTGCATCTGTATGAGCAAGGGTGGATTCTGCAGTTCCGGCATTGCTCTGGTAAATTTCTTTCAGAAAATGACCGCAGTCGCTGACAGAAGTGTAGTTGTCGCCATATTCATTGCTCTGGAGGAGCATACGTCCCATCGAAGTATTAGAATATCCGTGGGAAGTACAGAATGCATTTACAACGCTCATACCGGATTCGTCATCGCCATCACCAAGCATGTTTACAAGTTTGTTTGCTGCGTCATTGTCACTTACCGTGATCATAGGATTCAGATAGCTGTTCAGTGTATCGGCGCTGTAAGCATCGGAAAGAGATTCGTAATTTTCGTAAACCGCTCCCATAATAAAGAGCTTGATCAGGCTTGCGGCCTGCATAGGCTGGTCATCTATCACACCCTCTGTATTTTTCATAAGATTGCAGACATATACAGACCAGGTACCGTTATTCTGTGGAAGAAGAGGTTCGATCTGAGAAAGAAGGCTGTTCAGACTTTCATCGCTAGAACTTTCTGATGAATGGGACGGAGAAATCGTACCTTCTTCCTGGTCATGCTGCGTGGTGTCTGCGGATGTGGTATTTTCTGTATTTGCGGTAGTGGTTGACAGCTGCTCATTCAGATCAGCGAGTTCCTGAGCCTGGCTGATCAGCTCGGCAGACGTATCAGAGATTTCCTGCACTGTATTCTGAAGGTCAGTGACTTTTGAACGGAGAGAAGC
This sequence comes from Ruminococcus bicirculans (ex Wegman et al. 2014), assembly GCA_963622815.1. Lineage (GTDB taxonomy): Bacteria > Bacillota > Clostridia > Lachnospirales > Lachnospiraceae > Blautia_A. The sequence goes on from CAVFJK010000028.1 coordinate 5,146, forward strand.
AAGATCCTGGAACGAGTAGAGCGTCAGACCGCCGAGAGCCAGAATGACGAGGGCCAGGATGACAATGATTGTATAAAGTAGAACAGGTTTTTTCTGCTTGTTATTTTTCATTATGAAATCCTTTCTCTATGTAAAGTATTTTTGCTGTAAAATTCTTTCTATATAATAAGATATCTGTTTAATCGTGATCCTGACTGAAAACAGATACAGGAGCGCTGGCGTCTGAATCTGAAGCATCGCGATGTTCCTGGATGGCAGTCTGCTTTCCGGAAGCTTTTTTCTGCTGATAGTTCAAAAGATCCTTTTTTTCTTTAACTGCATTTTCAAAAGTAGTTTGGGCGTTGGTCAGTTCCTGCTGTTTGTCTTCTACCTGGGAAATAAATGCATCAAGGCTCTGATCTGTAT
>CAVFJK010000029.1:0-2215 GCA_963622815.1 Ruminococcus bicirculans (ex Wegman et al. 2014)
GCACTCATAGAGAAGTCGATGAACCATGCTGGTCCGAAGTATGCAAATACGTTGCTGTCTGTGAAGAAGCCTTTGCTCCAGTCATCGCTCCACAGTTCGTATGTAGCTGTTTCGCCTGCGTCAACCATTTCTTTAGACATGTCAACCCAGTTCTTGATACTGTCATCAACTGTGATCTTTCCATCAACAACCCACGGAGTAGATACGTTGTTGGAGAATACACGGTAGGAGTCGTTTACAGTAGAGGTCATCTGATAACCTTTTTCTTTCAGCTCAGCAGCTGTTGATTTAAATGTATCCCAGTCAGCAACTTTCTTCTGAACTTCTGCCGGATCGTCTGTTCCGAATACTTCTTTGGCGATATCTCTTCTGTAGATCATGGTTCCAGGGCAGCCCTGCCAGGAAAGACCTTTCAGATTTCCGTCAGAATCTGTCATAACATCTTTTGTATACTGATACTGATCAGCAACTTCTTCGTCTGTGATTCCAAGATCTGCTACAGACATTGTATAATCAGTATTTACATATTTCAGTGCGTAGTCAGCTTCTACAAGGAAGAGGTCGATCTTGTCATCATCTGCTGCATCAGCCTGTTTCAGAAGTGTTTCATCCAGGTTGTTCTGATATGCGTTGTCATCAGATGGAGTGATGTTCCAAACAACATCTACATCACCGATCTTGCCGTGAGTTCCGTCTACTTCTTCGTATCCCGGATAATGATCGGTCAGACGGGATTTAAATTCTTCATTCCAGCAATAGATGTTTAAAACTTTTCCCTCATCAGAAGCTGCATCATCAGCCCATACCGGAACTGCTGCTAAACCTGCAAGCATAGCTGCTGTTAATGTGATTGCCATAACCTTTCTCTTCATGTTGTTACCTCCCATTAATAATTTTTGTTTTATATTTTTTCCATATTTAATTTTCTATTTTGCCAGATTTCTGACTGATGCACCGGGGAAGAGGGTTCCGTCAACGGTGAACTTATCGATGATCGTAGCTTTTGGATTCTCGATCAGATCAATCAGTTTCTGTGCGGCAAGCCGTCCGATTGTTTCTGTGTCCTGACACAGAGTTGTCAGCCGGGGCTCCAGAATGCGTGCAAAAGTAAGTCCGTCATATCCTGCAATGGAAATATCATCCGGTATTCGAAGTCCACGTTCGTGAATTTCATTGATACCGCCCAGAGCAGAAAAATCATCCGGATAAAGAATGCAGGTTGGTGGATCTTTCAGATCAAGAAGCTCTGAAGTTGCCATCGCTGCGGCTTCTGCATCGCGATAAGGGATGACCGGCATATATTCATCAGGTACATCAATCCGTTTTTTCTGGAGAGTTCTGTAAAAACTTCCAAGTCGGCTTCGTGTAACGGAAGAATCTTCTCCGTGAATATAGGCGATCTTTCGGTGTCCCCGTTTCAGAACATAGGAGACAAGATCTTCCATTCCCTGAATGTTGTTTGAAACAACAGCAATTCTTCCATCAAATACATGATCGATCGTGACCACCGGGATATCGGATTGTACCAGCCGCTGTACTTCTTCTGTAAAGAAGTTGATGCAGGCGATCACAACTCCGTCGACTCCTCTGTAGCGGCAGTGTTCATAATAATTGAGACGCTGTCCGGAGAGATTTCCACTGGTGAAGGTGATATCGTATCCTCTGGATTCAGCAGTGCGCTTAAAACTTTCGAGTACATGATTGAAGTAATCATGTGTGAGACCACTCATGGCTTCATCTACAAAGAGTACACCAAGATTGTAGCTTCGTTTTGTTTTCAGTGCTCTTGCTGAGGAATTTGGAAGATACCCCATTTCTGATGCAGTCTTTAAAATAAGCTGCCGGGTTTCTTCGCTGATATCCGGATAACCATTCAGAGCTTTGCTGACACTTGCAACTGATACGCTGCATTGTTTTGCAATGTCTTTCATGGATATCATATACATGTCCAGCCTTTTTCTGTTTTTTTGTTTCTAAATCGTTTTCGCAAGTTCATCGTACTGTATTTTCGGACAACTTTCAAGCGCTTTTTGTTATATTTGCATAATTTATCCCTGTTGCACAAAAAAGAATTTATAATAATTTATCAATTTCACAAAAAACGGGTTTTGTTTTTACGAAAAATTTCGTTAAAAATTTTGGGAATTAAAAATTATATTTATGTGATTTATTTAACGGCAATTTACAGTTGATTTTTTGAAAAAACTGAATTATA
>CAVFJK010000029.1:2225-13823 GCA_963622815.1 Ruminococcus bicirculans (ex Wegman et al. 2014)
AAGGCATTATGTTTTAACGAAAATTTTCGTAAAGGTTTCGCGAAAATAAAAACTGTAATTGTGCAATATTTTAACGTGTAAAAATACAGTTGATTTTTTGGAAAAACTGAATTATACTGAGTTTAATCCAATCTAATCTATATTATAGTTGTAAAAATTCTAAACTTATTCGTTTTCGCAATTCTGTTTTCAGTCTTTAATTCGTGATCGCATATCCTTACTTTTATAATGAGTGTTTTTAGGAGGTCCTTCAATGAAATACGGATATTTTGACGACAAAGCCAAAGAATATGTAATCACTACACCGCATACCCCATTACCATGGATCAACTATCTGGGAAGTAACGATTTCTTTTCACTGATCTCGAACACCTGTGGAGGATACAGTTTCTATAAAGATGCGAAACTGATGCGAATTACGAGATATCGCTATAACAATCTTCCGGCAGATTCCAATGGAAAATATTATTATATTAATGATGATGGTGTGATCTGGAATCCGGGAACCATGCCATCCATGACAGAGACAGATACCTACGAGTGCCGTCATGGTCTTGGATACAGTCGTTTCCATTCTTCTAAGAATAAACTGGAAGCAGATCTGCTGGCGTTTGTGCCATCCGATGCAGCCTGCGAGATCAACTGCCTGAAGCTGAAAAACACTTCTGATTCCGAAAAAAATATCTCTCTGTTTTCGTACGTGGAGTTCTGTCTCTGGAATGCCGTAGATGACGCTTCAAACTTCCAGCGAAATTTAAGCATCGGCGAAGTGGAAGTAAAGGGAAGTACGATCTACCATAAGACAGAGTACAGAGAAAGAAGAAAACACTACAGTTTCTTCACTGTTAATACACCGGTTCATAATTTTGATACCAGCAGAGATGCCTTCCTGGGAGCAGGAAACGGAAATGCATTCCCGGAAGCTGTACGTAAGAAAAAATGCAGCAACTCCATAGCAAGTGGATGGTATCCGATCGCAGCTCATCAGATCGATCTGACACTGGCACCGGGAGAAGAAAAAGAATTTGTATTTGTACTGGGTTATTGCGAGAATCCGGCAGATGATAAATGGGAAGCACCTGGAATCATCAACAAGACACCGGCAAAAGCTCTGATCGAAAGATTTGATACCATGGATAAAGCGATGGCAGCTTTTGATCAGCTGAAAACTTACTGGGAGAATCTTCTGGCGCGTTTTGCAGTATCCAGTGAAAATGAACACATTGACCGTATGGCAAATATCTGGAACCAGTATCAGTGTATGGTAACCTTTAATATGTCAAGATCTGCATCCTACTATGAATCCGGAACAGGACGAGGCATGGGATTCCGTGATTCCTGTCAGGATCTTCTGGGATTTGTACATCTGATTCCTGAGCGTGCAAGAGAGAGAATCATTGATATTGCATCCACACAGTTCCCGGATGGAAGTGCTTATCATCAGTACCAGCCGCTGACAAAACAGGGAAATCTGGATATCGGAAGCGGATTTAACGATGACCCGTTATGGCTGATCGCAGCAGTGGCTGCATATATCAAAGAAACCGGAGATTACGGTATCCTTGATGAACAGGTACCATATGACTGCAAGAAAGATTCAGAGGTTCCGCTGTTTGATCATCTGGAAAAATCTTTCCATTTCACAGTGACACACCTTGGACCGCATAAACTGCCGCTGATCGGAAGAGCAGACTGGAATGACTGTCTGAATCTGAACTGTTTCTCAAGTGAACCGGGAGAATCTTTCCAGACAACAGGCCCGTCTGAAGGTCCGGTTGCAGAGTCTGTATTTATTGCAGGCATGTTTGTAAAATACGGAAAAGAATTCGAAGAACTCTGCAGGCGTACAGGACATGAGGAGCTGGCAGCAGAAGCAGAGAAGGCTGTTTCTGAAATGTATCAGGCAGTTCTGGATGCCGGATGGGATGGAGAATGGTTTATCCGTGCTTACGATGCACAGTCCGAAAAAGTTGGTTCAAAAGAGTGTGAAGAAGGTAAGATCTTTATCGAACCACAGGGATTCTGTGTTATGGCAGGAATCGGAAAAGAAGAAGGGCTTGCAGAGAAAGCACTGGATTCTGTCCACGAACATCTTGAGACAAAGTATGGAGTCATGATCTTACAGCCGGCATATACCAGATATCATCTCGAACTTGGCGAGATTACCTCTTATCCGCCGGGATACAAAGAAAATGCAGGTATATTCTGCCATAATAATCCGTGGATCTCTATTGCGGAAACTGTGATCGGAAGAGGCGACCGTGCTTTTGATATTTATCGTAAGATCTGCCCGTCCTATATTGAGGAGATCAGCGAGGTTCATCGTACGGAACCTTATGTATATTCACAGATGGTTGCAGGTAAAGAAGCACCGAGATTTGGTGAAGCAAAGAACAGCTGGCTGACAGGAACTGCGGCATGGACTTTTGTGAATCTGTCTCAGGCACTTCTGGGAATTCAGCCGGATTATGACGGACTGATCGTAGATCCGTGTCTTCCGGGAAAATTTGGAGATTTCAAAGTAGACCGTCGTTTCAGAGATGCGGAATATCATATTGAGATCCATAAACCGGCAGGCGTACAGAAAGGTGTCAGCTGGATCGAAGTGGATGGAGAAAAAATCGTCGGAAATCAGATTCCTCTGGTGGAGGGCAAGAAAGAATATCATGTAATTGTACAGATGGGATAATAAGGCGCGTATGAAAAAACACCTCACGGGATATAACCTGTGAGGTGTTTTGCGGTTAGGTTATTTTACTTCAGATTATTTTTCGGAAGTTAAGGTAGAAGCAAGTCCCTCCGGAAGAATCGTTCCTCCGCCAAGGACCATATCACCGTCATAAAGAACGGCAGCCTGGCCAGGAGTGACAGCGCGCTGCGGCTCATCGAAGGTGATCTTGAGGAGGTCATCCCCAAGCTGTTCTACAGTAGCCGGCTGTTCCGGCTGACGGTAACGGGTCTTAACTTTACATTTAATTGGTTTATCCAGGTGATCCCATGGAATCAGATTGATATCATTCACATAGCAGCAGGAACTCATCAGGTCCTGTTTACCGCCAAGGATAACTTTATTGGAATCCAGAGATTTACCGCATACATAGAGAGATTCCGGTGCGGAGATTCCAAGACCGCGGCGCTGGCCGATCGTGTAGTGGATCTGACCTTTATGTTTACCGAGGACTTTTCCTTCTTTATCTACGAAATCACCAGGTTCAGAAGACTGACCTGTATACTGTTCAATAAAAGATGCATAATCGCCGTCCGGTACGAAACAGATATCCTGGCTGTCCGGTTTATCCGCATTGATAAAGCCCTGTTCCTGTGCAATATGACGAATCTCTTTCTTTGTATAAGTACCAAGAGGGAAGAGCGTGTGTGCCAGCTGGTCCTGGGTCATGGCGTAGAGCACGTAACTCTGGTCTTTTGTCGGGTCGAGGCCTTTTTTCAGAATAAAACGTCCTGTTTCCGGATCCTGCTCACGGCGGGCATAATGTCCGCTTGCGATATATTCGCAGCCAAGCTCTCTTGCTTTATCAAGAAGTGCAGAGAACTTTAAAAAACGGTTACAGTCGATGCATGGATTCGGGGTACCGCCGTGAAGGTAAGTATCAGTGAATTTATCGATGACACTGTGGCGGAATTCGTCATGCATCGGGAATACGTAGTAGAGCATGCCGAGTCTTGCGGCAACGCTTCTGGCATCTTCGGTATCAGATGGAGTGCAGCAGGCACGGTGTCCCGGGAAACTGCACTGTGGGTTATCGTAAAGCTTCAGAGTGGCGCCGGCACAGTCGTAGCCTTCCTTGACCATCAGGTAAGCTGCTACACTGGAATCCACTCCGCCGCTCATTGCTATGATTGCTTTTTTCTGCATATATATTTCTCCTGTTTATTAGGGTCTTGGTTTGATATTATATCTAATATATGGTATCATTATAGAAAAACAGTGTCAAGCAAGGAAAACAGAGCGAAAATAAAAAAATGAAAAAAGGTGTTGACATATCTATAAGGTGGTAGTATATTAAACCTATCGGAGAGATAGGAATTAAAAAACCGAGAGAAAACATTAAGGAGGAAGAATCATGTTTACAGAAAAAGCAGTACAGACAAGAGTCATGTGTATGATGGATAAGGAAATGCGAATGTGCATGTGCATGTCAGAGAATGCTTCAATGTATCGGAAACTTCCTGTGGCATCAGAGGGGCAGTATAGAAAGGCCTGAGTAGGATGTCAACAATGTGAATATAGATGTATCGGACAGATACGGTATAGATTGCATAAACAGGAAAATCCGACGGATTTCCTGCTTTTTTATTGCCTTTTTTAAGATTATACGGACAGGTGATCCGAATTTACAACTGAATATCGAATACAATTGAATATAGAAAAACAAAATAGAAATAGAAAATCTAAAATAATGAAATAAAAAATTATTAAATGAGAAAAGAGAGGGACTTTATTATGAAAAACAGAAAATTTATCACAGTATCACTTGCAGCAGTACTGGCAATCGGATCACTCGCAGCAAACGGCGTTCTTGTAAGCGCTGACGCAGAAAAAGGAACTATTAAAGTAGCAGCATCCGCTACACCGCATGCAGAGATCCTTGAAGAAGCAAAACCGATTCTTGAAAAAGAAGGCTGGGATCTTGAAGTTACTGTATTTGATGACTATGTACAGCCGAACCTGGTAGTAGAGAGTGGTGATTTTGATGCAAACTATTTCCAGCACATTCCATACCTGGATAACTTCAACGAAGAACAGGGAACACACCTTGTAAATGCCGGTGGTATCCACTATGAGCCATTCGGAATTTATCCTGGAACAAAGAAAACTCTTGATGAACTGGAAGAGGGAGACACCATTGCAGTTCCGAACGACACCACAAACGAAGCAAGAGCACTTCTTCTTCTGCAGGATAACGGAGTGATCACTCTGAAAGACGGTGCAGGACTGGAAGCAACTGTAAAAGATATCGAAGAAAACCCGAAGAACATTCAGATCGAAGAGCTTGAAGCAGCGCAGGTTTCTCGTGTGAAAGATGAAGTTGCATTTGTTGTATTAAACGGAAACTATGCACTGCAGGCAGGATATTCTGTATCCAAAGATTCCATCGCTCATGAAACATCTGATTCTGAAGCTGCTAAGACTTATGTAAATATCATTGCAGTCGAAGAAGGAAATGAAGACAGTGAAGCAGTTAAAGCACTGGTAGATGTTCTGAAATCTGACGAGATCAAAGACTACATTAACGAAACATATGACGGAGCAGTTGTACCTTTTGAAGATTCCGCAGATGATGCAGATGCTGACAAGGAAGAAACTACAGAAGAAGCAGCAGAATAATATTGCCACAGCAGCAACAAATACGTTATAATACAGATATTTCCAGGGAACAGGAGGAACAGTTTAAATGGAACCGATGATACAGGTAGAAAACCTCTGCAAAAGCTTCTCCACAAAAAACGGAACCGTAGAGGCAGCCAGAAACATCAGTTTTTCCATAGAAAAAGGAGAGATCTTTGGCATCATTGGTCTCTCCGGAGCAGGTAAGAGTACACTGGTGCGATGCCTGAATCTGTTGGAAAGACCAACATCCGGAACTGTCCGGGTGAATGGTAAGAATCTTACGGAGCTTTCTGAAAAAGAACTTCGTAAGGAACGCCAGAATATAGGGATGATCTTCCAGCATTTCAATCTGCTCATGCAGAGAACGGCATTGGATAATGTATGTTTTCCTATGGAGATTGCAGGTATCAGCAAGAAAGAGGCTCGTAAAAAAGCTCTGGAATATCTGAAAGTCGTTGGTCTGGAAGAAAAAGCACTTTCTTATCCGTCCCAGCTTTCCGGTGGTCAGAAGCAGCGTGTGGCAATCGCGCGAGTTCTGGCAAGTGATCCGAAGATTCTGCTTTGCGATGAGGCAACCAGTGCGCTGGACCCGCAGACAACAAAAGCAATCCTGGAACTGATCAAAGAAATCAATCGTGATTATGGAATCACCGTCGTAGTCATCACACACGAAATGAGTGTTGTGCAGGAAATCTGTAATCGAGTGGCGGTTCTGGAAAGCGGAACACTGGTGGAATCCGGTACAGTAGAAGAACTGTTCCGAAGCCCTAAGACAGAAGCTGCGCGCCGACTGGTATTCAGTGGAAGAACGCAGATTCAGGAGATGAATGGAAAACGTCTGGTTCGTGTTACCTTCAAAGATAAATCTTCTTTTGAACCAGTTATTGCAAATCTGGTACTGACATATCGTACACCGGTTAATATTCTGTATGCAGATACTAAGAACATCGGTGGAAAAGCAGAAGGCGAAATGATCCTGCAGCTTCCTGAAATCGAGGAAATTGCAGATAAGATGATTCAGTATCTGAAAGATACAAATATGGGAGTAGAGGAGTTGAAGTCTGATGTGGGATAATGCGACAATTACGATGCTGCTGGAAGGAACCAGAGATACGTTATATATGACACTTGTATCCACATTTTTCGGATATGTACTGGGACTTCCTCTTGGAATTCTTCTTGCAGTTACAGATAAAGAAGGAATCCGCCCAAATGCAGCTGTTTATAAAGTGCTTGATGTGATCGTAAACATTCTCAGAAGTATTCCGTTTCTGATTCTTCTGATTCTGGTCATTCCGCTTACCAGACTGCTGGTAGGGAAGACATATGGTTCTACAGCAACGATCGTTCCGCTGGTGATCGCAGCAGCACCGTTTATTGCACGTATGGTGGAATCTTCCCTGAAAGAAGTTGAGCCGGGAGTGATCGAGGCAGCTGTCAGCATGGGAGCCGGAACACCGACGATCATCTGGAAAGTCCTTCTTGCTGAGGCAAGAACTTCTCTTCTTGTAGGTGTGACCATTGCAGTAGGAACGATCCTTGGCTATTCCGCTATGGCAGGAACCGTTGGCGGAGGCGGACTTGGAGATATTGCTATCCGTTATGGATATTACCGCTATCAGACAGACATCATGCTTGTAACGATCGTGATCCTGGTAGTGCTCGTACAGATTCTGCAGGGAATTGGCATGATGCTTTCCAGAAAGCTGGATAAACGTAAAGCCTGAAAAATATAATATTCAATGAAGGTAAAAGCTCTCAGTACTATAGATACGGGGGGCTTTTTCTGAGATAAAGGATGGGACAATGAACTGTACAGATATGATACAGATGCCGGAGCTTAAAGATGTCCTGAAACTAAAGGCAGGAGAAAGCGGACTCTGGCATGTGGTACGCTGGATTTATTTTGCAGACTGCCTGCAGTGCATTAAAAGTGAATATATGCTTGAGAATTATATCCATGGCGGGGAATTCGTGATTCTGACAAACAGGAGTGTCACAGATGACAGCGAGAAGCTTATGTCATTGATCGGGCAGATGTGGGAACATGGGATTGTGGCTCTGGGAATTAATGAGGGACAGATTTCAGAAGAACTGTTGAAATAGTGTGAGGAAAAAGAACTGCCATTATTTGAACTTCCGGAGAAATTTCCACTGATAGATCTTTCGCAGATCATGTGTCGGAGACTGGTGCTGGAGGAAAACGACCGTAATGCAGCAGAACAGCTTTTTTCCTCAATCCTGGATGCAGAGCATCTGAGCAGAGAACGCGTAATGGCACAGGCAAGGTATCTCAACATTAACATCGAGGGAAGTTTCTGCGTAGCTGAGTTTACTTTTGAGAGAGGGAAGAGTGGATGGGAGAAAGACGATTCTCTGACGCTGGGACAGAACATAAAACGTATGATCAATACGGAATTTTCTTTTTATACAAAAGAAGATATTCTGATTCTTCCACAGGCTGGTTCGATCCTGGTGCTGATACCTGTTTCGCAGCTTAATGACAGTCAGATACGGGAGGTTCTTGAGCAGATCATTGAACGTGTGCAGGGAGAGCTTGGAACGAGGCTCAGTGCCGGAGTCGGAAACAGTGTGGCATATCTGGATGAGGTAAAACGCAGCAGAAATGAGGCTTCGGCTGCAATCAGGGCAGCGTCTGCCACAAACATGCCCGGCCGGGTCTTCTTTTATAAAGATCAAGGTATCTATACGTTGATCTCACATGTAGATGATACCAGAGTTCTGGATGAATATGTGGAGGCACAGCTTGGAAAATTGCTCAGATATGATGAGCTTAATGCCGGAAGTCTCTGTGAAACACTGGAGAATTATCTGTCACACGGCTGTAATGCGAAGAGAACAGCAGAAGCTATGTTTATCCACAGGAATACGTTGAATTACCGAATGAAGAAAATTAACGAGCTGTTGAACTGCGAACTTGAAGATATGAATCAATGTCTTGCGTTGAAGCTTGCCTTTTTAATCATTAAATATCGCAGCAGATAACTATTTGTGCACCGTGCACAAAAAAGATGGTTTTCTTTGTACATTGATTTCAGCAGAGAAGGTGCTATAATCTAGCTAAATAAAAAATTAAATGAACCAATCGGAAAAGACAAAGACGTCAGACATGTAAATGTTCTGGTGTCTTTTTTTTCGTTGGATGAGGCGAAGAGATAAAGGAGGAGTATATTATGACAACAGCAGAATTATCAACAGCATTACCGGAGATCGTAACAGCACAGGTACCAGGACCAAAATCCAGAGAGCTTCTTGACAGAAGAGACGCAGCAATTCCGAAAGCACTTTGTGGCAAAGCTTATCCGATCTGCATCAAACAGGGTGCAGGAGCAATGTTTGAGGATCTTGACGGAAATAAATTCCTTGACTGGGTCGGAGGCGTTGGCGTCCTGAATATCGGATATTCTCATCCGGAAGTTATCGAAGCAGTAAAGAAACAGACAGAGAAATATTTCCATACAATTTTCAATGTGTATGTACATGACGGATATGTAACACTTGCAGAGAGATTAAATGAAATCATGCCGTGCAAAGGAGAGACAAAGAAAACGTATTTCGCAAACTCCGGAGCAGAGTGTGATGAGAATGCAATCAAGATTGCAAAAGCATTTACAAAGAGAAGCGGAGTGATCTGCTTTACAGGTGCTTTCCATGGAAGAACTAACCTGACGATGGCACTGACTGCAAAGAAAGTATATGCAGTTGGCATGGGACCTTTCCCGGCAGGCATTTACCGTGCACCGTATCCATATGTATACAGAGCACCGAAAGGATATACAGAAGCTGAGGCAGTTCAGTACTATGTAGATGAGCTGAACAGAATCTTTGATGAAGGAGCACCTGCAAGCGAGATTGCGTGCATGATCGTAGAGCCATTCCAGGGTGAGGGCGGATTTATCCCGGCGCCGATCGAATGGGTCAAAGCAGTTCGAAAGATCTGTGATGAGAATGGCATCCTGATGATTGCAGATGAGGTTCAGTGTGGTAACTGCAGAACCGGCAAATATTATGCATCTGAATACTGGGCAGAAGCCGGTGCAGCACCGGATATCATTGCAACAGCGAAATCTCTTGGTGCAGGACTTCCGATTTCTGCAATTACAGCAAGAGCAGAGATCATGGATGCAGCACCTGCCGGAACAATCGGTGGAACTTTCTGTGGTAACCCGGTTGCGTGTGCTTCCGCACTGGCAGTTATGGATATTATGAAACGTGATGACTATGCTGGAAAAGCAAGACATATTGGTGAAGTTGTCATGGCACGCTATAAAGAACTTCAGGCAAAATATCCGGTGATCGGCGATGTCAGAGGCCTGGGCGCAATGATCGGTGTAGAACTTGTCAAAGATAAAGAGACAAAAGAGCCGGCTACAGAAATTGCAGGAAAACTGATCCAGAATGCAATTCAGAAGGGACTTCTTCTGGAGACCTGCGGAACAGCAAGCAATGTTATTCGTTTCCTTGCTCCACTTACCATGACTGATGAGCAGATGGCGAAAGGTCTGGAAATCTTTGAGGAGGCTTTGAAGGAAGCAATTGAAGCATAAAGATCTGAAGCGTGATTGAGGATCTTTTAAAACGGGGAGAGATGTTTATGGAGCAGAAATCAAAGTTTGACAAAGTAATGGGCGCATGGGATATACTTGTAATTGCCTTTGGCGCGATGATCGGATGGGGCTGGGTTATCAACTCAGGAGACTGGATCACTACTGCCGGATTTGCCGGATCTATCATTGCGATGCTGATCGGTGGACTTATGGTCTTTTTCGTAGGACTTACCTATGCAGAACTTACCTCTGCAATGCCGCAGTGTGGGGGAGAGCATGTATTCAGTTACAGAGCGATGGGACCGACAGGATCGTTTATCTGTACCTGGATGATCATTCTCGGATATGTGGCTACTTCAGCATTTGAAGCAACCGCACTTCCTACGGTAATTACCTATCTGTTTCCGGATTTTAATCAGGTTTATCTCTATACCATTGCAGGAAAAGACATTTATCTCACGACGATCGTGCTTGGCGTTGGAGTGGCAATCCTGATTACAGTAATCAATATTAAAGGTGCAAAAACTGCGGCAATTCTCCAGACGGTACTGACTGCGATCATCGCGATTGCCGGAATTCTGTTGGTAATTGGTTCAGCAGTAAACGGTGATGCGGGAAATATCACAGGACAGATGTGGGAGTCAGGTGCAGGAAATACACTGGGAAGTATATTCAAAGTAGCCTGTATGACACCATTCCTCTTTATTGGATTTGACGTTATCCCACAGGCAGCAGAGGAGATTAATGTACCTTACAAAAAGATTGGAAAGATTATGCTCCTGTCTATCTTCCTTGCAGTTGCATGGTATCTGATGATTATTTTTGCAGTCTGCTACATCATGCCACAGAGTGCCATTGCACAGGAAATGTCTTCTCAGAACGGGCTGGTTTCTGCAAAAGCAATTGAAATCGCATTTCGATCTCCCCTGATGGGAAAAGTGCTGATCATTGGTGGTCTGTGTGGAATCATCACTTCCTGGAACTCATTTCTGATGGGTGGAAGCCGTGCCCTTTACTCGATGGGTGAGTCTCTGATGATCCCGAAGATGTTCGGAAAACTTGGAAAAAATAAAACTCCGGAAGCAGCCATCATTCTCTGTGGAGTTGCATGTGTTGCAGCACCTTTCTTTGGAAGAGGAGTCCTGGTATGGCTGGTTGATGCGGCATCCTTCGGATGTGTTATCGCCTATATGTTTGTATCTATTTCTTTCTGCATCTTAAGAAAAAAGAGACCGGAAATGGAAAGACCATATAAAGTAAAAGCCGGAAAATTTGTCGGCGTGATGGCAGTTGCAATGGCCGGATTTATGACACTTTTATATATCATTCCTGCATCATTTTCTGCAGCACTTGTATGGCAGGAATGGATCGTAGTAGGAATCTGGCTGGCACTTGGTGTATTCTTCTACTTTTATTCCAAGAGAAAATACGGAGCAGAATTTGGCCGCGATATCTTTATTGTGGATGAGACAAAGGACGTTGAGGAAGAACCGGCGGTACTTCCGAATGCAAAATATCCGGACAGACATTTTGTTATCACTATGGGATGTGAATATGGAAGTGGCGGCCCTGAAATTGCCAGAATGGTTGCAGATTATTTTGGCATCGAGTATTATGACAGAGACTTGGTGGATAAGGTCGTACAGGAAATTGGTGTAGATAAAGGTCTGGTAGAAGAAG
>CAVFJK010000030.1:0-6278 GCA_963622815.1 Ruminococcus bicirculans (ex Wegman et al. 2014)
GTGGAACGGAGGGTATGATCCTGGCTGCACAGTATGCGCGTGTACACAAGATTCCATATCTTGGAATCTGCCTTGGTATGCAGATGGCAATCGTTGAATTTGCAAGACATGTTCTTGGATATGAAGATGCAAACAGCATTGAGCTGGACCCGGCTACAAAACATCCGGTGATCGCACTGATGCCGGATCAGGAGAGTGTAGAGGATCTTGGAGGAACCTTAAGACTTGGAAGCTATCCGTGTGTACTTGCAGATAATTCAAAGGCACTGGAACTGTTTGGCAAGAAAGAAATTCAGGAGCGACACAGACATCGTTATGAAGTCAACAACGCATATCGTGAAGAACTTGCAGAAAAGGGCATGACAATTGCCGGAACTTCTCCGGACGGACATATTGTAGAAATGATCGAGATTAAAGATCATCCGTTCTATGAGGGAACACAGGGACATCCGGAATTTAAGTCCAGACCGAACCATGCACATCCGCTGTTCCGTGGATTTGTAAAAGCAGCTGATGAATATGCAAAGCTGAAACAGAGCCGACAGGCACAAAATAAAGAATAAAGAAAAAGGGGAATGAAACAGGTTCAAATCCTGTTTCATTCCTATCAGAAATAGAAAGGATAAATGACCATGCAGGAAGTAAGGAGAGAAGATCAGGGACTGTACCGCCGCGAATTCGAGCATGATAACTGCGGTATCGGTGCGGTTGTAAATATAAAAGGTAAAAAGACTCATGATACTGTTGCAAATGCTCTCAGAATCGTAGAACATCTGGAGCATCGTGCAGGTAAAGATGCAGAAGGAAAGACTGGAGATGGTGTTGGTATCCTTCTGCAGATCTCACATAAATTTTTCAAAAAAGCCTGTAAGAAAGAAGGCTTTGATATCGGCGGTGAGAGAGAATATGGTATTGCTCAGTTCTTTTTTCCACAGCATGAGATCAAACGTGCCCAGGCTAAGAAAATGTTCGAGATCATTGTGGAAAAAGAGGGACTGGAGCTTCTTGGCTGGAGAACTGTTCCTGTAATTCCGGAAGTACTCGGACACAAAGCAAGAGAGTGTATGCCTTACATTATGCAGGCATTTATCAAGAAACCGGAAGAAGTGGAAAAAGGTCTTCCGTTCGACCGTATGCTTTATATTGCACGTCGTGAATTTGAACAGAGTAATGATAATACGTATGTTGTTTCCATGAGCAGCCGTACGATTGTATATAAAGGTATGTTCCTTGTAGGACAGCTGCGCACGTTCTTTGCAGATCTTCAGAGTCCGGATTATGAATCAGCAATCGCTATGGTTCATTCAAGATTCAGTACGAATACAAATCCGAGCTGGGAAAGAGCACATCCGAACCGTTTTATGGTACACAATGGTGAAATCAACACCATTCGTGGAAATGCAGATAAGATGCTTGCAAGAGAGGAAAATATGGAGTCTCCGTACCTTAAAGGTCAGCTCCATAAAGTCCTTCCGGTTGTAAACCGCAATGGTTCCGACTCTGCAATGCTTGACAATACACTGGAATTCCTGGTAATGAGCGGAATGGATCTTCCTCTGGCTGTTATGATCACAATTCCGGAGCCATGGGCATACAATGATACCATTTCTCAGGAAAAGAGAGATTTCTATCAGTATTATGCAACGATGATGGAACCATGGGATGGTCCTGCGTCCATTCTGTTTTCTGATGGTGATGTAATGGGAGCTGTGCTTGACCGTAACGGTCTGCGTCCGTCCAGATACTATATCACTTCTGACGGCTATATGATCCTTTCTTCTGAAGTTGGTGTCATGCCGGTGCCGGAAGATAAGATCGTTCTGAAAGAACGTCTGCATCCTGGTAAAATGCTGCTGGTAGATACCGTGCAGGGAAAAGTGATCGATGATGATGAACTGAAAGAAAAATATGCAACCATGCAGCCGTATGGTGAGTGGCTGAACAGCAATCTGGTACAGCTGAAAGACATCAAGATCCCGAATATCCGTATGGAAGAATATACAGATGAGCAGCGCGCACGTCTGCAGAAAGCGTTCGGTTATACTTATGAGCAGTACCGTACTTCCATCCGTAATATGGCACTGAACGGTGCAGAGAGTATCGGAGCCATGGGTATTGACACACCGCTGGCAGTACTTTCTAAAGAACATCGTCCATTGTTTGATTATTTCAAACAGCTTTTTGCACAGGTTACAAACCCGCCAATCGATGCAATTCGTGAGGAAATTGTAACATCAACCAGTGTTTACGTTGGAAAAGACGGAAACCTTCTGGTACAGCAGCCGGAGAACTGTCAGGTATTAAAGATTGTTCATCCGATCCTTACCAATACGGATATGCTGAAGATTAAAAATATGGATCATGAAGGATTCAAAGTCGCTGTCGTTTCTACTTTATATTATAAGAGCACAAAACTGGAACGAGCAATTGACCGTCTGTTTGTGGAGGTTGATAAAGCATATCGTGACGGTGCAAATATTCTGGTACTTTCCGACAGAGGTGTGGATGAAAACCATATGCCGATTCCGTCACTGCTGGCAGTATCTGCAGTTCATCAGCATCTTGTAAAAAACAAGAAGAGTACCTCCCTTGCGATCATTCTGGAGTCCGGAGAACCGCGAGAAGTACATCATTTTGCAACCCTTCTCGGATACGGTGCAAGTGCAATCAATCCGTATCTTGCACTGGAAACTATCCGTGAACTGATCGACACTCATATGCTGGATAAAGATTATTATGCAGCAGTAGATGATTATAACCATGCTGTATTAAGCGGTATTGTAAAGATTGCTTCCAAAATGGGTATTTCTACCATTCAGTCTTATCAGGGATCTCAGATCTTTGAGGCAATTGGTATCTCACAGGATGTGATCGATAAATACTTTACCGGAACAGTAAGCCGTGTCGGTGGAATTACACTGGAAGATATTGAGGACAATGTAGAAAGACTTCATTCTGAAGCATTTGACCCGCTTGGACTGGATACAGATCTTACACTGGACAGCGTCGGCGCACATAAGATGAGAAGTCAGGGCGAAGAACACCGCTATAATCCACAGACCATTCATCTCCTTCAGGAATCTACATGGACAGGAAGTTATGATCTGTTCAAACAGTATACAGCACTCGTAGATAAAGAAAGTCACGGGGCACTCCGTGGACTTCTGGAATTTAACTATCCGGAAAAAGCAATTCCGATCGAGGAAGTTGAGAGCGTAGATGAGATTGTAAAACGATTCAAGACAGGTGCTATGTCTTACGGTTCTATTTCTCAGGAAGCCCATGAGACACTGGCAATTGCGATGAACCATCTCCATGGTAAATCCAATACCGGTGAGGGTGGTGAAAGTGCAGAGCGTATTGCATCAGCAGGAAGCGAAAATGACCGTTGTTCCGCAATCAAACAGGTGGCCAGTGGACGATTTGGTGTTACCAGCCGTTATCTGGTATCTGCAAGAGAAATTCAGATCAAGATGGCACAGGGAGCAAAACCTGGTGAAGGTGGACATCTTCCGGCTAAGAAAGTATATCCGTGGATTGCAAAGACTCGCCATTCAACCCCTGGCGTTTCTCTGATCTCTCCGCCGCCACATCATGATATTTATTCTATCGAGGATCTGGCACAGCTGATCTATGACCTGAAAAACTCAAATGTTTATGCAGATATTTCTGTAAAACTTGTTTCTGAGGCAGGTGTTGGTACGGTAGCAGCAGGTGTTGCAAAAGCAGGTGCACAGACAGTCCTGATCTCCGGATATGACGGAGGAACCGGAGCTGCTCCGAGAAGTTCTATCCATAATGCAGGTCTTCCATGGGAACTGGGTCTGGCAGAAACACATCAGACTCTGTTAATGAACGGACTGCGTAACCGTGTACGCATCGAGACTGATGGTAAGCTGATGAGTGGACGTGACGTTGCAATCGCAGCATTGCTTGGTGCTGAAGAATTTGGTTTTGCAACAGCACCGCTTGTAACCATGGGCTGCGTTATGATGCGAGTATGTAATCTGGATACCTGTCCGGTTGGTGTGGCGACTCAGAATCCGGAGCTTCGTAAACGTTTCCGTGGAAAACCGGAATATGTAGAAAACTTTATGAGATTTATCGCACAGGAACTGAGAGAGTATATGGCCCGCCTGGGTGTGCATACCGTAGATGAGATGGTTGGACGTACGGAGCTTTTAAGACAGTCCGAGGAAGCTGTAGCAGCAGAACCGTATAAAGGAAAACTGGATCTCAGTGCGATCCTGAATAATCCATATGCAGGAAACGGACAGAAAGTAACGTTTGATCCAAAAGCTGTTTATAACTTTGAACTTGAAAAGACACTGGATGAGAAAGTGCTTCTCAAAAAATGTGCAAGAGCAATCTCAAAGGCAGAACATGTGGAACTGGATGTTGATGTCACAAATACAGACCGTACTTTTGGCACGATCCTTGGTGCTGAGATCACCAGACAGACAGGAACAGGACTGCCGGATGATACGATCGTGATCAACTGCCATGGCGCAGGCGGACAGAGCTTCGGTGCATTTATCCCGAAAGGACTTACACTGAATCTTACCGGTGACAGCAATGACTACTTCGGTAAAGGACTTTCCGGTGGAAAACTGATCGTTAAAGTTCCGGAAAAAGCAGCATACAAACCGGAAGATAACATTATCATCGGTAATGTTGCACTGTATGGCGCAACAAGCGGCTATGCATTTATCAACGGTGTTGCAGGCGAGCGTTTTGCAGTTCGTAACTCAGGTGCATATGCAGTTGTAGAAGGTGTCGGAGAACATGGATGCGAGTACATGACCGGTGGACGTGTCGTTGTTCTCGGACGTACCGGAAAGAACTTTGCAGCCGGTATGAGCGGCGGTATCGCTTATGTACTGGATGTGGAAAATAAACTCTATAAAAACATCAATAAAGCAATGATCTCTATTGAAAAAGTAGAGAATAAATATGACAAGAAAGAACTTCGTGATCTGATCGAAGCCCATGTTGCGGCTACAGGTTCCGAATTAGGAGCTAAAGTGCTTGCTGACTTTGACTATTATCTGCCGCACTTTAAGAAACTCATTCCGAATGAGTATAAGAAGATGATCACACTCAGTGCTAAATTAGAAGAAAAAGGACTGACCAGTGAACAGGCGCAGATGGAAGCATTTTATGAAAGCATTGGAGCAAAGCATTAAGGAGGATGAGGAAACATGGGAAAGCCAACAGGATTTTTAGAATATAAAAGAGAGACAGCAAAAGTGCTGCCTCCGAAGGTCCGGATCGCTAACTTCAATGAATTCCGGACTCCGATCAGTAAAGAAAAACAGAAGATTCAGGGAGCACGCTGCATGGCCTGCGGCGTCCCGTTCTGTCAGTCAGGCATGATGCTTAATGGAATGGCTTCCGGCTGTCCGCTGCATAACCTGGTACCGGAGACAAATGATCTTGTATATACAGGAAACTGGAAACAGGCATATTTAAGACTTTCAAAAACACACAGTTTTCCGGAATTTACATCAAGAGTATGCCCGGCACTCTGTGAAGCAGCATGTACCTGTAATCTTGACAGCGAACCGGTATCAACAAAAGAAAATGAGAGAGCAATCATAGAGACTGCATGGCAGGAAGGCTGGGTAAAACCACAGATTCCGCGTGTACGTACAGGCAAGACGATTGCCGTGATCGGAAGTGGCCCATCGGGGCTGGCAGCAGCACAGCAGCTGAACCGAAGAGGACATAATGTCACAGTTTATGAGAGAAGTGACAGACCAGGAGGACTTCTCCGTTATGGTATTCCGAATATGAAACTGGAAAAATCGGTTGTTGACAGAAGAATCCATCTGATGGAAGAAGAAGGTGTGAAGTTTGTTCTGAATACAAATGTCGGAAAAGATATTACAGCAGAAGAACTTCTGAAAAAATATGACCGTGTGATCCTTGCATGTGGAGCATCCAACCCGCGAGACATCAAAGTTCCGGGAAGAGAAGCAAAGGGAATCTATTTTGCAGTGGATTTCCTTGGAAAAGTGACAAAGACACTTCTGGATTCGAATTTTGAAAAAACACCGTATGAGCTTGCAAAAGATAAACATGTTCTTGTCATCGGTGGCGGTGATACCGGTAATGACTGTGTAGGAACAAGTATCCGTCTTGGTGCAAAATCCGTGACACAGCTTGAGATGATGCCAAAACCGCCTGTAGAACGTGCAGCAAACAATCCGTGGCCGGAATGGCCGAGAGTCCTTAAGACAGATTATGGTCAGGAAGAGGCAATCGCGGTATTTGGT
>CAVFJK010000031.1:0-10858 GCA_963622815.1 Ruminococcus bicirculans (ex Wegman et al. 2014)
ATCTGAGGGTGAGGGAATCAAGCTTGTTAAGAAAACGATCAGCTATCTGGTAAAAAAAGGAAAGATCTGGCTGATTCCGGGTGTCATCATGCAGTCCGGATGCAAATATGCCGGCTATCTTGCAGGTAAAAAATATCGGAAACTTCCGAAAAAGGTGATTTTGTGGTGCACGATGAACCGCGAATACTGGAATGCGTAAGAATGACCTTTTTATGAGGATGAGACGGATGACAGCACACGCTTTTTTAAAGGAGTTGTCACATTTTGAACACAATTGATTGTTACACTGTTTTCATAAAATAAAAAAGAGAAAAAGAAAGGAGCACAGGCATGGATGACGAAAGAAATTGGAATCTGAATGCTCCGGAGAATGATACAGATAACAGTCGGCAGAATGAACCGCCGAGATATGAACATTACCGCATGCACCAGAGCATGGAACAGGATAAGATACAGGAACCACATAAGAAAAAGAAGACACGCCATCATGGAGGCAGAAAACTTGCTTCAACGATTTCTCTGGCAGTGGTCTTCGGTCTGGTAGCAGGTGTTGTATTTCAGGGTGTAAATTATGTATCAGATCAGTATCTGATGCTGAATAAACAGGATACAGAGACGCAGGTGGAAACAGCACAGCTTGCTGTAGATGCCTCGACTGAAAGTGATACGACAGATACTTCGAGCGAAGAAACGACAGCGGAAACTTCCGGTACAGCCGTACAGACCGGTTCTGTGTCAGAAGTTGCCGAGACTGCGATGCCGACGGTAGTTGCAATCACTTCTGTCAGCGTTCAGGAAATTCCGAATTATTTCCGTGCATTTGGATTTGGATATGGAAGCAGTACACAGCAGTATTCCAGTGAGGGAAGCGGCTCAGGAATCATCGTAGGTGAAAACGACGATGAACTTCTGATCGCAACAAACAATCATGTTGTATCAGGCGCAACGACACTCAGTGTCTGCTTTATCGGAAATGATGTAGTTAATGCGGAGGCAGAAACAGTGGACATGTCCGGCAGCGATGGAGACGTCAATGTGGAAGATGCAGTCAGCGCTAAGATTAAGGGTACAGATGAGTCAAATGACCTGGCTGTAGTTGCTGTACAGAAGTCGGATATTCCGGAAGATACGCTTTCTCAGATAAAGATTGCACAGCTTGGTAATTCGGATGATCTTAAAGTCGGTGAGCAGGTTGTTGCTATCGGAAATGCACTTGGTTATGGACAGTCGGTAACTTCTGGATGGATCAGTGCACTGAACAGAAGTATTTCCACAGATGATGGCACCAGTTCCGGTCTGATTCAGACAGACGCTGCGATCAACCCTGGTAACAGTGGTGGCGCACTTCTGAATATGCAGGGAGAGGTTATCGGTATTAACTCAGCAAAATATGCTTCCAGCTCTGTTGAAGGAATGGGATATGCAATTCCAATCTCAAAAGCACAGCCGATTCTTGAAGATCTGATGAACCGTCAGACGAGAGACAAGGTGGATTCTGACAATGCCGGATATCTTGGAGTTGTGTCGGCAGACCTTTCTACAGAAGCAATTCAGATGTATGATATGCCGGAAGGGGCTTTTGTGATTCGAATCGAGAAAGATTCCGCGGCAGGAAATGCAGGTATTCAGAAAGGTGATATTATTGTAAAATTTGATGGTCAGACGATCACCGGTAAAGATGATCTGGAAAATAAACTTGCGTATTATGCGTCCGGTGAGACCGTGGATGTTGTGGTTTCGAGAGCAGATAACGGAGAGTATGTAGAGAAGACTTTCCAGGTAACTCTTGGAAGCAGGAATTAATTTATAAAAACTTTAGTTTACAGTTTAACAGGTTATGTTATAATGAACGCATAGATTTGAAGATGCAGAATGCACGCTTGATCTGTGCGTTCTTTATAATATGGGAAGGAGCTTATATGTCAGATAAATACGATGATGAGATTTTAGAGGGAGAGGTCAGCGAAGACGACGATCAGGAAGAAAGACACGAGTCTGAGAAGTACTGTACACTCTGTCACCGTGCAGAGAGTCAGGTCGGAAAGATGATTGATCTTCCGAATAATATATATATCTGTCCGGATTGCATGCAGAGAAGCTTTGACAGCATGAACCAGCAGATGCAGACAGGAAACTTTAATTACGGGGATCTGTTTAATATGCCAAATGTCAGCATGATCGATCTCAGCAGTTTCCAGAATCAGATGGGACAGCAGAAAAAGCCAAAGAAGAAAAAAGCTGAGAAAAAGGAACCTGTTCTTGATCTGAAAAAGATTCCGGCACCACATAAGATTAAAGCAACGCTGGATGAATATGTGATTGGACAGGAATATGCAAAGAAAGTTATGTCCGTAGCTGTTTATAATCATTATAAACGTGTGGCGACAGATACCATGGACGAGATTGCAATTGAGAAATCGAACATGCTGATGATCGGGCCGACCGGATGTGGAAAGACGTATCTGGTTAAGACACTTGCAAAATTACTGGATGTTCCGCTTGCAATCGCGGATGCGACTTCTCTTACGGAAGCAGGATATATCGGTGATGATATTGAAAGCGTCGTTTCAAAACTGCTGGCAGCAGCAGATAATGATGTAGAGAAAGCCGAGCATGGAATCATCTTTATTGATGAGATTGATAAGATCGCAAAGAAGAAAAACACGAATCAGCGAGATGTCAGTGGCGAGGCAGTACAGCAGGGAATGCTGAAACTTCTGGAAGGTGCTGATGTGGAAGTTCCGATCGGAGCAAACAGTAAGAATGCAATGGTTCCGCTGACAACAGTTAATACAAGAAATATTCTTTTTATCTGTGGCGGCGCTTTCCCGGATCTGGAGAATATCATTAAAGAACGTCTGAATAAGCAGGCATCCATTGGTTTTTATGCAGATCTGAAGGATAAATACGATGATGATCCGCATATTCTTGAAAAGGTGACAGTAGATGATCTTCGAACCTTTGGTATGATTCCGGAGTTTATCGGACGTCTGCCGATCATCTTTACCATGAACGGCCTTACTGAGGACATGATGGTACAGATTTTAAGTGAGCCGCGAAATGCAATCCTGAAACAGTATCAGAAGCTTCTGGCACTGGATGAGGTAAAACTGGAATTCGAAGAAGGAGCACTGCATGCTATTGCTGCAAAAGCAATGGAGAAGCATACCGGAGCAAGAGCGCTTCGTGCAATTCTGGAAGAATATATGCTGGATATTATGTATGAGATTCCGAAGGATGACAGCATCGGTCAGGTGACGATCACAAGAGAATATATAGAAGGAAACGGTGGTCCGAAAATCCTCTTAAGAGGACAGGAAGTTCCACTTCTGGAAGGAAACAACTGAAACAGTGAGAACAGGATCGTATATCATATAGCGCAATCAAAGAAAGAGAGGTAACGGATTATGGCAAAAGATTTTTTTGGAAGTCTTGGGGAAACACTCACAAAAACAGCAAAGGAACTGAGCGGTCGTGCAGAGGAAGTTTATGAGACACAGAGACTGAGAAATAAAATTTCCGGTGAGGAGAGACAGGTTGAAAAAGCAATGGCTGACCTTGGAAGAATCATCTACAAACGTTATAAAGAAGAAGTTCCGGTAGATGATGCGCAGAAAGCACTCTGCGAGCAGATTGATCAGCGTATGGAGCAGATTGAGAAATATAAAACAGATATTTCAGAGCTGAAGATCAAAAGTAAACGTTTCTGTCCATCCTGCGGAAGTCCGATTGAGAAAGGGGCAGCATTCTGTTCACAGTGCGGAGCAGCATGTCCGACAGAGGAACCGGAGGAAGAAGCCGGTGATGATGTGATCGAAGGAACCGCAGAAGAAGTTGTGGCAGAAGCTGAAACAGTGGAAGAGACTGCAGAGGATGTCGAAGAGGCTACTGAGACTCCGGAGGGAGAACCGGAGGAAGAAGCCGAAGAA
This sequence comes from Ruminococcus bicirculans (ex Wegman et al. 2014), assembly GCA_963622815.1. Taxonomy (GTDB): domain Bacteria; phylum Bacillota; class Clostridia; order Lachnospirales; family Lachnospiraceae; genus Blautia_A. Next base: position 3,930 of record CAVFJK010000031.1, read on the forward strand.
ACTGCTGAACCGGCTGAGGAGACTGCTGAGGAAGAGGCTCCTGCAGAAGAAAAAACAGAAGAATAAACATTTAAATAAGACAGACTGGAAGGGAGCAGAACTCTTTTCCAGTCTGTTTTTGTGTAGAAGTTTGTTATTCAGTGTGGATAACTGTGTGATGAAATCATTACAATGTGTATACAAGGATTCCGGCGATGATGATCAGATTGCCGATCAGCTTACCCTTTGTGATCTTCTCATTCAGGATAAAGCGGGAAAGCAGCAGTACGAATACATAAGCTGCGGTATCGATCACCGGACCATAGCGCATGTCGACTTTTGTATAACACCAGGTATTCAGAAGAAGGATACCGAAGAACATCACATAAGCGAGAATGACGCGCCAGTTGAGATATTCTCTTAAAGGATTATCATATTTAATGTTTGCACTCTGTTTCAGAAGAATCTGGGAGATTGCGGAAAAAAAGGTTCCTCCTAGCATGATCAGGATAAATGTTCTATTCATATCTCTGCACCGTCCATACTCCGAATAATACGATCAGGATTCCGATGATGTTCTGTACGGAAAGCTGTTCATGAAAAATAGCAACTGCCCAGATCTGTGACCACAGAAGATAGACGCTCTTGTTGGCATAGGCCGTGGACAGTGAGAATTTTTTGATGACCTGCTGCCAGGCAATCGCGTAGATTCCGCAGTTCGCGATCATCAGGAACAGGAATACATAGAGAAGCGGTGCATGCAGCCCGTTTTTATTATACTGAATCGAGGCAAGTTTAGAAAAAACACTTGTCAGGGAAAACAGCAGAATGTTCAGGTGGAGCTGCAGATAGTTTCTGAAATTTTTCATAATTCCTCCACGATATTTTTTTTAACCAATATTTGTTTATTTTACACCATACACTAATTGTTTACAATGGATTATGAAAATGATATGATAAAAAAGAATGCATAAAATAGAATGCGTATTTAGAAAGAAAGGGAAACCTATGAGTTTGTATTCCGTTGTTGTTCCTGTATATAATTCCGAGCATACATTACAGGAACTTTATACACGCCTGGAGAAAGTATTCCGGGAAGTGATAAAAGAAGAGTTTGAACTGATTCTTGTAGACGACGGCTCAAAAGACCGTTCCTTCGAAGTTATGCAGGAACTTCGTGAAAAGGACAAGAGAGTTCGTATTATACAGATGGCAAGAAATTTTGGACAGCATCCGGCACTTCTGTGCGGGTTCGCGCATGTGAAGGGGGATTTTGTCGTAACGATGGATGATGACCTGCAGCATCAGCCGGAAGAACTTCCGAAGATGGTAAATGTTATGAGAGAGCGCGATGATGTCGATGCGATCATTGCAAGCTATGAAGGCAGAAAACATGGATTTATCCGTAAACTCGGAACGAAGTTTTCTGTGTGGGCAACATCAAAAATGCTGGGGAAAGACCCGAATCTTCAGATTACCAGCTATCGTCTGATCCGTCGTTTCCTTGTAGATGCAATGGTGAAGACAAATACATATCTGCCGCAGATCGGAAACCTTCTTGTACTGACATCAAACAGAATCATCAATGTGCCGGTACAGCATGCTGCAAGAGCTTATGGCAAGAGTGGATATTCCTTTAAACGTCTTGTGAAGGACCTGATCTACGATATTACAGCACATACGGCATTTCCGCTCCTTATGGTGAGAAATATCGGAATTGCCAGTTTTCTGGTGAGTATGGTCATGGCCATTTATTTCCTTGTCAGATATTTTGCATTTGGGGTATCCGTTGAAGGCTGGACATCTCTGATGATGGTGATGCTGGCATTTTTTGGACTGATTCTTCTGTCAATCGGGATCATGGGAATCTACCTGATGAATATCCTGAATGAAGCAAAGAAAATGCCGCATTATGTTGTTCGCCGGGAGGACACAGACTGATGAAAAAAGAAATCGGTGGATATTTTGAACTGGAAGATTTTGGTGGAAAAGAGTATTATCCGGATCTTTATAAAGTGAATCTTGGAAGAACAGCGCTTCTGTGGCTGCTGGAAGGCCGGGGCTATACGAAAATCTATCTGCCGGTATTTCTTTGTGAGTCGGTAACGGAGGCCTGTGAGCAAAAAGGAATCCAGATCGAACGCTATCAGATGGGTGCGGAGCTGAATGTTTTGCTTCCTGAGAATAAGCTGGGAGAAAACGAATGTCTGTATCTGGTAAATTATTACGGGCAGCTGACGGATGAGCAGATTCTTCGCTATCAGAAAATTTATGGAAATATCATTGTGGATCACACACATGCTTTTTTCCAGAAACCGTTAAAGGGCGTGGATACTTTGTATTCCTGCCGGAAATTCTGGGGAGTCAGTGACGGGGCGTATCTTTCTACAGATGTTGTACTTCCGATGGATAAATCTGTGGATCATTCCAATAAGCGGATGGAACATATTCTTGGACGTTATGAGGAAAATGCGGGAGCTTATTATCAGGAAATGCTTCAGAATGCAGCACAGTATGAAGGCATGGAGATCCGGCGTATGTCGAGACTGACCGAGAATCTTCTGGGCGCGATTGATTATGAGACGGGAAGACGTAAGAGAGAGGAAAATTATCAGATACTTTCTGAGTTGGCTCCGTCAGAATATGTTTTTAACCGGGTGACACCGGAGGGGCCGTTTGTGTATCCATATTATCATAAGGATGGCCTTAAATTAAGACGCTGGCTTGCGGGACATAAGATCTTTGTACCGACCTACTGGAGAAATATTCTTGAAGAATGTACCGAGGACAGTCTGGAATACCAGTGGGCGGCAGATGTACTGCCTCTGCCATGTGACCAGCGTTATGGAAAAGAAGAAATGCAATATATGGCAGAACGGATAAAAGAATGGGAGGCAGCCGGAGAATGAAGCACAGATTACTGATACTTGGTACACTGGGCGAATTTGTACAGCTTGTTAAGAAATCAAAAGAGCGTGGATATTATACGATCGTCTGTGACGGCTATCCGGACGGACCGGCAAGACAGTATGCAGATGCATCTTATGTGATTCCTGTGACAGATATTGATGCAGTGGCAGATCTCTGTAAGAAAGAAAAGGTTGATGGAATCGTAACTTCTTTTTCAGATCTGCTTATGGAATGCATGGTAAAAATTGCGGACAAAGCAGGTCTTCCGTGTTATCTGAAACCGGAACAGCTTTGCTGGTACAGAGATAAATCTGCATGTCGGGAGCTGCTTTCGAAGCTGGGACTGCCGACTCCGGGATTTGTGAAAGTGCCGGCAGCAGAGCGAGATGAGAATAAGCTTGTTGAAATGACAGCCGGGCTTAAATATCCACTGATCAGTAAACCGCTGGATAAATATGGTTCAAGAGGAATCTTCATTATAAAAGATCAGGGACAGCTTGCGCGAAGCGTTCGCGAGACCGCAGAGTTTACAGATCTGGATGAGATTCTGATCGAAGAATATAACGATGGATTTGAATTTAATATGATGACCTGGGTATCTGATGGAACTGTGAAGGTCATCAGTATTGCAGACAGAGAGAAGACGCAGTTTGAGGAAGGTATGCTTCCGGAAAGTACACGAAATGTGTATCCAAGCCGCCTGATTGACAGTGTGGAGGAACCTGCGACAGCATTGCTCCAGTCTTATATCGGCTATACCGGTCAGAAGGAAGGTCCGCTTTCCATGCAGTTTTTCTGGAAACCGGGAGAGGGAATCCAGGTATGCGAGATTGCTGCAAGGTTCTTTGGATATGAACATGAACTGACTGATATGGTATATCGTTTCAACATGGAGGAACTTCTGCTGAACTATGTTTACGATAAGGCACATGCTGCGAAGATGCTGGAGGCTCAGGATATCCGTAAACCATTGGTTCATGGGGCTGTTTTATATTTCCATGGAAAGCTGAAAAAGATTCAGGAGCAGCAGGCGGCGTATGAACTTGCAGAAGATAAAGCAGTCGTGAAGCCGTGGATCTTTTATGAAACGGGAGAGAAAGTTGTTGTTTACGGTCCGAATCCATACCTTGCACTGTATTATATAGAGGCAGGCAGCAGAGAAGAACTTGATGAGATCTCGGAATACTTTTTTGAAAAAATGAGTATGACGGATCCGGATGGAGAAGAGATTGTTTTTCAGAATAAATTACCCGAGTATTCTTTATAAAGAAAAGTAGAGGAGTCAGATGATTGATTTTAACAGACCGGCACTTGTCGGTAATGAATTAAAGTACATTCAGGATGCAGTGGCACAGGGGATGCTCTGCGGCGATGGAAAATATACGAAGCTTTGTTCCGCGTGGATGAAGGAACGGTTTCAGGTAAATCAGGTTTTCCTGACAACATCCTGTACGCATGCACTGGAGATGGCAGCTTTCCTGAGCGATATTCAGCCGGGGGACGAGGTCATTATGCCATCCTATACGTTTGTTTCCACTGCGGATGCTTTTGTGCTTCGAGGAGCTAAGATCGTATTTGTTGATATCCGACCGGATACGATGAATATTGATGAGAATCTCATTGAAGATGCTATTACAGAAAAGACCAGAGCAATCGTTCCGGTCCATTATGCGGGTGTCGGCTGTGAGATGAATAAGATTATGGAGATTGCACGAAAACATAACCTGAAAGTTGTCGAGGATGCGGCGCAGGGTGTGGATGCGTATTATCACGGAAAAGCACTTGGCACAATTGGTGATTTCGGATGTTACAGTTTCCATGAGACAAAGAACTTTACGATGGGCGAAGGTGGTGCACTGGTGTTCCAGAAGAATGAATATCAGGAAAAAGCAGAGATTCTTCGTGAAAAAGGAACCGACAGAAGTAAATTTTTCCGCGGACAGATCGATAAGTATCGTTGGATCGATTATGGTTCGTCCTATCTTCCGAGTGAGATGAATGCGGCGTATCTGTATGCGCAGCTGAAAGAGTGCGATAAGATCAATGAGAAACGTCATCAGATTTATGATGGATACCATGAGAGACTGGAAGATCTGGAAAAGCAGGGAAAGATTCAGAGACCAGTCGTTCCGGAAGGATGCGCGCATAATGCACATATGTATTACATTAAGGTAAAAGACATTGCGGTGCGTACAAGACTGATCGCATATCTTCGTGAAAATGGAATTGCCCCGGCATTTCATTATGTTCCACTTCACAGCTCTCCGGCAGGCGAGAAATTCGGAAGATTTCATGGCGAGGATGTCTACACGACAAAAGAGAGCGAACGTCTCCTGAGACTTCCGATGTTTTATGATCTTTCTCTTGAGCAGGTGGATTATATTGCAGAAAAGATCAGAGAGTTTGAATTTTGATGGAGGAAGATAAGTTGAAACATAAAAAAATAAGCGCAGAGACAACGGTGGAAATTTTGTTTTTCCTGTTTCTGCTGGTGTTTTATCTGATGTGGGCGCGTGTACAGCCTATGGGCGCAGGTCCGGATGAGCAGATGCGCTATCAGATTGCGGAATATATTTATCAGCATGGATCGCTTCCGGTGGGTGATGATCCGGCGGTACGAAATGTTGTATGGGGAATTTCGTATGCGTTTTCTCCGATTTTGTCGTATATGATCGCAGCAGTCTTCATGAAAGTGATGAGCTTTGTGACGACAGCACCGTTTGCATTGCTCCTGGCAGCAAGATTTGTAAATATCCTGTTTGGACTGGGAACAGTCTGGCTGGTTCTTGATATGGGAAAACGGCTGTTTGACCGCAGGAAGGCATGGATAGCAGCGGCTTTTGTGGGACTGCTTCCGGGATCGCTATTTGTATTTACTTATGTAAACTGCGATGCGCTGGCGGTATTTTCTACGGCTGTGATCGTTTACGCATGGGTGCGATATCTGGATGAGGGATGGACATACAAAAACTGCGTGATTCTGGCACTGGGGGTGGCAACCTGTACATTGTCCTATTACAATGCATATGGATTTATTCTCTGCAGTATCTTTTTCTTTGGAATCACTCTGTTTATGGAGGCGAAAAAGAAAGGAAACTATGCGGACTTTGTTAAAAAGGGATTTCTTGTCTGTGTAATCGTACTGGTTCTGGCGGCATGGTGGTTTATCCGAAATGCGATCCTCTATGACGGGGATTTCCTTGGTATGAACGCATCGACGATCTGCGCGGAAAAATACGCGAAGAAGAACTTTAAGCCATCGAATCGTAAGACTCCGCAGATGTCCGGATATTCTTTGCTGGATATGCTGAATCATGGTTTCCCGCAGGAAGACGGATTTTCCTGGGTGGAACTTGTCAGCGGAAGTTTTGTTGGCCGGTTCGGAAATATGGATGTGTTTATGCCGAAGTGGCTGATCAACAATTATCTGGACTTTATTAAGGCAGGGTTTCTTCTGATCTTCCTGCATCCGGTGAAGACGTTTGCAGTCCGTGTGAAAAAGCAGTGGAGCGTAAAAGGAATCTTTAACTGGTGCATGTTGATTGCGATGATTATTCCGAATATTCTGAATGCATATTATTCTTATGCATCGGATTATCAGCCGCAGGGACGTTACAGTCTTCCGATGATCGTGCCGCTTACTTATTTTATGGTAATGGGATATGGTAATCTTTTTGATGTGCAGATTAAGAAGGAGAACCTGCGTAAGAAGGTTTATGCTGCAATCTGTGTGGCACTGGCGGTACTGGCGGTGTTTGTATTCTTTGGCGTGATCTGGCCGGAGTATAAAGATGTGCCGTTTAGTATCAGGGCGTTTATATATGGATCATAATGTATAAAGAATTCCCGGTGAAGGGGATAAATGAAACTCCAGTGGGAGAAAGCTTCCGTGAGTTATCATCTGAACATGGTTCAATTCAAAATTCTAAAGTATCAGGAAGTACAGAACTTTGCTAAAGGCAATACAGAAAAGAGCTGAACTCGCTACGCTCAGACAGCAGCATTTTCTGTATCAACGCAAAAACCTGTACATTCCGATA